>NZ_LDUL01000065.1:0-94488 GCF_001043615.1 Burkholderia sp. LK4
TCGGCACCGTGTGGGGCATCTATCACGCGCTGACTGCCATCGGCATCGCAGGCCAGGCCTCCATCGACAAGGTCGCGGGGCCGGTCGGCGAAGCGCTGATCATGACCGCGATCGGTCTGGCGGTCGCGGTGCCCGCCGTGCTGGGCTACAACTGGCTCGTGCGCCGCAACAAGGCGGTGATGGAGCGCGTGCGCGGGTTTTCGACGGAATTGCACATCGTCATCCTGACCGGCACGACCACGGCCGGGGCCGCCGCCGCGACCAAGGCCGCTGCCCTCACCCGCGTGGGGTGAGCCATGGCGATGACCGTAGGGCCCCGCGACGGCGACGATCACGACGAGACCATGTCGTCCATCAACACGACGCCACTGGTCGACGTGATGCTGGTGCTGCTGATCATCTTCCTCATCACGATTCCGGTGGTATCGCACACCGTGCCGGTCACGCTGCCCAGGGAAGCCGTGCAGCCGCTGCAGACGACCCCGCAGAACGTGATTCTCGCCGTGACGAAAGAGGGTGACGTGTTCTGGGACGAACGGCGCGTCCCCGACGCGGCAACGCTCGTCGAGAAACTCAAGGCGGTTGCCGCGCAGTCGCCGCAACCCGAAGTCCACATCCGCGGCGACCTCGACGCGCGCTACGCCGCCATCGGCCGGGTCGTGTTTGCCTGCCAGCGGGCGGGCATCGTCAAGGTCGACTTCATCACCGAACCGCCCCCGCGCCAATGACCCCTCCACGCCGACAAGGAGACCCGAGATGGCAATGACGATGCCCACCGGCAACGCCGACGAAGCCGACGTGATGATCGAGATCAACACCACACCGCTCATCGACGTGATGCTGGTGCTGCTCATCATGCTGATCCTCACCATTCCCGTTCAGACGAACGCGGTCAAGCTGGACATGCCGACCGGTGCGCCGCCGTCGCAACCACGGACACCGCCGGTGGTGCAGATCGATATCGCGGCTGACGGCGCCATCGCATGGAATGGCGAGACGCTGGGTTCGCGCGAGCAACTGGAAACGCGATTGCGTGACGTCGCGGCCAACCCCGCGCCGACCGAGCTGCATTTGCGGCCCGACAAGGCGGCGCCTTACCGCGCCGTCGCCATGGTCATGGCCTCCGCGCAGCGGCTCGGCGCGAACCGCATCGGGCTCGTGGGCAACGAGCAATTCATGCAGTAACCGCCTTCTCATCACGGAGCCCTCATGTTCGACTCCAACCCTGACCTGCTCGCCCCCGTGGCAGGCCAAAGCCCGCCATCGGATTCACGCGCCGGACCACTCGCGTGGTTCGGCCTGGCGATTCTCGTGATCGTGGCGTTCTTCGCCTTCGTCGACCGTCAGATGCTGATCCTGCTGACGGAGCCCATCCGCCACGATTTCGGGCTGACCGATACTCAAATCGGCCTGATGCAAGGCGCGGGGATCGCCCTGTTCGCGGGCGTGGCTTCGTTGCCGATCGGCTGGGTCGCCGATCGCGTGGACCGCCGTGTGGTGCTGGTCGCGTGTGTCCTCGTCTGGAGCGCCGCCACCGCGATCTGCGGCGTGACTACCCACTTCTGGCAGTTGTTCATCGCCACCGTCGGGCTGGGGATCGGCGAAGCCGGACTGGTGCCGGTGATCTACGGGCTGATTCCCGACCTCTTCCCCGCGCGCCAGCGCGTGCTCGCCAATGCGATCTTCGCGCTCGCCAACCTGTTGGGCGCAGGCGCGGGGATGGCGCTCGGCGGCGCACTGATGAACGGCATCACGGCGGTGCTCGGCGCGTTGCCAGCCGGGCTCGCCGATCTCGCGCCGTGGCGGCTCGCGTTTTTTGCCGTTGCCCTGCCTGCCCCCGTGCTGGCCGTGCTGGTTCTACTCATTCGACCCGGAAAACACGGTGACACGGAAGCATCCGCAGCCCGTCACCGGACTTCCGCACCGCTGCCGTCCGCACCGGTCTACTTCCGGCGCGAAGCCATCATGATGCTCAAGTTCTTCGGTGCCATCGGACTGGTCAATCTGTCGTTCGGCGGTGTCGCGACATGGATGCCGGTCGTGGCAGTGCGAACCTTCGGCGCTACGCCGGCCGAAGCCGGCGGCGGCATGGGCGTGGCGGCGATGGCCGGCGGCATCGCGGGTTGCGTGCTCAGCGGACTCGTTGCCGGACGCATGAGAGCGCGCTTCGGCGTGCTCGCGCCGCTGCGTGTCTGTGAATGCGGCGCGCTGGTCGCCGGCGGCCTGTCGTTCCTCTATCTGGCGGTGGGCTCGCTGACGCCGGTCTACGCGCTCTTCGGCGCACAGCTCGCCTGCATGGTCGCAGGCATGGTGCTGTTTCCCACCATCATGCAGAACATCTGCCCTGCCCACCTGCGCTCGCGCGTGGCGGCGATCGGCGCCCTGACGTCGATCGTCGTGCAGGCCGGCAGCCCCGTGTTCATCGGTTTCATGTCGGATCGTCTGCACGCGTTCAGCCAGGGCTTGCTGTGGTCGATCGTCTGCGTGGCGGCGTTCGGCTTCTTCGCCGCCTGCATGTTGATGCGTGCGGCCGGCCGTGGTGTCCGCGAGGCAATCGAACGCTATGCATAACGCTCCTCTTCCTCCCTCTCCCATGTCACCCCGCGCGCGCTCACTCTCGCTGCACATCGAACGGTGGCCGTTGGCTGCCCCGTTCCGTATCACCGGCCACGTCATCGACACCGCTCGCCTCGTGTGCGTTACCGTCGACGACGGACACCACGCCGGCCACGGCGAAGCGTCCGGGGTCTTTTACCTGGGTGAAACACCCGAATCCATCGCCGCGCAAATCGAGCGCGTCCGACCATCGATAGAAGCAGGGGCCACACGCGCGCAGTTGCTCGACATATTGCCGCCCGGCGGCGCGCGCAACGCGGTCGACGCGGCGTTGTGGGCACTCGAATCACAACGGCAAGCCATGCCTGTCTGGCGCATCGCGGGCCTCTGCGCGCCGCGCCCGTTGCGGACCACGATGACGATCGGCGTGGATACGCCGAATGCAATGGCCGGGGCGGCACAGCGACTGCCCCACGCCAGGGCGCTGAAGGTCAAGCTGGACGGCAGCGCCGCCGACGCCGCGCGCCTCTCCGCCATCCGTGAGGTCCGCCCGGACATACCGCTCGCCGTCGATGCGAATCAGGGCTGGTCGCGCGCGCACTTCGACGCGATGCTCCCCGTGCTGCAACAGCTCGATGTCTGCATGCTCGAACAGCCGTTTGCGATCGGTGCGGACGCCTGCCTCGAACACATCGATTGTCCGATCCCCCTCGCGGCCGACGAATCGTTCCAGGATCTCGACGACCTGTCCGCCGTCGCGCGCCGCTACGACATCGTCAACCTCAAGCTCGACAAATGCGGCGGCCTGACACGCGCGCTCGGCCTCGCCGCGCATGTCCGCGAAGCTGGCTTGTCCGTGATGGTCGGTTGCATGGCCGGCACCTCGCTGGCGATCGCTCCCGCGTTTCTGCTCGGGCAACAGTGCGATCACGTCGATCTCGACGGACCGATCTTCCTCGCACGCGATCGCGAACCGGGTGTCGCCTACATCGACGGCCTGCTGCACTGCCCGCCCCAGGTGTGGGGCCACGCAGATATCACTGCGCCCTCCCGCTGAGCGATCGCCATGACATCGGATTCATCCTCCACGGCAACGCAGCTCGATGCGCTGTTCATGCCTTATCACCGCACCGATGCACCCGGATTGATCGCCGGCATTGTTCATCGCGGCCAACTGCTGTATCGGCGCGGTTTCGGCATGGCCAGCCTCGAGCACGGCATCGCCAACACACCGGCCACACGCATGCGCATCGGCTCGGTCAGCAAGCATTTCACTTGCCTCGCGGTGCTGCTCCTGTGCGAGCGCGGCGCACTCGATGCCGACAGGCCCATCGGCGCATACCTGCCGGAGCTCCCGCCAGCCGCGGGCCGACCGACGCTGCGGCAGTTGATGTCGCATCGCGGCGGCCAGCGATGCGCCCTGGACCTTGCACTACTGACGCAAGGTCTCGCCATGTCGCCGCATGGCGCGCTCCTGGCCTCGCAGCAACGTCAAGGCGACGAAAACTTTCCGCCTGGGGAACGCATGATGTATTCGAACGGCGGCTATCACCTGCTTTCGCTCGCCGTCGAACGCGCGAGCGGGATGCCGTTCGACGCATTCCTCACGACGCATGTCTTCAGCCCCTTGCTCATGCACGACACGGCGTGCGTACCCAACGACATGACAATCACGCTTGGCATCGCGACGATGCATGTTCCCGACAGCGAGGGTGGATTCCGGCGCGGTATCTTTCCGTCGTGGGATGTGCTGGGTGAAGGCTCGATCGTCTCGACCGTCGACGACATGCTGCGATGGACCGCGCACCTGAGATGCCGCAACAAGATCGTCGGCAACGACGATACCTGGATCCAGATGCTGGCGTTACCCGTATTCTCCAGCGGTCAGCGCAGCCAATACTCGCTCGGTCTCACGCAGAGCACCTATCGAGGTGTCGAGCTGATACACCATTCCGGTGGCGTCGTCGGTGGGACTTGCCAGATGCTACTGTCGATCGCGCACGGGCTCGACGTCGTATTGCTCGGCAACGGCGCGCTCGACACGCCGCTCGAACTGTCGAAGCGTGTCGTCGACATCGTGCTCGCGGACGAGCTCGATGGCGATGGCCCACCAGTCGCGGCGCGCGCCGCCGATCATGCGGCGCGTCTCGGCAGCTACCGGTCGTCCAGCACCGGCACCGTGTATGCACTCGAAGATCGTGACGGCGCACTGGTGTTGACCGGACCGCTTTGCCCGAAGCCGTCGATGAAGCTTTACGACAGCACCGACGGCCTGAACGACGTTCAGGTCGAAGCGAGCGGCGACGGGCCGCTGGCGTTGCGGTGGGGATCGTCTTGCACACCGACCGACCCCTCCAGCCTGCGCATCGCGCATTGCGGCCATGTCGAAACATTCGCACGCCTCGGCGAAGCGCCCGCGATGACGCCGCACCTCGCCGTCGCGATGTCCGGCATATACGCAAGCCACGACGCCGATGCCCATGCAATCATTGGATTCGACAACGATGCACTCGTACTTCGCATGCGCGGCGCGGTGGGCCATTGCGACTACCGCCTCACGCCATTGGCCCACGATGCTTTCGGACTGGTTCCGGTCGATCCGATGGACATCATGACCGGCATCGTCACGTTGTCGCGCGACGCAATGCGCGACAACGTCACCGGTTTTCGCGTCGATACCGCGCGTACCCGGCGCCTGGTCTTTACACGGGTGCACGCCGGCGCTGACGCCTGATACGTGCCGGCGCAGAACAGCGCCGGCACGTATTCACATCGCCGACGCGAACGGATTCGACACACGCGGCCAGTAGTTGAGGTCACGGTGACGATAGTCCAGTTCGGCGAAGTTCATCGTGAGCGCACCCGGCGCAGCGACATGAAAGATGGCCTTCGAACGCGGCGCGAAATCGGTCTGGAAATGTTGCGTCGATTTCACGACCACCAGCTTCTTTCGGGCGAAGTCGATGCCAAGGCCGGTGAACGCGTCCACGCCGAGCACCTGGGTGCGCACGGAAATCAGCACGATGTCGAGCCCGTTGTCCGCTTCCACCCACACCGCCCGGCCAAGCGGTTGTTCAAGACCCATGATGCTTTGCGTATGCCGCTCGACCACACCGCGCACGGTCACGCGCAGGTCCATCGGGTCTCCGGAATACACGCTGCACTTGCCGCCGATGCGCAGATCCAGCGTGGCCCCGACACCCGCGTCCTTGCAGATCTGAATCGCACCGAGATCCCAGAAGCACCCGATCGCGACATCGGCAATCCGTCGCTCGACCACGCGACGCAAAATGAACGTGCTGTCGCACGGCGCGCCACCGCCGGGATTGTCCGCCACATCCGCCAGTACGACCGGGCCGCCGTCGACCGCCAGCGCGCGATCCAGTCCGGAATCGATATCGAGCCATGCGGGGCGTGTCGCGTCGCGCAGTTCCCAGAACTCTCGCGCCAGTTGCGCCGCCAGCGCCTCGGCCCTGGCGGGATCGTCGTCCGTCACCACCCAGAGTTTTGCACCGGCTTCCGGCACGTCGCCCCACGGGAACCCGTGGCCGAGCGACACCGACAGCACGCCGTCGTGCCCTTCGAACGACTTCATGCGCCGGACGAACCCCGCCATCGGTTCGCTGGTGGTGTGCCAGGCGCCGACCATCCGGCAGTCGAACACGCCGATCGTCGGGCGGATGCGTCCGGCAGCCATTTCGAGCGCCAGCCGATAGGCTTCGCGCGCCCGATCGATGGCGTCGATATGCGGATACTCCTTGTAAGCGATCAGGACATCGGCCGATGCCTTCATCAATTGCGTGAAATGACAGTGCGGGTCGAGCGTGACCGAGATCGGAACGTCCGGGCCGACAATGGCGCGAACGCCGGCGAGCAGATCGCCTTCGCAATCGTCGTAGCCCTCCGCCACCATCGCGCCGTGCAGCAGCAGAATCACGGCATCCAGCGGCAATGCGGCCGTTACGCCATCGAGAATTTCGTCCCTCAAGGATTCGTAGACTGCGCGAATCGTGCGGCCGGACGGCTGGGCTTCGGCACACAGACCTTCAACGATTTCGTGACCGTCATCCTCCGCCAGGCGCCGCACCTCCGCGATCACGTGACCCATGCCGTCGGGCTCGCGCACACTCGCATCGCCGTGAAAAATCGTGCTCTCTTCGAAGCCGCCCCAACCGGTGGGGCACGGGGCAAATGTATTGGTTTCCGTCGAAAGCTGAGCCGTATATATCTTCATGACGAGGTCTGCCGAATAGGATTGAAGGGCGTTGAACGACTATATGCGCGCGCCGTTTCCGCTTTGTGTGCAATCTGTATCAAGCGTGAAACAGAGCTGCGCCAACGGTCGCTCCGACCGCCCGACCTATCGACGCGGCAACGTGACCTGCGCCACCAGTCCGCCTTCCGGACCGTTGCGCAACACCAGTTCCCCGCCGTGACGCTTCACGACATCATTCGCGATGGCAAGGCCAAGTCCCGTCCCGCCCGTGTTCCTGTTGCGCGAACTCTCCACCCGGTAGAACGGCTCCAGGGCCCGCTCCAGTTGCGACTCCGGTATGCCCGGGCCGCGATCGACGATCTGGATGCGCACACACGAAGGCGCGTCGATCAGGCGGATGTGCGCGTCTTCACCGTATCGAATCGCGTTGGCAACCAGATTCGTCAGGCAGCGTTTGAGACCCAGGGGTTGCGCCGATATCGGCGGCACCTCACCGCTGATCGTCACCTTTTGACCGTGCTCGGCCGCATCTTCCGCGATTGCATCCACCAGCGCATTGACATCGACCGGACTGAACGCCTCGACCACTTCCTCATTGCGCAGAAACGACAGGGTGGCCTCGAGAAGCTGCGTCATCTCGTCGATATCGTCTCTGATCCGCTCACTCAATTCGGTATCCTGAGCGGATCGAAGGCGCAGTTTCATGCGTGTCAGGGGGGTGCGCAAATCGTGAGACACGGCGGCGAGAAAGCGGTTGCGCTCACTCATTTGCCGCCGCAACGACGCCTGCATCGTGTTGAACACGCTAGCGGCCTGACGCGCCTCGACAGGGCCGATTTCCCTGATCGGCGGCGCATCGATATTCCTCGACAGTTCAGCGGCCCCTAAGGCCAGCGTGCGAAACGGGGCAGCCAGCATGCGCGCACCGATCCAGGACGAGATCAGTGCCGGCATGACCTGAATCATCACAGCGGCGCACCACTGCAACGATGCGCTCATCCCGGGCGGCGGTTTGAAGGGAGCGGTGCTGTAAAGCTTGAAGAGCAGCAGGCCGGCGCTGATCTGCATCACGAGGATGATCGCGATCATCACGAAGAACAGGCGATAGAAAGCTGAATCGAAGCGGGGTCTGTGCATGGTCGTGGCCAACAGCGAGCGATGATTTTCGATTATCGCCCGTGAATGTAGGGGCCATGTGTGCCGTTTATTGCAAACCCGACACAAGTCCTCGCCCCGGTTCCGCCTCGCCTGCCGGCCCTGCTGCCCTTCACCGCCACCGATCGTTTGTATCAGCAACGATACAAACGCCACATGAACCAGAAATAACCGGCACTTACCGTTCCCCCTGAGTTGCGCTACGCGGCACCGCGTTCCGTGGATTGCAAAATCAGGAGGAGACAATGGTGAAGATGAAAAAAAGGACGAAGCACACAGCGGTTTCGGCAACGTTATCGCTGAAGCATGGCAGGCGTTACGCCCCTCTCTTCGTCGGGCCGGTATTCGGGTTGGCATCGTTGGGCGTGCACGCGCAAGAGCAGGCTCAAGCGCCAATGCAGACTCGGCAGATCGCCGCGCCCGATGCGGCGTCCACTGCGATGCCTGGCGCCGCGCCCGGCGCCGCGGTGCCGAACGCCCCACCGGCTGCCGAAACGTCGAAAGCGCAAGGCAAGGATGGCGCGACGCTCAATACCGTTGTGGTGACCGCGACACGCCGACGTGAACCGGCCCGGGAAGTCCCCATGCAGGTCAATGTACTGTCGGCCGAGGAACTGCAGAAGAGCGGCGCGAAAACGATGTCCGACTACCTGTCTGCGGAGCCGGGTGTCGACCTGAACGCCAGTGGTGGCAGCGGGTCCGGTCAGGTCAGTATCCGCGGCGTGACGACAGGTATTCAGACAGGGCCGACGGTCGGCATGTATGTCGACGACGTCGCGTTTGGCGGCAGCACCCTGTTCTCCCAGAGCGCAACGTTCGCGCTCGACATGAGCCTGCTCGACCTCAACCACGTGGAAATCCTGCGAGGTCCGCAGGGTACGTTGTATGGCGCAGGTGCGATGGGCGGGTTGCTGAAATACGTGACCAACGAACCGGACTCGGGGCAGTTTTCCGGACAGGTCGGCACCGGCGTATCGGGAACGGCGCATGGCGGTGTGAGCGGTACGGCCAACGCAGCGTTGAACATCCCGCTGAAGACCGATGTTGCCGCGCTGCGCGTCTCCGTGTTCGGCCAGCACGATGGCGGCTATGTCGACGCAGTGGGGCCCAAGGCGGACTCGCACATCGATCGCGGCGATACCTACGGTGCCCGCGCGTCGTTGCTGCTGACGCCGACCAGGGACTTGACGGTCCGGCTGACCGCGGTCTCGCAAAACATCAATCGCAACGATCCGAACTACGTTGAATATGGCTCCAACGGGCAGCCGGTCTGGGGGGACCTGACAACGCGACAGTTCGCCCCGCAGCCGTTTCATCAAAACATCCAGCTCTATTCGGCCGGGATTGAATACGAACTCGGCTGGGCACGCCTGAACTCGATCACGTCGTATCAAAGGATCAACTCGAGCGCACCGCAAGACCTGACCGGCGTATATGGGCCGCTATTTGCCGCCCAGGGGCTGGACCTGGGTTCGGTGGTCGCCGGGGATGTGGCCACCACGAACAAGGTTACCCAGGAGTTTCGCCTGACTTCGCCGGGCAACCAGCGACTCGAGTGGCTGGCCGGACTCTTCTATACGCACGAGCGCAGCCATTTGAGCGAAGGCTTTCTGACGACCTTGCCCGACGGCACGCCCGGCCCGAACCTGTCGGAGATTCAGGCGCCCAGCACGTACAACGAGTACGCGGCATATGGCGACCTGACTTATCACCTCACGCCGCGCCTTTCGCTGACCGGCGGCGTCCGGATCGCCCACAACACCCAGACCTATGAACAGACGACCTTCGGTACCCTCGCCGGCCCGACCCAGACCGTCTCGGCACCGTCGTCGGACACCAGCAAGACCTACATGTTCACCGCGCGCTATGCGCTGACTTCCAACAGCAACGCGTATGTCCGCGTCGCCAGCGGATACCGGCCCGGTGGCCCGAATGCACTGCTGATCGATCCACTCACCGGCATGCGCGCGGCGGGTAGCCCGACCTTCGCGCCCGACACGTTGTGGAGTTATGAGGCGGGCTACAAAGCCGACCTGCTCGACAAGCGTCTATCGCTGGAGACGTCTGTCTACGACATCGAGTGGAAGAACATCCAGCAACTCGGCACGGTCGATGGCGTCAACCAGGTCATCAACGCCGGCAACGCACGAATCAAGGGCCTCGAGTTCTCGGGCACGTTCCGTCCCAACCCGCATTGGAATTTCAGTGCGAACCTGTCGCTCATCGACGCCAGCCTGACGACGGGCAATGCGAACGCGGGTACGACGGCGGGCGCGCCATTGCCGAACTCGGCCAAGGTCTCCGCCACGTTCTCGGGCACCTATCTGTTCACCGCACAAGGGTATCCGTCGTATGCGGGTATTACGCAACGATTTGTCGGCCGGCGTCATAGCGGGTTCGACGCCAGCTCGGGCCGGCCGGATTACCCGTTGCCCGGCTACGCGATCACGGATCTGCAGGCGGGCGTGGACTTCAGGAAGTTCAGCCTGGCGTTCTACGTTCGCAACCTGTTCGACCGTCGCGCGTTGATCGCGGCCGGTACTTCGCTGATGCCGATGGGCGGCCCGGCGCTCGTCAGCGTGATTCAGCCTCGCACGATCGGCGCGGCGCTTACCGTTCCGTTCTAAATCATAGGGATAACTTAAAATGACACAAGAATCGCACGACGTCGTCAAGCAACTGGACGCCCTGTTCGAACGTTTCAACAAGTGCGATGAACCCGGCCTCGTCGTGGCCGTGGCGCATCGGGGAGAAGTCCTCTACCGGCGAGGCTTCGGCATGGCAAGCCTGGAACACGGCGTAGCCAATACGCCGGCCACACGCTTGCGCATCGGCTCGACGAGCAAACACTTCACCTGCCTCGCCGCACTCCTGCTCGCCGAAGACGGCAAGCTCGACATCGACGCCGGAATCCGCACTTACCTGCCTGAACTGCCGCTACTGGCGGGCGACCCCAGCTTGCGCCAGCTGATGACGCATACGGGCGGCTACCGCTGCTATCTCGACCTCACGCTGCTCGCGCAAGGCGTGGCGACGCTGCCGCGTGGCGGCGCGCTGGCGGCCGAAGTCCGGCAACGCGACGTCAATTTCCCGCCGGGCGAGCGGATGATCTACTGCAACGGTGGATATCACCTGCTGTCGCTCGCGATCGAACGGGTCAGCGGAATCCCCTTCGAGACCTTTCTGAAGGAACGCATCTTCGATGTGATGGGCATGGTCGACACGGAGTCGGTCGCCGACGACATGCGCATCCGCCCGCGCATGGCGACCCAGCATGTGCCGGACGGAAAAGGCGGATTCATGCGCGGCCTTTTCCCGACGTGGGAAGTGCTCGGTGAAGGCGGGATCGTATCGACGGTCGATGACATGCTGCTCTGGCTCGCGCATCTGCGCGGCCCCAAGCGAGTCGGCAGCGAAGCAAGCTGGCGCCAGATGCTGACCAGGCCGCACTATTCGAGCGGTGCGGAAGGCGTCTACACCCTCGGGCTGATGCGCACCCCCCATCGCGACGTGGAAGTGCTGCACCATGCCGGCGGGGTGTTCGGTGGCGCTTGTCAGATGTTGACCGTGTCGGAGCAGGCGCTGGATGTCATCATTCTCACCAACGGCGCGGCAGCCAATCCGGTTGAACTGGCTACGCAGGTAGTCGATATCGTTCTGGGCGATGACATCCTTAGCGCGAAGCCCGCCGCTCCCCTGCAAACAGCCGGGCACGAAACCTTGCTCGGCAAGTACTACTCGCGCGTGTCCGGGACGTATTGCGTGATCGGTGATCACAACGGGCACGTCAACGCGATCCTCCATAACGCAAAACAGATGCCCAAGCCGCTCATCGAGACGGAAGCCGGATTGCGGGTCGACGAAGGGACAGGCGCGACGCTGCTGATCAAACCTCGCGCATCGACGGCAGCGGCACGTGTAACGGCTATCGACTTGGTGGACAGCGGTCTCGCGGAGACGCTCGAGCGCTTGCCCGATCACGCGCCGCCGCTCTCCAGTGCGTCGGCGGGCCTGACGGGCACGTATCACGGTCACGATGCCGCGGCACGCGCGACGATCGCCGTCACGAACGGTGAACTCACCATGACCATGCACGGCGTCGCAGGCAGTGTCGGCTATCGGCTTGAGCCGGTAGCCGACGACATTTTCACGTTCGACCCCGCCGGTCAGCTGGCCGTCATGTACGGTGTCTTGACGGTGGAACGCTCGGGTAACGAGGTGACGCGCGTTCGCATCGACACGTCGCGCACGCGCAACCTGACCTTCATGCGCGACCGGCTTGATTCATAGACATCCCGTCACTTCCTGGTGCGACGTTTTGGTCGCGTGGCGCGGCTCGCGGCGTCGTCAGGAAACGCGGGTTGCACCACGCGCCGGCGGTGACCGGCCTGACGCCGCCGGAGACCGGTCTGCTCGTCCATTTGATGAGTCGCTGCTGGCGGTGGCGGCGCCGTTCGGTCGTCGGCAATCACACTCGACGCGCGCCGCAAAAACAAAAAACCCGCGAGCATATGGCTTCTCGCGGGCTTTCGTACCGTCATCGAATCGCGCTGAAAGCGATCGTGGTGCCGGGGACCGGACTCGAACCGGCAAGCCAGTTAAGGCGGCGGATTTTCGTCACACTGCTTCTTTCAAAGCCGGCGTCGCGGACGCGATGCCGTTCGTGCGCTGGACTATGCCTTCACCGTCGCGCGCGGGCGTGCCTGCTGCCCGTGCGCCTTAGGCGCCCCCCGTCTAGTCTCTACACCTTCCTCGCGGATGCCGCGAGGCTTGGCTCGGCGTTGCCTCGATGCGCGCATCAGGGGTTTCGCCGAATTTGAAGGGTTCTGCACCGACCGTTTCCGACCGGGCACTCAATCTTTTAAGTCCGCTATGTTTACCAATTTCATCACCCCGGCAAGAGGGCGGACGCGATTCTACCATTGCTTGCGCATGCGTTCCCTTATTCTGCGCCGCCGCATGGCGACATCTCCCGGCGCCGCACGGATTCATCCTGTGCAATCGACGCCGGAACAGCGCCGCCCACGATTTTCTCCCGCGCCGCAACATCCCCGATACAATCGGATCCGCGTCGTCCGGCGGCCCCATCCGTCAGATGTTTGTATCGCGCTTTTTGCGAAACAGGCATCGCTTGCGTCATCGCGAAGTCACAAACGTTTTCGATAATTTCCCGGCCGAAAACGTTTACATCGCGTTATTTCATGACCTCGACCATCAAGGACGTCGCTGCCCTCGCGGGCTTCTCGATCGCCACCGTCTCGCGCGCGATCAACGCACCGCATACCGTCAGCCCCGCGACGCTGCAGACCATCCGCACCGCGATCGACACGCTGCAATTCCGCCCGAGCCCGCTCGGCCGGCAACTGCGCGGCGAGCGCACGCGGCTCGTCGGCGTCGTCGTGCCGACGCTGTCGAACCCCGTGTTCGCCGACTGCCTGCAAGGCATCGACGAGCTCGCGACCGCGGCCGGCTTCAAGCTGATCCTGATGACGACCGAATACGATGCGGCGCGCGAGCGTCACGCGATCGAGACGCTGCGCGAGCAGCGCGTCGAAGGGCTGATCCTCACCGTCGCCGACGCGGACACGCACCCGTTGCTCGACATGCTCGACCACGAAGGCCCGCACTACGTGCTGATGCACAACGACACGCAGCGCCGCCCGTCGGTGTCGGTCGACAACCGCAGCGCCGCCTATGACGGCGTGCGCCTGCTGACCGCGCGCGGTCACCGCCGCGTGCTGATGCTGGCCGGCTCGCTCGCCGCGTCGGATCGCGCGCGCCAGCGCCATCTCGGTTATGCGCAGGCACTCGAGGAAAGCGGCGTTGCCACGCTGCCTCCGGTCGAAGTCGACTTCAACGCGCCCGAGCTGCCCGATGCGGTGCTCGCCCATCTCACCGCACACGCGACGCGCCCGACCGCCCTCTTCTGCAGCAACGACCTGCTCGCGATGGTCGTGATGCGCGGCCTGCGCCGCGCGGGCTTCTCGATCCCGGACGACCTGTCGGTGCTCGGCTTCGACGGGATCGCGATCGGCGAATTGCTCGCGCCGCCGCTCGCGAGCGTCGCGACGCCGAACCGCGACATCGGTCGCCATGCATGGCAACGTCTCGTCGAATGCATCGGCGGCGCGGCAATCGAACGCTCGTCGCTGATCCTGCCGCACGTGGTGCGCGACGGCGCAACCGTCGCCCCGCCAGCCACCGACCTGCAACTGCGCAAGGCCTGAACGCGCACACCGCCCCTGATCGCCTCACCCCAGCGCCTCACCCTCGCCCGGAGACCTACCGTGTCCTTTCGCCTGACCTCGCTGCTGCGCGCGCTTGCAGCTCCCGTAGCCTGCGCCGCGCTTATCGCCGGCGCGCCCGCCGCCCACGCCGACGAAACGGCGATCTGCTACAACTGCCCGCCCGAATGGGCCGACTGGGCCGCGCAGATCGCCGCGATCAAGCAGAAGACCGGCATCCGCGTGCCGTTCGACAACAAGAACTCGGGCCAGTCGATCGCGCAGCTGATCGCCGAGCAGAAGAGCCCGGTGGCCGACGTCGTCTACCTCGGCGTGTCGTCGGCGTTCCAGGCGAAGGACAAGGGCGTGATCGCGCCGTACAAGCCCGCGCACTGGAACGACATCCCCGCGAACCTGAAGGACCCGCAAGGCTACTGGTTCGCGATCCACTCGGGCACGCTCGGCTTCTTCGTGAACAAGGACGCGCTCGACGGCAAGCCGGTGCCGCGCTCGTGGGCCGACCTGCTGAAGCCGGAATACAAGGGCATGGTCGGTTATCTCGACCCGTCGAGCGCGTTCGTCGGTTATGCGGGCGCGGTAGCCGTGAACCAGGCGCTCGGCGGCAGCCTCGACAACTTCAAGCCGGCGCTCGACTGGTTCAGGAAGCTGAAGGCGAACGCACCGATCGTGCCGAAGCAGACCGCGTATGCGCGCGTGCTGTCGGGTGAGATCCCGATCCTGCTCGACTACGACTTCGATGCGTATCGCGCTAAGTACAAGGACAGTGCGAACGTCGAGTTCGTGATTCCGAAGGAAGGCACGATCGCGGTGCCGTACGTGATGAGTCTCGTGAAGGGCGCACCGCACGACGCGAACGGCAGGAAGGTGCTCGATTTCGTGCTGTCCGACGAAGGCCAGAAGCTGTGGGCCAACGCGTACCTGCGCCCGGTGCGCGCACAGGCGCTCGGCGCCGACGTCGCGTCGAAGTTCCTGCCGGCGAGCGAATACGCCCGCGCGAAATCGGTCGACTTCGGCAAGATGGCGGCCGGCCAGCAGGCATTCGGCCAGCAGTACCTGCAAGTGATGCAGTAAGCGCCAGGACGCACCGATGCTCGACCTGACTTTCCCGCTGCGCTGGCGCGTCGCGCTCGTCGCGCCGGCGCTCGCGGTGTTCGCCGCCTTCTGGCTGCTGCCGATGGCGGCGCTCGTCCGGGTGTCCGCCGACGGCGCATTCCTCCCGCACTACGCGGCCCTGCTCGGCAATGCACGCTACATGAAAAGTCTCGGCGAGACCGTCGCGCTCTCCGCGGGCGTCACGCTCGCGACGCTCGCGCTGTCGACGATCTCGGGCCTCCTGCTCGCGCGCCGCGAATTCGCGGGCAAGCGCGTGCTGCTCGCGCTGCTCACGTTCCCGCTCGCGTTCCCGGGCGTCGTGGTCGGCTTCATGGTGATCATGCTCGCCGGCCGGCAGGGGCTGATCGGCATGCTGTCCGCGAAGCTCACGGGAGACAAGTGGGTGTTCGCGTACTCGGTCGCCGGGCTGTTCGTCGGCTACCTGTACTTCTCGATTCCACGCGTGATCGTCACCGTGATCGCGGCCGCATCGAAGCTCGACGCGTCGCTCGAGGAAGCCGCGCGTTCGCTTGGCGCGTCGCCGTGGCGCATCTTCGTCGACATCGTGCTGCCGGCGCTTGCGCCGGGCCTGATCGCGGCCGGCGCGATCTGCTTCGCGACCGCAATGGGCGCGTTCGGTACCGCATTCACGCTCGCCACCGACCTGAACGTGCTGCCGATGACGATCTACACCGAGTTCACGCTGAACGCGAACATCGCGACGGCGGCCGGCCTGTCGATCGTGCTCGGGATCGTCACCTGGGCCGTGCTCGCGCTCGCGCGCCGCTTCACCGGCCACACCGCCGCCGCCGCGGCCTGAGGATTTCCGCATGCAATCGCTTTCCGGCTCTTCCGCGCCGTCGCCTTCGCCTTCGCCGGCACCTGCTCCCGCGCAAGCGAACGGTTTCGCCCGCCGCGCGCCGCGCGTCACCGGCGCGCGCATGATCGCCGCGCTGCAATGGGGCGTCACGCTGCTGCTGTGCGCGTTCCTGATCGTGCCCGTCGTGATGTCGGTGCTCGCGGGCCTCACCGTCAACTACTTTCGCGGCCTGTCGAGCGGCCTCACGCTGCGCTGGCTGGAACAAGTGTGGCAGCAGTATCACGGCTCGGTCGCGCTGTCGCTCTACGTCGCGTTCGCGACGCTCGCGATCGTGCTCGTCGTCGGCGTGCCGGCCGGTTATGCGCTCGCGCGCAGCAAGCACCGCGTCGCACGCGCGATCGAGGAAGCACTGGTGCTGCCCGTCGCGCTGCCCGGCCTCGCGTCGGCGCTCGCGCTGCTGGTCGTCTACGGCGGCTTCACCGCGTTCCGGATGAGCCTGTGGTTCATCGTCGCCGGCCACGTCGTGTTCACGCTGCCGTTCATGGTGCGCGCGGTGGCAGCCGTCGCGGCCGGTGCCGACCTGCGCACGCTCGAGGAAGGTGCGGCCAGCCTCGGCGCATCCTTCGTCACGCGCTTCGTCACGATCGTGCTGCCGAACCTGCGCCCTGGCATCGTTGCGGGCGCGCTCGCGGTACTCACGCTGTCGATCGGCGAATTCAACCTCACGTGGATGCTGCACACGCCCGACACCAAGACGCTGCCGGTCGGGCTCGCCGATACCTATGCGTCGCTGCGCCTCGAAGTCGGCAGCGCGTACACGATCCTGTTCCTGCTGATGACGCTGCCGCTGCTCGTCGCGATGCAGTGGCTCGGTGTCGATCCATCCGGCTCACGCGCGCTCAAGAAGCGCCCGCGCTGAATCTCTCGCAGACATGAAACTCGATTCCACTCCCATCACCCTGACCCGCTGTGCGAAGACGTTCCGCGGCACGCGCGTGCTCGAACCGCTCGACCTGTCGATCGGCGCGGGCGAAACGCTCGTGCTGCTCGGGCCGTCGGGCTGCGGCAAGACGACCACGCTGCGCCTGATCGCGGGCCTCGACACGCCGGATGCCGGCGGCACGATCGCCTTCGGCCACGACGACGTCACCGCGTTGCCGATCGAGCGCCGGCAGGTCGGCATGGTGTTCCAGAACTACGCGCTGTTTCCGAACCTGACGGTGCGCGGCAACGTCGGCTACGGGCTGAAGATCCGCAAGACCGAGCCGCGTGCGCTGCGCACGCGCGTCGACGAGCTGCTCGCGATGATGCGGCTCGACGCGCATGCGGATAAGCCGGTCGACCAGTTGTCGGGCGGCCAGCGGCAGCGCGTCGCGCTGGCCCGCGCGCTGGCGGTGCGACCGCGCGTGTTGCTGCTCGACGAGCCGCTGACCGCGCTCGACGCGAAGCTGCGCGACGTGCTGCGTCGCGAGATGAATGCGCTGCTGCGCGAGCTCGGCGTGACGACGGTCTACGTGACGCACGACCAGGCCGAAGCGATGGAGCTCGGCGACCGGATCGTCGTGATGGGCGCGGGCCGCATCGAGCAGATCGGCACGCCGCGCGACATCTACTACCACCCGGCGAACCGCACGGTCGCGCAGTTCATCGGCACGCTGAACCGGCTCGCCGGGCAGTGGCGCGACGGCACGCTGGTGACCACGGGCGGCGCGATCACCACGCCGCACGCGGCCGACGAGTGGTTCTTCCGCCCCGAGGATGCGCAACTCGCCGATCCCGCGCATGCGCCGCTGCGCGGCGCGGTCAGCGCGTGCGCGTTCCTCGGCGAACGCACGCGGCTCATGATCGAGCACGCGGCCCCCGATGCGCTCGTGATCGACGTGCCGGGCCGCATCGCGCTCGCACGCGGTACGGCTGTCGGCCTCGCGATCGCACCGGAAGGCCTGATCGCGCTCGGCGCGTAATCGGTCGTTCGGGCATCATTCATGCAGCCCCCTACCGCGGCGCGCGACGCCGCCGCGACAACAACCAGACGATTCCGAGGAACGACGATGCTGCTTGCTCAAATCAGCGATCTCCACATCAAGCGTCCGGGCCAGCTCGCGTACCGGCGCGTCGACACCGCGGCCGCGCTCGCGCGCTGCATCGACAGACTGAACGCGCTCGTGCCGCGCCCCGACGCCGTGCTCGTCACCGGCGACCTCACCGACTTCGGCCACGATGAAGAGTACGGCAACCTGCGCGGGCTGCTCGCGGCGCTCGAGATTCCGTACTACCTGATGATCGGCAATCACGACGACCGCGCCGGGCTGCGCCGCGCGTTTGCCGATCGCGCCGAGCTGCAGGATGGCGAATTCGTGCAGTACGCGCTCGACGTCGGCGCGGTGCGCGTGCTCGCGCTCGATTCGCAGGTGCCCGGCGCAAGCCACGGCGACCTGTGCGACGCACGGCTCGCGTGGCTCGCCGCGCAGCTCGACGCCGCGCGCGACCGGCCCGTGATCGTCGCGCTGCATCATCCACCGTTCGCGGCGGGAATCGGCCACATGGACAAGCTGCGCCTCGCGCCCGCCGCCGCCGCGAAACTCGACGCGTTGCTGCGCGCTCATCCGAACGTCGAGCGCGTGCTGTGCGGCCACGTGCATCGCACGATGTTCACGCGCTTCGGCGGCACGCTCGCGTCCGCGGTGCCGTCGCCCGCGCATCAGGTCGCCTTCGACCTGCGAACCGATGCGCCGTCCGCATTCCGGCTCGAGCCACCGGCGTTCGCGGTTCACCGTCATGCTCCCGATACGGGGATGACGTCGCATCACGTGTATGTCGATGAAGGCGCCGGGCCTTATCCGTTCTACGAGCCGACGGGCGAGCTGGTCGATTGACGGAGTGAAGCGCGCGCGGTGACGAGGCGGCGGACGGCCGGTTTGCCGGTTTGCCGGTTTGCCGACTCTGCCGACTCTGCCGACTCTGCCGGCTTCGCCGGTCCGCCGCCCCGCCGCGCGCCCGGCAGGATTCACGCCGCTCCGGTATGATCGGCAGCCTTGACCGGCGCCCCGCGCGCCTGCGCACCCGATGCGTGCGCCGCGCGCCGCGCCGCCCCACTCCGTCCGCGCAGCCATGTCCACCGCCTCCACCGACCATCCGACCGACGCCGCCTCGCCCCACTATTCGCGCAGCCTGCTGTTGCTGCTCGCGACGATCGCGGGCGTATCCGTCGCGAACATCTATTACAACCAACCGCTGCTCGACAGCTTCCGCTCCGCGTTTCCCGACGGCGCTTCGTGGATCGGCGCAGTGCCGACCGCGACGCAGCTCGGCTATGCGGCCGGCATGTTCCTGCTCGCGCCGCTCGGCGACCGCTTCGACCGCCGCCGGCTGATCCTGATGCAGATCGCCGGCCTGTCGGTCGCGCTGATCGTCGCGGCCGCCGCGCCGTCGCTGGCCGTGCTCGCCGTCGCGAGCCTCGCGATCGGCGTACTCGCGACGATCGCGCAGCAGGCCGTGCCGTTCGCCGCCGAGATCGCGCCGCCGGCCGAACGCGGGCACGCGGTCGGCACCGTGATGAGCGGCCTGCTCCTCGGCATCCTGCTCGCGCGCACCGCCGCCGGTTTCGTCGCCGAATATTTCGGCTGGCGCGCGGTTTTCGCCGCGTCGGTCGCGGCGCTCGTCGCGCTCGCCGCCGTGATCGTGCTGCGGCTGCCGCGCAGCTCGCCGACTTCAACGCTGTCGTACGGCAAGCTGCTCGGCTCGATGTGGCATCTGGCGGTCGAACTGCGCGGGCTGCGCGAGGCGTCTTTGACGGGCGCCGCGCTGTTCGCGGCATTCAGCGCGTTCTGGCCCGTGCTCACGCTGCTGCTCGCCGGCGCGCCGTTCCATCTCGGCCCGCAGGCGGCCGGCCTGTTCGGGATCGTCGGGGCGGCGGGCGCCCTCGCGGCGCCCTACGCGGGCCGCTTCGCGGACAAGCGCGGCCCGCGCGCGATCATCTCGCTCGCGATCGCGCTGCTCGCGCTGTCGTTCGTGATCTTCGCGCTGTCGGGCTCGAGCCTCGTCGGGCTCGTGATCGGCGTGATCGTGCTGGACGTCGGCGTACAGGCCGCACAGATCTCGAACCAGTCGCGCATCTATGCGCTGAAGCCCGAGGCGCGCAGCCGCGTGAACACGGTGTACATGGTGTGCTATTTCATCGGCGGCGCGCTCGGCTCGTCGGCCGGTGTGGCCGCGTGGCACGCGTTCGGCTGGATCGGCTTGTGCGCGACCGGGCTGGCGTTCACCGCGCTGGCGGGCTGGTTCCACCATCGCGGCGGCCGGCGCGACTGAACGCGACCGGCCACGGCAGCGTCACGCGTCGCTGCGGGGCGCTGCCGGCTCGGCGGCGGGCGGCGGCGCGAACGCCGGCGCCGGATCCACGACCCCGGCGGGGTCCATCACGGCAGCCGGGGTCGGCACGGCCAGCGGAACGGCGGAAGGCGCCAGGATCGGCGCCGGATCCGGCACCGCGATCTGCTCGGGCGCGGACGAAGCCTCCGCCGCCGACGTGGCTGCCGCGGTCGCCGAACCGGCCGCTGCCGCGCGCGCCGCGGGCCGGCGCGCCGGATCGAACACGAACGACAGCCCGACGCTGCCGAGGATCGCGACGGTCGCGACCACGGTCGCCATCGTCACCGGCTCGCCCAGCAGCAGCGCACCGAGCGCGACCGCGACGATCGGGTTCACGTACATGCAGCTGCTCGCGATGATCGGGCTCGTGTGGCGGATCAGGTAGCCGTACGCAACGTACGCGGCCATCGTGCAGAACACCATCAGGTACAGGAACGCGAACACCGGCCCCACCATCACGTGCTCGATGCGCTCGCCGATCAGCCAGGCGACGAGCGTCGAGATCATGCCGCCCAGGCCGATCTGCAGCGACGTGGACAGGAACAGGTCGGACGGAAGCTTGAGCCGCGTCGCGAGATGCGCGCCGCCGGCCCAGAACAGTGCGCCGGCCAGCACGCAGATCGTGCCGAGCGCCGAATTCTGCGCGGCCGCGCCGCCCGAATTCAGCACGACGATGCCGACCATGCCGAGCGCGACGGCCGCCCACTCGCCTTTCGTGACCGGCCGCCCGGCGACCGCCGCGATCACGGTCGCGAACAGCGGCACCGTGGCCACCATCACCGCGGCCGAGCCGCTGCTGACCGAACTGATCCCGAGCGCGATCGTGCCGGACGACAGCGCGACGAGCATCGTGCCGACGATCCCCGCATTGCGGATTTCGAGCAGCGTCGGCCATTCGGGCTTGCGCCGTAGCGCGAAGATGAACAGGCCGATCCCGCCGAGCAGGTTGCGCAGCCCCGACAGCAGCAGCGGCGGGAACGACTGCAGCGCGAAATGCAGGCCGCTGTAGGTCGAACCCCAGACGAAATAGATGAACACGAGCGCCAGCGCGACGCGGCCGCCGCGGCTTTGCGGCAGGCGGATCCGGAACGAGAAGCGGGCGAGGAAATCGAGGAGACGGTCGAGCGGCGTCATTGCGCAGCCTGCCCGCACGTCGCGCCGCGTGCTCCGCTGAAAGACGCCGGCGATGCCGGCAAACGGCCCTGGCGGGACCGGGAAGGCAGAGCGAACGTGCGGAACGACATGGCAGTGCGAACGGCGACGAAAGAGAACCGGCAGGCGGCGGCAGAGGGACAAAAAAAATGCGCGCAACCGCTTCGGCTGCGCACGCTCGGCATTATGGCATCAAGGATTCGAAAGCATCATCGGACCTGTCTGAAAGGATCGCGAATGATGTTTCCGCGCGACATTTTACGGCCGGCGGGCGGGTGAAATCGGGGGCCGGATACGCCGCGCGCATGCGCTGCCGGTGCCGGCTCGCCCCACTGCCAACGGCAATCCGCCGCGCGCGAGCCAGGCATCGGCCGAACGGCCAGTCCTGCACACCGGCCATGGCTTCCCCCTTATCGTGACGGTCGACTCACGCGCCGCGTGCCCTGCGCGACCTTCGTTCAAAACCCGCCACACCCATACAAAATTTTGTATAATTCGACCATTCTTCCGCCGAAGCCGGTTGTTTTCGTCGGCAGCGCCCTCGCCGATCTTCGCGGTTTTCCGCTGCCCGCGCGACGCGAAGCCGGCCACCAGATCGACCAGGTGCAACGCGGCCTGGCGCCGGACGACTGGAAGCCGATGCGCACCGTCGGCGTCGGCGTGCGGGAAATTCGCCTGCGCGAAACGAGCGGTGCATTCCGGATCATTTACGTCGCGACCTTCGCCGACGCCGTCTACGTGCTTCACTGCTTCCGGAAGCAATCGGCGCGCACGACCAGGGCCGATATCGATCTGGCCGCCCGGCGCTATCGCGCGCTGATGATGGAGAGGAAACGATGACCAACGAACGTTACGAGAGCGTCTGGGACGCAATCGAGGGCCAGCCGGCCGAAGCCGAGAACATGAAGCTGCGCTCCGAACTGATGATCGCACTCAAGCAGCGCATCGCGCAGCTCGAGCTCAGCCAGGCCCAGGCCGCGAAACAGCTGGGTGTCACGCAACCGCGCGTCTCCGACCTGCTGCGCGGCAAGATCAACCTGTTCGGGCTCGACGCGCTCGTCAACATGGCAGCGGCTGTCGGCCTGCGCGTCGACCTCCAGGTGCGTGAATCCGCGTGATGCGTCGCGGCACGCGCCGCCACCGCATGCCACGCATCGCTCACGATCCGCCGAACCAGTTGTACCCCTGATCCACCCAATAGCCGCCCGGATACGTATCGGTCACGAAGATTTCCATGATGTGCTTCGGGTTCTTGTAGCCGAGCTTGGTCGGCATCCGCAGCTTCATCGGGAAGCCGAATTCCGGCGGCAGCCGGCGGCCGTCGTAGTCGAACGCGAGCAGCGTCTGCGGATGCAGCGCGGTCGGCATGTCGATGCTCTCGTAGTAATCGTCCGCGCACTTGAAGCCCACGTACTTCGCCCGTGTATCGGCGCCGGCCCGTGCGAGAAACGCGCCGAACGGCGTGCCGCCCCAGCGGCCGATCGCGCTCCACCCTTCCACGCAGATATGTCGCGTGATCTGCTCCGCGTGCGGCAGCGCATACAGTTCGTCGAGCGTCCACACGCGCTTGCCCGTCACGCGGCCGGACAGCACGAGCCGGTACGTCGACGCATCGACGTGCGGCACGTCGTCGATCCCGTAGTACGCGTTGAACGGGAACGGTCGCGTGATGTCGGCTTCGGTGTAGGTCGGTGCGAGCCGTTCGCCGCTGAACAGCCACGCCTGCACGCGGTCGTTCATGCGCGACACCGTCTCGAGGAACGTGTTGACCGACGCGTCGTCCTTCAACGTGCAGCCGGTCAGCATCGTCAGGCCGCCGAGCGTCAGGATGCGCCGGTTGAAGAGGCGCCGCGACGGCATCTCGAGCTCGCGGCGCACGTCGAGCTCGAGCGACTTCCGGTCGAGCGTCCAGCGCGAACCGTCGCGCTTGTATTCGGATTCCGACATGATGATTTCCTTCGCCCGCGGCTCGCGGGTCAGCGACCGCGCAGCATCGCGAGCAGCGAGCGCGGCACCAGCAGCGCCATCGCGACGTGAACGACAACGAATGCGACGAGCAGCGACATCGCCCAGAAGTGCACGACACGCGCGTTGTCGTAGCCGCCGAACAATTCGCGCAGCAGCGGGAATTGCACGGATTTCCAGATCGTGAGCCCCGACAGCACCAGCACGACGAGATCGACGATCGCGGTCAGGTAGGCGGCACGCTGCACCGCGTTGTAGACGCTCAGGTCGTCGTGCGACAGCCGTCCGCCCAGCGCGGCACGCACGTCGCGCCATATCGACGCCGGCGTGACCGGCAGCATCTTGCGTGCGAGGCGCCCCGTCGCGATCGACATCGCGAGGTAGAACAGCCCGTTGCCGACCAGCAGCCACATTGCCGCGAAATGCCATTGCAGCGCGCCGCCAAGCCAGCCGCCCAGCGTGATGCCGTGCGGAAACACGAACGGCGGATAGATCGGCGACGCATCGTAGATGCGCCAGCCGGACAGCACCATCAGGATCGCCGCGAGCGCATTGAGCCAGTGGCTCGCGCGCACCCACAGCGGATGAATCGGGCGCGCGGGCGGCGTGGCGGTCGCGCGGCCGGTAGCGGGAACGGTTTGCATGATGAAGACTCCGGGAATGAGTCGACGAGACAGGATGCGGTGCGGGCGGCCGCCGTGCGACGCACGCGCCGGCCGCGCCGCGTCCGCTTCCGTCAGTTCGACGGCGCCATCTTGTCGCCCGACGGCTTGCCCATCTCGTCGTGCGACATCGCGTCCTTCTTCATCGCGTCTTTCTTCATCGCATGCTTTTTCATGCCGTCCTTCTTCATCGCGTCATGGCCCATTGCATCCTTGGCCATCGCGTCGTGGCCCATCGCGTCCTTCGACATCGACGAACCCGGCTGCGACATCGCGTCGTTCTGCGCATACGCGCCCGTGGCGATCGTGGCGATAGCGGCGACGCAAGCGGCGATCAGTACTTTTTTCATGACATCTCTCCAAAACATGGGTTTAAGGAGCCGAATAGACGGACGACGTCGCGGGAAATGACAGCCGCTGCGAAAAATTTTTTTGAAGTTGCGCGAAAGCGCGCCATGTTGCACCGCTTCACCCCGGCCGGCCAAGCCGTGGGGCCATGCGGCGACGACGCGCGCTGCCATTTCGACGGGCCATCGCACCGCCCGCCATGCTGCGGCCGCACCGGGGCAGCCGATCCTCTCCCGGTTGAAACCGCCGCGAAGCCAGTGTATCGTGTGCGCTGCTAACGCGGGGGTCCTGCAATGCGCGCGGTCAAACAACCGGCATTGCGGGTGAGAAATACCCTTTGAACCTGATCTGGATAATGCCAGCGCAGGGAAGCGTACGGATTTCGCCGCCATCCTTCTGACGAAATCCGCCGCCTCACCAAGCCTCGTCTCCTGCTTAGCTCGAGCCCCACATTCGTCAAGGGCTCCGGGCAAGCGCCGAAGCGCCTGTCCGGCGCTCATACAGGAGATTGCATGAACGCCAATCCGAAGTTTCTGTCCGCCGACGCACACGTCGACGCCGCCGCTGTCGCCCCGCTGCCCAATTCGCGCAAGGTTTATGTAACCGGCTCGCAGCCCGACATCCGCGTGCCGATGCGTGAAATCACGCAGGCCGATACGCCGACCGGCTTCGGCGGCGAAAAGAACCCGCCGATCTACGTGTACGACACGTCGGGCCCCTATACCGATCCGGACGCGAAGATCGACATCCGCGCGGGCCTGGCCGCGCTGCGCCAGGGCTGGATCGAGGCACGCGGCGACACCGAAGTGCTCGGCGGCCTGTCGAGCCAGTACGGCCTCGAGCGCGCGGCCGACCCGGCCACCGCCGACCTGCGGTTCCCGGGCCTGCACCGCAATCCGCGCCGTGCACAGGCCGGCAAGAACGTCACGCAGATGCACTACGCGCGCCAGGGCATCATCACGCCGGAAATGGAATACATCGCGATCCGCGAGAACCAGCGCCGCGCCGAGTACCTCGAGAGCCTGAAGGCGAGCGGCCCGAACGGCGCGAAGCTCGCCGCGATGATGGGCCGCCAGCACCCGGGCCAGGCGTTCGGCGCAGCGGCCTTCGGCGCGAACGCGCCGGCCGAGATCACGCCGGAATTCGTGCGCTCGGAAGTGGCATGCGGCCGCGCGATCATCCCCGCGAACATCAACCACCCGGAATCCGAGCCGATGATCATCGGCCGCAACTTCCTCGTGAAGATCAACGCGAACATCGGCAACTCGGCCGTCACGTCGTCGATCGGCGAGGAAGTCGACAAGATGACGTGGGCGATCCGCTGGGGCGGCGACACGGTGATGGACCTGTCGACCGGCAAGCACATCCATGAAACGCGCGAGTGGATCATCCGCAACAGCCCGGTGCCGATCGGCACGGTGCCGATCTACCAGGCGCTGGAAAAGGTCAACGGAAAGGCCGAGGACCTTACCTGGGAAATCTTCCGCGACACGCTGATCGAACAGGCCGAGCAAGGCGTCGACTACTTCACGATCCACGCGGGCGTGCGCCTGCAGTACGTGCCGCTCACCGCGAACCGGATGACGGGCATCGTGTCGCGCGGCGGCTCGATCATGGCGAAGTGGTGCCTCGCGCATCACAAGGAAAGCTTCCTGTACGAACATTTCGAAGAGATCTGCGAGATCATGAAGGCGTACGACGTGAGCTTCTCGCTCGGCGACGGCCTGCGCCCCGGCTCGATCTACGACGCGAACGACGAAGCGCAGCTCGGCGAGCTGAAGACGCTCGGCGAACTCACGCAGATCGCGTGGAAGCACGACGTGCAGGTGATGATCGAAGGCCCCGGCCACGTGCCGATGCAGCTGATCAAGGAGAACATGGATCTCCAGCTCGACTGGTGCAAGGAAGCGCCGTTCTACACGCTCGGGCCGCTGACCACCGACATCGCGCCGGGCTACGACCACATCACGTCCGGCATCGGCGCCGCGATGATCGGCTGGTTCGGCACCGCGATGCTGTGCTACGTGACGCCGAAGGAACACCTCGGCCTGCCGAACAAGGACGACGTGAAGGAAGGCATCATCACGTACAAGCTCGCCGCTCACGCCGCCGACCTGGCGAAGGGCCACCCGGGTGCGCAGGTGCGCGACAACGCGCTGTCGAAGGCGCGCTTCGAGTTCCGTTGGGAAGACCAGTTCAACATCGGTCTCGATCCGGACAAGGCGCGCGAATTCCACGACGAAACGCTGCCGAAGGATTCGGCGAAGGTCGCGCACTTCTGCTCGATGTGCGGCCCGCACTTCTGCTCGATGAAGATCACGCAGGACGTGCGCGAGTTCGCGGCGCAGCAGGGTGTGTCGGAAACCGAAGCGCTGAAGAAGGGGATGGAAGTCAAGGCAGTCGAGTTCGTCAAGACCGGCGCCGAGATCTATCACCGTCAATAAGCACGCGCGGCGGTCCGCCCGGACCGCTCCGTGTCGCGCTCAGGCGCTGCGCAAGCCCGCTTTCGAGCGGGCTTTTTTGCGCGTGTGCACACCGCGTGCCTGCCGGCGCGAGGGAAACAAATGATTACGAAACCGCCCGAGCCTTAACAAGTCCTTACAGCTGCGCCACGGGACGGCGCGTAGATTGGGGTCATGCGCGGTCGCCAGCCGGTCGCGCGACCTCCGTTCACTACCACAAGGACAACGATCATGAATTCGATTCGGCGTTTTGGGGTATGCGCTCTGCTCGTCGCGACGGTGGCCAGCCTGTCGGCCTGCGATTCGATGTCACGACGCCAGCGCGATACGGCAATCGGTGCGGGTGTCGGCGGCGTCGCCGGCGCGGCGATCGGCGGCAGCGCGCTGTCGACGCTCGGCGGCGCAGCGGCCGGCGGCATCATCGGCAACCAGGTCGGCAAGTAAAAGAGGCGGCGAGCGCGCCGCGACAGTCGGCCAGACGGCGTTTTCGCGGTGCGGAAGCGCCGTTTTCGCATGCGGCGCCGCAACGTGGCCGGCCGCCCGTGCGGAAATGATCCGTTACCGTTCTGCACACCGTGTCATCGGCGCGCGGCCTAAGCTTAAGCATCTGCCGATTGCCGGCTCCGCCGGAGAGACATCATGAACAGGACCCTCGTCGCCGCGGCGCTCGCCTGCGTGACGCTCGCCGGCTGCTACTACCCGTACGGCTATTATCCCGGCGGCTATTACACGGCTGCACCGGCCCCGGTCTATGTCGATCCGGGCCCCGCCTATTACTATCCGGCACCTGCCTATGCGCCTGCATGGGGCGGCTATTGGGGACCGGCGGTATCGCTCAATTTCGGCTTCGGCGGACGCGGCGGCTGGCGCCATCACTGACCGGGCTCGACCGCCGGCACGCGGCTATCCCGTGCCGGCAACCGGCGACATTCCCGTTTCTTGTCATTTCATCGAAACGTGAAACGACGGGCTGGTAACGGGGTGTAAGATTCTCCGCATCCCTTCCCCGCCCCTCACACTCGATGTCGCCCAAGAACGCCCTTCTGCTGACCGTGCTCGCCGCCCTGTGGGGCGCGTCGTTCCTGTTTATCCGGATCGGCGTCGTCGATCTCGGCGTGGCGCCGCTGATGGCGTTGCGGGTCGGTATCGGCGCGCTGTTTCTCGCGGGCTTCGCGCTGACGCGCTTCAAACCCGCCGACCTCGGCACCCGGCTGCGCCGTCACGCGTGGCCGTTGTTCGTCGTCGGCGCACTGAACTCGGGCATCCCGTTCTGCCTGTTCGCGTTCGCCGAGCTGACGCTGTCGGCCGGCGTGACGTCGGTGATCAACGCGACGACGCCGCTCTGGGGCGCGCTCGTGGCCTACCTGTGGCTGAAGGACAAGCTGTCGCTGCCGCGTGCGCTCGGCCTCGTGATCGGGTTCGCCGGCGTGCTCACGCTCGTGTGGAACCAGATCGCGAGTGCGCATGGCGAAACGGGCGCCGCGGCGACCGCGCTCGCCGCCGTCGCGGCGCTCGGCGCGACGCTGCTGTACGGTATCGCGGCCAATTACACGAAGCGCAAGCTGACCGGCGTCGATCCGCTCGTCAACGCGACCGGCAGCATGATCGGCTCGACCGTCCTGCTGCTGCCGTTCGCGATCGCCACCTGGCCGGCCGCGCCGGTCAGCGCGCACGCGTGGGGCTCGGTGCTCGCGCTCGGCGTCGCCTGCACGGGCATCGCGTATTTCATCTTCTTCTACCTGATCGCGCATGTCGGCCCCGCCCGCGCCATCACCGTGACGTTCGTGATTCCGGTGTTCGGCCTGCTGTGGGGCGCGCTGTTCCTCGGCGAACACGTGTCGGCCGTGATGATCGAAGGCTGCGCGATCGTGCTCGTCGGCACCGCGCTCGCGACCGGCGTGATCAAGCGGATTCCCGGGATCCGGCCGCGCAGCGGCGAAGCGACCTGACGATTCATTCGGGTGCACGTATCGCCATCGGTCGGGCCGTGATGCGTTCCGACCGGGTGCCGGCCGTTCTCCGCGTCGCCGTGGAGGGTGCCGCAGCACCGCCGGCATTCGTCTGACGGCGACATGCGCTCGCGGCCCTGCCGGCCGCCGGGATTTCCCGCGTCGCCTCATCGCGCTCACCATGCTCGCCAAACCGCCGGGTCGTCATGTGCGGCGGCGCCCTTCGCGTCGCGGCGGTGATGCGCGGCACGCATGCGCGCCGCGCCGGCCGCAGCCGCATACCCGCGTGCGTCTGGAGTTTCCCTGATACGCGAGCGGCCCCGTTCCCGTTACACTCCGAACACTTACCCGCAGAAGGCGGCCTCGATGTCTCACGTCCTTTCGCGTCCGCCGGCGCGTGCGACCGCTTCAGCGCGGCGGCGCGCTACCGCCCCGCCGCTCGCCCCCGGGCTCCGTTGACATGAAGCCCGCCCGCGACCTCTCGCTCGACTCCCTGCTCGACCGTCTCACGCCGACGCCTGGCGGCTGGGTCGCCACCTATCGCACCACGACGCTGCGCAGCGTGTTCCAGCCCGTGCTGTCGATCACGCACAAGCGGGTCGTCGGTTACGAGGCGCTGCTGCGTGTCGTCGACGCGAACGGCGCACTGATCTCGCCCGCCGCGCTGTTCGACAAGACGCGCGCCGACGCCGACGCGCTGCTGCTCGACCGGCTCGCGCGCTGCCTGCATACGGCCAACTTCGTCGCGCAGGGCATCGGCGACGGCTGGCTGTTCCTGAACGTCACGCCGCGCGTGCTCGACTCGGGCCTCGTGCAGCGCGAATTCGTCGAGGCGCTGTGCCGGCATTTCGCGCTACCGCCGAACCGCATCGTGCTGGAGGTCGTCGAACAGCCGTCGCGCGACGAAGCCGCGCTCGCCCGCACGATCGACATGATCCAGCATCGCGACTTCCTGATCGCGATCGACGATTTCGGCACCGGATTCTCGAACTTCGACCGCGTGTGGCGCGCGCGCCCGGACATCGTCAAGCTCGATCGCTCGCTCGTCGAACGCGCGACCGGTTCGGCCGACGATCGCCGCATCATGCATCACCTCGTGTCGATGCTGCACCAGGCCGGCGCGATGGTGCTCGCCGAGGGCGTCGAAAACGACGATTCGCTGCAGGCGCTGATGGAAGCCGACATCGATTTCGTGCAGGGTTTCCAGTTCGGCCAGCCCGACGCATCGATCGCCCATGCCAGCGCGGCAGCACCCGCGATGCTCGACGCCGCGTGGCAGCGCTTCATCGCCCGCCGGCACACGCCGGTCGTCGCCGAGCAGCCGGGCTTCGATGCGATCGAGCGGCTCGTGCTGACCGGCGCGGCCGCGTTTTCCGCGAGCGGCAACCTGCAGGACGCCGCGCAACGCGTGTTCACGGTGCCGGCCGCCCGCCGCGTGTTCGTCACCGACGAAACCGGCGAGCAGTTCCTGCCGTCGATCGGCGCGCCCGCCGACGACGGCCAGGCCGGCGTCACCCGCCTCGCACCGCTCTTTCCGGAGACCCACAGCAACTGGTCGCGGCGCCCGTATTTCCAACGCGCGATCGCCGCGCCTGGACGCGTCGCGCTGATGGGCCCGCACTTCTCGCTGACGGAAGGCCGCGACTGCTATACGGCCGCCGTCGCGATCCGCGCGCAGAGCCGGCTCGTCGTGTTCTGCGTCGACTTCGTACTCGACAGCGCCGGCACCGTGATGCGGTAACCGGCGCGGGTGCGAGCGCCCGGGTGCCGCACCCGCGGTTCGTCCGCCCGGCCATTCGTCAGTCGATCACCTTCCCTCTTCCCGACTTCACCGCGCTGCGGCGCGACTTGTGCTCGAGCCGCCGCTCCTTCGACGCGCGCGTCGGCCGCGTGGCGACCCGTGCGCGCGGCGTGAACGCAACGCCGGCGATCAATGCATCGAGGCGCGCCAGCGCGGCCTCGCGGTTTTTCTCCTGGGTGCGGTATTCCTGCGACTTGATCACGACGATGCCGTCGCGCGTGATGCGCTGGTCGGACAGCGCGAGAAGCCGCTCCTTGATGACAGGCGGCAACGACGACGCACGGATGTCGAAGCGCAGGTGGATCGCGCTCGACACCTTGTTCACGTTCTGCCCGCCGGCGCCTTGTGCGCGCACGGCCGTCCATTCGACCTCGGCCGGATCGAGCGTATAGCGGATCATCATCGCGACGCCTCCATGCGGCGCCGTGCAAGCGCCTCGTCGACGCGTGCCGCGAGCCCCGAATCGCGCTGCGTGCGCGTCGCGACCGCCTGCGCCAGCACGCGCCGCGGCCCGATCACCTGCACGCGCGTACGGGCACGCGTGACGGCCGTATAGACGAGTTCGCGCGTGAGCACACGGCCGAACGATGCCGGCAGCACGAGCGCGGCTTCGTCGAATTCCGAGCCCTGCGATTTGTGGACCGTCAGCGCGAACGCGGTTTCGTGCGGCGGCAGCGCGGCCGGCGACACCGCGCGCGCGGTGCCGTCCGCACGCCGGAACCACACGCGCAGCACGCCGTGCGCGTCGGGCAGCGCAATGCCGATATCGCCGTTGAACAGCCCGAGCGCGTAGTCGTTGCGCGTCACCATGATCGGCCGCCCCGTGAACCAGTGCGCGCCGACCGCCAGCGGCACGCGCGCCGCGTGGCGCACGTGCGCGGCCACGAGGGCATTGACGTGCTCCGCGCCGCGCAAGCCGCTGCGGGTCGCGCACAGGATCCGGAAACGGTTGAGCACGTCGAACAGCGGCAGCGGATCGGGCACCGGCGCGGCCAGCGCGTCGCGCAACGCGTCGAGGTAAGCACCGAACCGCCGCGCGAGCCGCTCGAGCGTCGACGTCGCGAGCGACTCGCCCGCATCGTCATGGAATGACGCGGCCGCCGAATCGTCGGCGGGCAACGCGTCGAGCGCGGCCTGTACGTCGCCGCTGCGGATCGCGAGCGACAGCCGCCCGATCGGCGAATCGAGACCGAAGCGGTAGTTGCGTTCGAGCCAGACGACGCAGTCGGCGAGCGGTGCGGGTGCGGGGGTGGGCGCGGCGGACGCGGCGGCGGGTTCGCCCGGCGGGTTCGATTTGACCGACGCAAGCGCCACGTCGCCTGCGTCGAACGGCGGCAGCTCGACGGCGTCGAGCCACGCCAGTTCGTCGACCTCGATCCATGCGGAAGGCTCGCCTGCATCGCCTGCTTCACCGGTTTCGGCCGGCGGCGGCGCGACGTTGGACGACGAAACTTCGTCATCCTGCGGTTCGTCGTCGAAGAGCGATGCCTGTCTCGCATCGGCCTTCCGTCGCGACGCCGGCTTGCGTGTGGCGACAAGCGCCGATGGCGGCACCGGGGCGCGGGACGCGGCGGAAACCGGATGCGCAGCGGGAACGGCCGCGGCCACGGTCGCGGCCTCGTCCTGCACCGGCAGCGCCGCGACGAATGCCGCCTCGTCGATGCCGAGCGCCTGCGCGATGCGCGTGCGCGCCGCGGCGGTAAACGCCGGCCGCGCGCTCAGCTCCGCGAATACGGCACCCGCCTCGACCGCGGCCAGTTGATCCTTGTCGCCGAGCAACACGAGCCGCGCCCCCGGCGCGAGCGCATCGAGCAGATGCGCGGCGAGCGCGACGTCGATCATCGATGCCTCGTCGACGACGATCAGGTCGTACGGCAGCGGATTGTCGCGATGATGCCGGAAACCGGCCGCCCCGCCGCCGCCCAGCAGCCGGTGCAGCGTGTACGACGTATCGGGCAGGCGCGCCGCGAGTTCGGGCGGCAGGTCGCCGGCCCGCGCATGCAGTGCTTCCTGCATCCGCTGCGCGGCCTTGCCGGTCGGCGCGGCCAGCGCGACGCGCAGCCCCGGATGCGCATCGAGCAGACAGGCCAGTACGCCGACGACGGTCGTCGTCTTGCCCGTGCCCGGGCCACCGCTGACGATCGTCACGCGGCCGGTCAGCGCGACGATCGCCGCGACGCGCTGCCAGTCGACTTCGCCGTTCGCCGGACCGAAGTAACGCGCGAGACTGTCGCGCAGCCGGTCGGGCGCCAGACCTTCGTCCGGCATGGTCGCACCGGCCTGCGCGACGAGCGCATCGGCGAGCCGCCGTTCGTAGTCGAAATAGCGCGACAGGTACAGGTGGTCGTGGCGGTCGACGATCAGCGGCCGCTCGTCGCCACGCGCGAGCGTGCCGAACGCGACCACGCCGCTCGCGGCGAGCGCCGCGCGAACCTCGTCGAGCGGCGTCTCGTAGCGCTGCGCGAGCGCGCCGAGCGCGACGCACACGTGGCCGCCCGCGGTCGCACGACTCGTCGCGAACGCGGCGCGCGCCGCCCAGCGCGCGGCCGCGGCCGGCGCGCCGGCGCGGCGAGCGAGATCGCCGATCCGCCGCGCGAAACCTTCCGCGAGCGCGATGCCGAAATCGGCGGGCTCGGGCAGCCGCGCGACGAGGCCGCCGGTGAATTCGAGCGTATCGTCCTGCGCGTTCATCCTCGGCCCCCTTCCATCATCCGGTCGAGTGCGTCGACAAGCGCACGCGCGGGCCGCCGCGCATGCACGCCGGCCGGCTCGCCGCCGCTGCGCCAGCCGGGCCGTACACCCCGCACGAACAGGTACAGGTAGCCCGCGACATGCGTGTCGTAGTCGTAATCGGGCAGCCGCCCGCGCAGGTAGCGATGCAGCGCGACCGTATAGAGCAGCGCCTGCAGGTGATACGCGTGGTCGGCCATCGCGACGTCGAGCGCGCGCGGGCCGTAGGCGTCCGGCGTCGTGCCGAGATGGTTCGACTTCCAGTCGACGATCCAGAAGCGGCCGTCGTGTTCGACGATCATGTCGATGAAACCCTTGATGAAACCGGCGAGCATGCCCGCCTCCAGTGCAACGTCCGGGTAGCCGTGCGCGACCAGCAGGCGGCGCAGCGCCATCAGGTCGAGCGACGGCGCCGGGAACAGGAACCCCATTTCGTCGAGCCGCTTCGCGGGATCGAGATCGACGAGCCGCATGCCCGGCACGAGCTCGGTGTGCACGACGTCATCGACCAGTTGCGCCATCATCGCCGGCAGACGTGTCGCGAGTTCGGGCCCGGCCTCGACCGGCCGGTCGTGCAGCGCACCGAGCGCGGCCTTCGGCCACGACTCGGGCTCCGTGAACCGGCTGAGCTCGAACAGGCGGTGCAGGCACTCGCCGGCCGCCGCGCCGCGCGGGAACACGAGGATGTCGTCGTCCGGCGGTTCGGGCGCAACCGTATCGGCCAACAGCCATTCGGCATCCGGCGCGACCGCGGCAAGCGCATCGTGGTCGGGCCGCAGTTCGTCATCCGGCACGGCCGCGACGCCCGCCTCCTCGCGCGCCATCGACGCGGTCAGCGAACTGAAGCTGGCCATCCGCCAGGCATCGCGCAGCACGCGCGTCGCATGGCGCGCCGCGAGCGTTTGCGACGCGTCGTGCCCGGCCGCCAGACGCTCGGGGCGCGCAGGCGCCGGCAGCGGCGCGACGCTCACGGGGCCGCCCGCGAGCGCATGCCACGCCGAATCGAGCGCGGCTTCATCGGGCGGCTCGTCGAGCCACGCATCGAACGCCTGGCCGGCGCCGGCGACGAGCCAGTTCAGCACGCTGCGTCGCGCCTCGCGCGTCGAGCGCGACGACAGGTACGGCCCGGCGACGACGTAGCAGCGATAGACCGCACGCGTGAGCGCCACGTAGACGAGCCGTGCGCGCTCCGCGGCCTGCTCGCGCAGCGCTTGCCGCGCCGCGTGCGCGGCCGCCTCGTCGTCGCACCCGTAATGCAGCACCGCGTCGCCCGCATCGTCGTGGTATTCGCGCGCATCGGGCAACGCGGACGCGGGCGGCTCGCGCAACCCGCCGTCGTTCAGGAACGGACAGAACACGATTGCGTATTCGAGGCCTTTCGACTTGTGCACGGTGACGATCTGCACGAGGTTGCGATCGGATTCGAGCCGCAACTGCGCTTCCTCGCCGCCGCCGTCGAGCCGTTGCGCGGCAAGCCAGCGCAGCGTCGGCGCGATGCCCGGCTGCGCGGACGCGCGTGCCTGCATCAATTCGGCCAGATGGTTGATGTCGGTCACGCGACGCTCGCCGTCCGCGCCGGCCATCAGCCGCTCGGCGATCCGCAATTCGCGCGTGAACGTGCGCCACATCACCGCGAAACCGCGTTCGCGCCACAGCAGCCGGTACCGCGAGAAGCGCTCGACCCAGCTCATCGCGTCGGCACTGTCGGCCGCGGACGCTTCGTGTGACGCATCACCGTCGCCCTGCTCCATCCGCCACAGTGCGCCGGCATCGAGGCCGAACCAGTCGGCTGCGAGCGCCGCGCGCAGCCGCCGCAGGTCGCCCGGCGCATCGATCGCCGCCAGCACGCGTTCAAGCTGCTCCGCGTCGCCGGTCGAGAACACCGAGGCCTGCGCCAGTTCCACGCTGCCGATGCCCCACGCGGCCAGCACGCGCTTCACGAGACTGCCCTGCCGGTGCGTCTGCACGAGCACCGCGATATCGCCCGGCGACAGCGGCGACTCGCCGAGCCGCACGCGCCCTTCGCGCGCGCCCCGCATCAGGCGGGCTATCTCGGCGGCGCAGGCCTGCGCGGCCTGTGCCTGCGCATCACGCTTGAGCAACGTGCCTTCACCGCCAGGCAACGCCCACACCCGGAAGTCGCCGGACGGGCCCGGATCGGTTTCGTCGACGAACGGCGCGCGCACGCGCGTGCCGGCACGCACCGCGTAATAGTCGAGCCCGTCGAGCACGAACGCGCGCGGATTCGACATGAAAAAGCGGTTGCACGCATCGACGATCGCGGGCGTCGAACGCTGGTTGACCGCGAGCGTGTAGCACGCGCTCGCCCGCGCGCGCGCCGCCAGATAGGTATGCAGATCGGCCGCGCGGAAGCTGTAGATCGCCTGCTTCGGATCGCCGACGAGGAATAACGGGCCGCCCGGCGCGAAGATCCGGTCGAAGATCGCGAACTGCAGCGGGTCGGTATCCTGGAACTCGTCGATCAGCGCGGCCGGATAGCGCGCGCGCAGCGTCTCGGCGAGCCACGGATGCGCATGCAGCGCGTGGTACAGGTTCGCCAGCAGATCGTCGAACGACACGATGCGCCGCGTGCGCTTGCGCTCGGCCAGCTCGCCCGGCGCCATGTCGAGCCATTCGGCGATCAGCGCGAGCCAGCGCGCGCGCTGCGCGGCTTCAGCCGCCGCCACGGCCGCCTCGAGCGCGTCCGCCACGTCGAAGAACGCGTGTTCGGGCGTCGCGCCGCCTTTTTTCGTCGCCTTCACGAGCGCGGTGCGCGTGAGCTTCAGCGCGGCCTTCGGCAGCGCAGCCGTCGCGTCGCCCTGCGCGAAATGCGCGGCCCATGCGGCGAGCGCATCGGCAACTGCTTCGGGTTTGTGCGAACGCTGGTTGAGCGCGGGCTGCGCGGCGCGCAGCAACGCATCGATCGCTTCGCGCTCGGCCGCCCACATCCGCCCGGCCTCCGCGAAACATTCGGCCGCGGCGGCCTCGGCCGATTCGTCGGGCTCGGTCACGCCGTCCCAGCGCAGCGCGGCGAGCGGCTTCTTCAACCGGCGCGCGAGCTGCGCATCGAGTGCCGCCGGCCCGGCGCCCGATTCGACGAGCCAGGTCGCGAAACCCGGCCAGCGCGCGGCCGCCGGTTCGACGCGCGTGCGCCAGAAATCCGCCGCGAGTTCGAAGCGCAGCGACGCATCGTCGGCCTCCATGTCGAACGCGAACGGCATCGCGGCCGCGAACGGCGCTTCCTGCAGCGCACGCTGGCAGAACGCGTGAATCGTGTGGATAGCCGCCTGGTCGAATGCGCGCAGCGCACGCCGGATCCGTTTCGCGGCCGTTTCGGGATCGAGCTCGCCACCTTCGCCGAGCGTCGTCTCGAGCAGGCGCTCGATGAACGGATCGCCGCCGTCGTCACCCGTGTCGAGCGCATGCGCAAGCTGCGCGAGCCGGCCGCGAATCCGCTCGTGCAGCTCCCCGGTCGCCGCTTTCGTGAAGGTCACGACGAGGATTTCGTCCGCGCCGAGATCCTTTTCCAGCAGCAGGCGCACATAGAGCGCGCAGATGTTCCAGGTCTTGCCGGTGCCGGCCGATGCCTCGATCTGGTTGACGCCGTCGAGCGGACACGCGAACACGTCGAGTTCGAGCGCCTGCTGCGGCTGCGACACGGCGCTCATGCGACCTCCTTCAGATGCTCGACGAGCGGATCGAACACGAGCCGCGCGAGCGTGGCGAACGGCTCGTCGAGCGACGCATGCGCGCCGCGCCATGCGATCGCGATGGCCGGATCGTCGGCTTCGCTCACGACCCGCTCGTTGATCCAGACACTCGCGGCCTTGGCCTCGCCGTCGGACACCCGCGCCCATGCGCTGCGCGGAAAGAACCGCAGCGGCATGCGCCGCCCCGCGCGAAACAGCGCGGCAAGCGGTGCGAGCTGCTCGAGCGGCGCGGCGACCGGCGTCAGCTCGAATGCGCCGCCGCTGCCGAACCACAGGGTGCGGCGCGGGCCGCCGGGCTCGATCGCGCAGTAAACGAGATGCGCAAGCCACGCGGACAGGTAGTCGCGCGCACTCGGCCTCGCATAACGGTAGATGATCTGCCCGGCCTGCGTCAGCCGGTTCAGCGTGCCGTGCAGTTCAAGCGGTGCGCTCACCGCGTCGCCCGACAGCAGCGCGTCGTGCGCGCCGAACAGCGTCTGCTCGGTGTCGGGCCACGCGGGCACGACGGTGAGCGAGAACGACCGCCGCTCCATCCCGTCGGCCAGCGCACGACGCACGTTCGATGCCAGCTGCGTCATCGAGCCGAGCGCCTGGTCGCGCCACACGGCGCCCGTCGCGCCGCCCGGCAGTTCGGGGCTCGCGTCCGCGATGCGCAGCGCATGATCGTGCACGCCGCCCTCGTCCGATTCGATCAGCAGCGGCAGCACGCGCTCGGCGAGCGCATCGCTGCCGGCGAAGTCGAGCGCGAACGGTTCCGTATCGAGCAGTTCGGCCTGCGCGTCGGCAAGCACGATGCCGAGCCGGCCGCGCAGCAACGCACGCGCCGGATGGCGCCAGAAGCGTTCGAATTCGCTGAATGCGACAGGCTCGACCGGCTCGGCCGGCAGCGGCTGCGCAAAGAACGGCAATTCGCGCGGGCCGTCGCGCGACGCTTCGGCGGCGAGCAGCGACGCGAGCGTCGCCCGCTCGGCGTCATAGGACACGAGCGCGCTGCCGGGCTGGAAATACGCGGCCGCGAACGGCTGCAGCGGATGCTCGACGATGAACGCGCGCCGCGAGGCATCGACTGCGTCCGGCGCGGCGTCGGGGCCCGCCGTGACGAGCGCGAGATGGTCGAGCAATTCGTCGACGAGTGCCGCGGGCGGCAACGGCGCGTTGTCGCGAATGCTGCGGCCCGTATAGGCAATCAGCAACCGGTCGCGTGCGGCGAGCAGCAGGTCGAGAAACAGGTTGCGCTCGTCGTCGCGGCGCTGGCGATCGCCGAGCTTCGGCAACACGGCCATCAGGTCGAATTCGTCCGCGCGCGCGAGGCTCGGCAGCACGCCGTCGTCCATCCCGAGCAGGCAGACGACGCGATACGGCAGCCCGCGCAGGCTCGTCAGCGACGAGAACGTGACGCCGCCCCACGGCACCCCGCCGCGCGCCGGATCGTCGAGCGCGGCGGCCAGCCCGGCCCGGACGACGGCCGCCGGCAGCGCTTCGTCGGGCGCCCCCTCCGTCATCGCGGCCAGCATCGCGTCGAGCGCGTCGCGCACGCCCGCGAGCGCATCCGCATACGCGGCGCCCGAATCGAAGAAACGCGCGAGCGTGTCGGCGAACAGTTCGCTCCAGCCGTGCGGCGTATGCGATTCGGCCAGCCGCCGCGCGAAGCCGTCGAGATCGTCGGTGAAGCGTGCGAGCCGGCCGAGCAGCTCGGCCTCGCTGCCGGTGGCCGCCTCGATCGGCAGCCACGCGCCGACCGGCGCCGCGCCTTCCGGCATCGCGTAACCGAGAAAGAGCCGCGCGAGCGCATCGGAGAACGTATGACGCGGCGACGGCACGGCCGCATCGTCGCTCGCGAGCGGCGACAGCCCGCGCCGCGCGCCGGCGGCCGCGAGCCAGGTCTGCACCGTCTCGAGCGCCGTCGCATCGATGCCGTAGCGTGCCGCCACCGCGTCGACGCGCAGCCATTCGACCAGCTCGGGCGCACCGACCTGCCGCTCCGGCAACGCGAGCCAGTCGAGCAGCACGCGCGCGACCGGGTTCGCCTGCGAAGGCGGCAGGCCGGTGATGCGGTAAGGCACGCGTGCACCGCCACTGCCGGCCGTGCCGAACACGGCGTCGATCAGCGGGCCGGCCGCCGCGAGATCGGCGACCGCGACGAGCACGTCGGACGGCTGCAGGCTCGCGTCCGCGTCGAACCACGCGAGCAGCCGGTCGTGCAGCACCTCGAGCTGGCGCGCGAGGCTGTGGCATACGTGCACCTCGATGCCGCGCTCGGCCGGGGCATCGCCGGCTTCGGCCTCGGGCCGCAGCTCGAGGATCGCGTTCTGCACACGCGCGAGCCACGTCGGCGCGGGATTCTCGACGAAACGCGACGCGTCGCCCGACGCGGCGCTTTCGGTCAGTTCGTGCAGCATGTGCAGCTGCGCCTGGGTCTGCCTGCCCCATTCGGCGAGCAGCGGATGGCCGACCTCCTGGTAGTCGAGACGCCCGGCCGCGTCGAGCGCCTCGGCATGCGCGGCGGTCACGATGTCGAACCAGAATTCGCGGCACGGGTTCAGCGCGTAGACGCGCACGTCGATCCAGCGCGACAGCTCGCGCAGCAACGCGACGTGCAGCGGCGGCATCGTCGGCAGCGCGAACACGCTGACCGATTCCGGCCAGTGCGTGCGTGCGCGCGCGACGGTTTCGGGATCGAGATGGCGCGCCTCGACGAGGAAGCGGTGCGCCGGCGGCGTGCCGCTGTCGCTCAGCTCGGCAAGCAGCGCGCGCCACAGCGCGGCCTGCCAGCGCTCGTCGTCGCGCGCGGCGTCGCTGATCCCGCGCGGCGCGCCGTCGCCCGCGAGCACGGACTCGCCGGCCTGCCACGCGGCGAGCCACTCGGGACGATAGGTCAGGTAATGGTCGAGCACGGCCGCGACGCGGTGGGCAAGCTCGTAGCGCATCGCATCGTCGGACGCGGACAGATACGCGGCCAGCCGCGGCGATGCGAGCCACGGTGCACCGTCGGATGCCTGCGCGAACAGCCGGTAGCAGCGCCACACAAGGCGGTCGGGCGCGAACGGCGAACGGGCGGGCACCGTCAGCACGCGGCCGATCTGCGCCCACAGCCACTGCGCGAGATACGTGAACTCGACGTTCGCGCATACGCCGTTGCGCGCGGCGATGTCGAGCTCGAGGCGACGGCGCAGCGCCGCGCTCGGCACGATGACCTGTTGCGGCGCCCACGGGCCGTTGCGGGCCGGGAACGCGGCCAGATCCTCGAGCAGCGCGTCGGCCAGCGTTTCGTGACGGTTCGAATAGAAGAGATGGAGCATGAAGCAGGCGTCGGAACCTCGCGCGGGCAGGGCCGGGCGAACAGGATCACCAAGGATAGCAAATGGACCGCCTCCGTGAACCTCGGCCGGAAAGCCAGGTTTTGCGGACCGCGAAATACGATAGACTCGTCGCCAGTCAATACGCCGCCCCGGGCGTCTTCGTCAGCCATTCAGTCCATCGATGCGCTATTCGGTCGAAATCAGAAAGTTTTTCTACAGCCAGTACTTTTTCGGCGGCCTGCGGATCGCGGTCGGCGTGTCGCTGCCGGCCGTGCTGTGCCTGATCGTGTTTCACAACCGCGAGCTCGGTTTCACGATCTCGACCGGCGCGCTCGGCGCCTGCGTCGTCGACATGCCGGGCCCGCTCAAGTACAAGCACAACGAAATGCTCGCGTGCAGCGTGATCGGCTTTCTGGCCGCGCTCGCGACCGGCCTTGCCACACCGAACATCTTCGTGCTGTGGCTCACCATCGTGCCGCTCACCTTCGTGCTGTCGCTGATCGTCGTCTACGGCAACCGCTGGCCGCAGATCAGCTTCGCGACGCTGTTCATGATGGTGATGACGCTCGAGGAGAAATTCACGCCGCTGCAGGCGTTCATCAACGCCGGCTGGATTCTCGCGGGCGGCCTCTGGTACACGTACTGGGCCACGCTCGTGTCGCGATGGCAGGCGCGCCGGATCGAGCAGCAGGCGCTGGCCGAGAGCCTGTTCGCCTGCGCCGACTACCTGCTCGCGCGCGCGCAGTTCTACGACCTCGATGCCGATCTCGACGAGTGCTACCGCAATCTCGTCGCCAAGCAGATCACGGCGGTCGAAACCCAGGAAACCGCGCGCGACATCGTGCTGCGCAACCTGCCGAAACTGCGCCGCGGCAAGCTCGATCCCGGCCGCACGACGATGTACAACCTGTTCATCAACAGTGTCGACCTGCACGAGCTGTTCGTCGGCGCGCACACCGATTACCCGCTGGTGCGCAACACGTTCGGCGGCTCGGACCTGATCATCTTCTATCGCGACCTGATCCGCAAGGCGGCCGCCGATCTCGAGGAGATCGGCCTCGCGGTGCTCGAAAACCGCGCCCCGCATTCGCGGATCAGCGTGAAGGCCGAGCTGCGCGCGATCGAGTACGAGATCGAGCTGATGCGCAAGAAGAACTTCCCGGCCACCAACGCGGAGGCGTATGCGGCCGTGCTCGCCACGTTCCGGCGCATCTGGAGCGCGACGCGCCTGATCGACCGGATGCGCCGCAACCTGTCGGGCCACGCCGATCCGCAGCAAACCGAACTGAAGATCGACAAGGCGCTCACGCGCTTCCTGCAGCGCCGCCGGATGTCGCCGCTCCTGATCTTCTCGAACCTGAACATGCGTTCCCCGAGCTTCCGCCACGCGCTGCGCGTGACGATCGCGGTGGCGGTCGGGTTCTGGCTCGGCCGGCTGCTGCCGCTCACGAACGCGTACTGGATCGTGATGACGACCATCATCATCCTGAAACCCGGCTACTCGCTCACCAAGCAGCGCAACGCACAGCGGATCATCGGCACGCTGATCGGCTGCGCGGCCAGCATCGCGCTGATCTATACGGTGAAGGAGCCGCACCTGCTGATCGCGATCATGTTCGGGTCGATGGTGATGAGCTACAGCCTGCTGCTGTTCAACTACGCGGCGAGCGTCGTGTTCACGTCGTCGTACGTGCTGCTGATGTTCCACCTGCTCGCGCCGGGCAGCATGCGGATCATCGGCGAGCGCGCGATCGACACCGTGGTCGGCTGCATGATCGCGATCGCCGCGAGCCGGCTGTTCCCTTACTGGGAATACCGGCTGATGGGCAAGCAGGTGGCCGACATGCTCACCGCGACCCGCAAGTATTTCGAGGCCGTGTGGCGGGCCGGGCGCGGCGTGTCGCCGCCGCCCGTGCCGGCCGCCGACGGCGCGGCCGTCGTGCCGGTCGTCGCCGCGGCCATCGAGGCGCCGGCCACGACCCTCGACGACGACTACCGCTACCGCCTCGCGCGCAAGGACGTACACATCGCGTTCGCGAATCTCGGGCAGGCGTTCCAGCGGATGATGATCGAGCCGAAGGCGCACCAGCGCTTCGTGCCGGAACTGAACGACCTGCTCGTGCAGACCCACGTGCTCGGCGCGCAGATCACGGCCGCCGCGCCGCTGATCCGCACGGCCTGCGCAGCCGACGGCAACATCCTTCACGACGACGCGCTGCACCGCGGCCTCGCCGCCGTGCTCGACAATCTCGAGAAGGCCGAGGCCGGCGAGCCGCCGCCCGCCGATCAGCTCGACGCGTCGAAGCAGATCACGCGCGACCTCGACGCGATGGTCGTGTCCGCGGAGAAATCCGATGCGGTGGGTGCCGAGCTCACGCACGACCTGAAGGTACTCGCACATCAGTGCAAGCAGATGCTCGCGTCGTCGCTGCTGATCCGCAAGGATGCAAGCGTGATCCGCCTGCCCGCCTGACCGCGGATTTACCCCGCCGGTGGCCGGCCCGCGCATGCCGCGGATCGGCCGCCGGCGCTCCCCGATTCAGCGATCCTCGAAGCATGATCCGAGCGTTCCCGGCGGCCCGCGCCTTCCATGCGCGACCGCCCGTCCCCCTGTTGCGCCCGTCGCGCCAGTCAGGGAATACCCGATTCCGGTCACCCGGCCCGGCTTGTTATCATTCGTTCACATTCAAGTTGTCTATACAACTTGAGGCAATCGGACCGGTCCCGCTCGCCCGGTCCGTCGCATAACGATATCGGAGACACGATGAAAAACTTGCAGCGCCACCTGAGCGCGCGGCACATCCGCTTTCTCGCGCTGGGTTCGGCGATCGGCACGGGCCTGTTCTACGGTTCGGCGTCCGCGATCCAGCTCGCGGGCCCGGCCGTGATCCTGGCGTACATCCTGGGCGGCGCGGCCGTCTACATGGTGATGCGCGCGCTCGGCGAGATGGCCGTGCGCGAACCCGTCGCCGGCTCGTTCGGCCACTATGCGACCGAGAACCTCGGCCCGTTTGCCGGCTTCGTCACCGGCTGGACCTACACGCTCGAAATGGTGATCGTCGCGATCGCCGACATCACCGCGTTCGGCATCTACATGGGCTTCTGGTTTCCGGACGTCCCGCAATGGATCTGGGTGCTCGGCGTCGTCGCGATCATCTGCGGGCTGAACCTGTGCCACGTGAAGGTGTTCGGCGAACTCGAGTTCTGGCTGTCGATCATCAAGGTCGGCGCGATCGTCGCGATGATCGGCGGCGGCGTGGCGATCCTGCTGACCGGCATGCACTTCGGCCATTCGGCCGACGTGCCGACGTTCGCGAACCTGTGGAACCATGGCGGCTTCCTGCCGAACGGCGTCGGCGGGCTGATCGCGTCGCTGTCGGTCGTGATCTTCGCGTACGGCGGGATCGAGGTGATCGGGATGAGCGCCGGCGAAGCCAAGGATCCGGAGCGCGTGATTCCGCGCGCGATCAACGCGGTGCCCGCGCGCATCCTGCTGTTCTACGTGCTGACGATGGTCGTGCTGATGTCGATCAGCCCGTGGACGGGTGTCGGCAGCGACGGCAGCCCGTTCGTGCAGATCTTCTCCGCGCTCGGCGTGAAGTCGGCTGCGACGATCCTCAACCTGGTCGTGATCAGCGCGGCGATCTCCGCGATCAACAGCGACATCTTCGGCGCGGGCCGGATGATGTTCGGTATGGCGCGCCAGGGCCAGGCACCGCGCGTGCTGATGACGACGTCGCGGCACGGCGTGCCGTGGGTCACGGTGCTCGTGATGGCGGTCGCGCTGCTCGCCGGCGTGCTGCTCAACTACCTGATGCCGAAGGACGTGTTCCTGATGGTCGCGGCAATCGCGACGTTCGCGACCGTGTGGGTCTGGCTGATGATCCTGCTGTCGCAGGTCGCGATGCGCCGCCGGCTGTCGAGCGCCGAAGTCGCGGCGCTGAAGTTCAAGGTGCCGTTGTGGCCGGTCGCGCCGGCGCTGACGATCGCGTTCATGGGCTTCGTGATCGTGATGCTCGGCTGGTTCGAGGACACGCGTGTCGCGCTGTATGTCGGCGCGGCGTGGCTCGCGCTGCTCGCGGCCGTGTTCTACGCACGGATCCGCCCGAAATTCGCACCTGCGTCACGTTGACGCACGGCTGACCTGCGTACGCGGCGCGCCGGTTCCGGCGCCCGCGTCATTCCCGGCTCCGCGCTGCATCAGCCGCGCCAGCAGCCGGGCACTCATCCCCTTCACATCGACGCCACGTGCGCGGCCCGCCGGGCCGCGCATCGGCTCGTCAGTGCGACGCGGCGCTCGCGGCCTCGGCCGGATGGGCTTCGTCGTACGCGTGCTTCTGCGAAATCGCGTTGTACAGGATCGTCCCGATCACGAGCAGCACGGCCACGACGATCAGGATGCTCACGTTGCGGACTGGGTTCTTCTTGCGCTGATCGTTCATGGTCGGGGCGACTCCGTCAAATTCATCGAAGCGGGCATTCTACGCGCTTGCGCCCGTCCCGCGACGCCCCGTTTCCGCTCCCTGTTTCCGCTCCCCTTTCCCGTCCTCCGCCTGCCCGCCGTTATCTTTCATTTGATAACGGTTCCCATTTCGATCTAGAATTCCGAGTCTTTCATTTTGTAATGTTCCGGGTCGATCGAGCGGCAGGCGCGCCCCGGAACGCTCCCTTCGTCCACCTGCCCCTCCGGAGTCTTCATGTCGAATCCGCGCACCCGCCTGCTGCCGCTCGCCGGCGCCCTCGCCCTTGCCGCCGCTGCCTTCGCGCCGCCGGCCCACGCGGCCGAGGAAGTCAGCCTGTACACCACCCGCGAACCGAAGCTGATCCAGCCGCTCATCGAGGCGTTCACCAAGCAGAGCGGCGTCAAGGTCAATACGGTGTTCGTGAAGGACGGCCTGCTCGAGCGCGTGAAGGCGGAAGGCGCGCAGTCGCCGGCCGACGTGCTGATGACGGTCGACGTCGGCAACCTGCTCGATCTCGTCGACGGCGGGCTGACGCAGCCGGTGCGCTCGAAGACGCTCGACGACGCGATTCCCGCGAACCTGCGCGGCGCGAACGGCGACTGGTACGCGCTGTCGCTGCGCGATCGCGTGCTGTACGTCGAGAAGGACCTGAAGGTCGATGCGTTCCGCTACGAGGATCTCGCCGATCCGAAATGGAAGGGCAAGGTCTGCATCCGCTCGGGCCAGCATCCGTACAACACGGCGCTCGTCGCGGCGATGATCGCGCACGACGGCGAAGCCGCGACCGAGAAATGGCTGCGCGGCGTGAAGGCGAACCTCGCGCGCAAGGCGACGGGCGGCGACCGCGACGTCGCACGCGACATCCTCGGCGGCATCTGCGACGTCGGCCTCGCGAATGCGTACTACGTCGGCCACATGAAGAATGCGGAGCCCGGCAGCGACGCACGCAAGTGGGGCGATGCGATCAAGGTCGTGCGGCCGACGTTCGCGAACGCGAAGAGCGGCGGCACGCACGTCAACATCAGCGGCGCGACGGTCGCGAAGCATGCGCCGCACAAGGCCAACGCGGTGAAGCTGCTCGAATACCTCGTGTCGCCGGAAGCGCAGGCGCTGTATGCGCAGGCGAACTACGAATACCCGGTGCGCGCGAACGTGAAACTCGATCCGGTGATCGCCGGCTTCGGCACGCTGAAGATCGACCCGCTGCCGCTGGCGGACATCGCGAAGCACCGCAAGCAGGCGAGCCAGCTCGTCGACAAGGTCGGTTTTGACAACTGACGCAACCATCGCCGGCGCGCGCCGCGTGGCGTGCCGGCCGCGCCTGCTGCCGCGCGCGGGCAGCGTGTGGCTGCTCGCGGCGCTGGCGATCGCCGCGGCGGTCGCGGCGCCGCTCGCGGTGCTCGTGGCCGCCGCGTTCGACGCCGATCTCGCGCACTGGCGGCATCTCGCCGAATTCGTGCTGCCGCAGGCGCTCGTCAATACGCTGCTGCTGCTCGCGGGCGTCGGCACGATCGTGTCGATCGTCGGCACCGGCTGCGCGTGGCTCGTCACCGCATACGACTTTCCCGGCCGCCGCGTGCTCACATGGGCACTGCTGCTGCCGCTCGCGGTGCCCACCTACATCGTCGCGTTCGCATACCTCGACCTGCTGCACCCGATCGGCCCCGTACAGGGCGCGATCCGCTGGCTGCTCGGCTTCGACAGCCCGCGCCAGTTCCGCCTGCCCGACCTGCGCTCGCTGCCCGGCGCAATCTTCGTACTCGGCTTCGTGCTGTATCCCTATGTTTACCTGAGCACGCGCGCGATGTTCGTCACGCAGTCCGCGAGCCTGCTCGAAGCCGCGCGCACGCTCGGCGCGGGACGCACCGCCACGTTCTGGCGCGTCGTCGTGCCGCTCGCGCGGCCCGCGATCGCGGTCGGCGTGAGCCTCGCGCTGCTCGAAACGCTGAACGATATCGGCGCATCGGAATTCCTCGGCGTGCAGACGCTGACGGTATCCGTGTACACGACATGGATCACGCGGTCCGATCTCGCCGGCGCCGCACAGATCGCGCTCGCGATGCTCGCGATCGTCGTGGGCATGATCGTGCTCGAACGCTACGGGCGCCGCCGCCAGCGCTATGCGCATGGCCGGCGCATGCGGCCGATCGCGCCGCGCCGCCTGGCGGGTACGGCCGCATGGGGCGCCGCCGTGCTCGGCTGGCTGCCCGTGCTGCTCGGCTTCGGCGCGCCGGCCGCGTATCTCGCGGTCGAGACGGCCAAGCGGCTGCATCTCGTCGGGGGCGTGTCCGCGCAACTGATGACGGGGCTCGCGAACACGCTGACGATCGCCACCGCCGCCACCGTCGCGACACTCGCGTGCGGGCTCGTCGTCGCATGGGCCGCGCGCGCGCAACGCGACAGCGCAGGCGCGGGCCCGGCCCGCGTGTGCGCGAGAATCGCGAGCCTCGGTTATGCGGTGCCCGGCACCGTGCTCGCGATCGGCCTGCTGATCCCGTTCGCGGCGGCCGACCGGCTGTTCGGCGCGGCACTCGGCCGCGACGGGCTGCTGCTGATGGGCTCGGCGGCCGCGCTCGTGATCGCCTACACGGTGCGTTTTCTCGCGATCCCGGCCGGCAGCATCGAGGCCGGCCTCGCGCGCATCCCGCCGTCGCTGGAACAGGCCGCGCGTTCGCTCGGCGAAACGGCCGGCGGCACGCTGCGCCGCGTGCACCTGCCGCTGCTGCGGCCCGCGCTCACCACGAGCGCACTGCTGGTGTTCGTCGACGCCATGAAGGAATTGCCGGCGACGCTGCTGCTGCGTCCGCTGAACTTCGACACGCTCGCCACCTGGCTGTATGCGGAAGCGGCGCGCGGCACCTACGAGGAAGGCGCGGTCGCCGCCCTCGCGATCGTGCTGGCCGGGCTCGTACCCGTGATCCTGCTCGCCCGCACCCGCCACAAGATCGGAGCCTGACACCGTGAACCTGCTCGAACTCGATGACCTCTGCCTCGCCTACGACACGCCGCACGGCCGCCGCACGGTGGTCGACGGCCTGAGCCTTGCGCTGCCGCGCGGCGACATCGGCTGCCTGCTCGGTGCGTCGGGCTGCGGCAAGACCACCGTGCTGCGCGCGATCGCCGGCTTCGAACCGGTGCGCATGGGGCGCATCGTGCTGGACGGCGCGCCCGTCGCGGCGCCATCGCTCGACGTGCCGCCCGAGCGGCGCCGCATCGGCATGATGTTCCAGGATTACGCGCTGTTTCCGCACCTCAGTGCGGCCGACAACGTCGCGTTCGGTTTGCGGCGCACGCCGAAGACCGAACGGCGCATGCGTGTCGCGGAAATGCTCGATCTGGTCGGCCTTGCCGATTCAGGCAGCGCCTATCCGCACGAGCTGTCGGGCGGCCAGCAGCAGCGCGTCGCGCTCGCCCGTGCGCTCGCGCCGTCACCGGAACTGCTGCTGCTCGACGAGCCGTTCTCGAATCTCGACGTCGATACGCGCGAGCGGCTCGCGTTCGAGCTGCGCGACATCCTGAAACGCACGGGCCACACCGCGATCCTCGTCACGCACAACCAGGCGGAAGCGTTCGCGATCGCCGACCGGATCGGCGTGATGAAGGATGGCCGGCTCGCGCAATGGGATACGCCGTACGCACTGCATCACCATCCGGCCAGCCCGTTCGTCGCGGATTTCGTGCGCCGCGACGCACTGGCCGACGAGCGCGCACGCGCACTGGCGCGCGGCCGCTGAACCCGCGGGCGCGCTGCACGCCCGCGCCGTTTCGTTGCCGCGCTACGCCGGCTCGGCAAGGTCGCGCACGGGCAGCGCGGTCGAATACTTGATCTGCTCCATCGCGAACGACGAGCTGACGTCGAACAGCGGCACCGTACGAATCAGCTGCTTGTAGACGCGGTCGTAATCGTCGATGCCGGCCACCACGACGCGCAGCAGATAGTCGGTCTCGCCGCTCATCCGGTACACCTCGACCACTTCCGGCATGTCGCGCACGGCCTGCGTGAACCGCTGCGCCCATTCCTCGGTGTGCTGGTTCGTCCGGATCGCGACGAACACGGTCGTGCCGACCCCAAGCTTGCGCGGATCGCACAGCGCAACCTGCGCGCGAATCGCGCCGGTTTCCTTGAGCCGCTGCACGCGCTTCCAGCACGGCGTCTGCGACAGGTTCACGCGCTGTGCCAGTTCCGCGATCGGCAGCGTGGCATCCGCCTGCAACAGCTCCAGCAGCTTGCGATCGATGGCGTCCATTTCTCCAGCCCCTCGTAGATAGAAATTTATTCTATTCATCCTGCACAACGGGGAACAATATGAAAACCGCCTCGCCGCGTCGACCAGTGTAAATACCGATCCGGTACACGCGCGGGTCGTGCGCGTCTGCCGGCACGCAGCCCGCTCCAGACGAAACAGGCGATCCCGCCCGTCAAGGTGGAATCGCCTGGCGTTCCTGCACGTCGCGGCCGGCCCGGCGCTCACGCGCCGGCCGGCGCGCCGCTCAATACGCGACCGTCGCGATCTCGCGCACGAAGCTGCCTTGCTCGAGCGCATCGACGAACGCGACCGCGTAGTCTTCCGTCGAGATCCTGCTGTTGCCCTGCGCATCCGCGATCAGCTTGCCGACGCCCGTGCGGAACGTGCCCGTGCGCTCGCCCGGGGCGATCATCGCGGCCGGCGCGAAGAACGTCCAGTCGAGATCGTCGACCGTCTTCAGGTAGGCGAGCGCATCGCGGTGCGCGAGCGCCTGCGCCTTGTATGCTTCGGGAAAGCCTTCGCTGTCGACCAGCTGCTTGCCCGGCGCGATTTCGAGCGAACCTGCACCGCCCACCACCACGAGCCGCTTCAAGCCCGCCTCGCGTGTGCCGGCGACCAGCGCTTTCGCGGCCGCGACGACCTGCGCCGCATCTTCCTGCTTCGGGCCGTACGCGCTCGCGACGACGTCATGACCCGGCAGCGCGGCCGCAATGCTGGCCGCGTCGAACAGGTCGGCCGCCTTCGCGGTGATGCCGTCGCCGGCCGCGCCGGGATGGCGCGACAGCGCGGTCACGCGATGGCCGCGTCGCACGGCTTCCGCGGCAATGCGCGAGCCGATCGTGCCGGTGGCGCCGAACAGCGCGATATTCAGGGTACGTTGCGTCATGTCGATTCTCCAGTAAGCAAAATATGTAACGACGTCAATTACAGATAAGATCGAAAAAAACGGGGCAAAGCCCCCGTTGCGCCGGACACCGCGCATGCGCGCCGTCCGGCTTCCTGCCCTGCCGCCGGTTACCCGCCGGCGCGCACGTCATGTTGCGTACGCTGTTCCAGATCCAGCACGTCGGCCGTGACGTCGGCCAGCGTGCGCGTGGCAAGCGAGGCTTCCATCGCGCGCTGCGCGTCGCCGATGTAGTCGGTCAGCGCGCCCTGGATGTGCCGCCCGACGAGACACGCGGGATTCGGTGCCTCGCGGTGCAGCGCGAACAGTTGCGCATCGTCGACCGCACGATATACGTCGAGCAGCGTGATCGCGCCGGGCTCGCGCGCCAGCAGCGCACCGCCGCCCGCGCCCAGCTGCGACGTGGTCAGCCCGGCAGCCGCCAGCATCGACAGCAGGCGGCGGATCAGCGCCGGGTTCGTGTTCACGCTGCCCGCGATGATGTCTGACGACAGCGGCACGCCTTCCTGCATCGACAGCAAGGCAAGCACGTGGACGGCAAACGCGAACCGGCTGCTGGTATTCATTCCTCACCCACTTGACGACGCCGGCCCATCCTGCGGCCGGCGACATGTGTAACCATCATAATTACATTTCGCGGATCATGCAAGCCCGCGTCACTCTCCGCTCGCGGGCTTGGCGCCCGACGCATTCTGCTGGCTCCACTGCTGGAGCTTCTTGCCGGCTTCGGCGATCTTCGCGCCGGCTTCGGAAGCCGCATGCGCGACGACCGCGGAAGCAGCCGCGTCGATCTGCGCCTGCGCGGCGGAGGCGAGGCCGCTCGCGGACAGCGGCGGCACGGCCGACGCCGCGGACGCGATGCCGGCCTTCGCGGCGTTGATCTGCTGGTTGACGGTGCTCGCCACCTGGTCGAGCGCCTTGGCCGCATTGTTCGCGGCATCGGCGGCCGCGCTCGCGGCCGTATCGGGTTGCGTGACCGGCGCACCGGACTTCTCGCAGCCCGCGAGCAACAGCAGCGCACCGGCGGCCACGGCCGCCAGTACGGACCCGGGCACGCGACGCGCCCGCGATGTCTTCATCTTCATCAGCAATCTCCGGCCGCGCGTGGCGCGGCCTCGTGGTTGGACCGACGTCGATGATACCGCCTGTTGAACAGGGCCAATCACGCCCCGCCATTAAAAATGGCTTTCAATTTCGGACTTGTCTGATTCAATCGCACACGCGAGGACTCTAAAGTGGGCGAGCTTCAACCCGCTTCGGACGTGCCCCCTTTTTCTCATGGATTTCCTCGTCAACTGGCTCATCGCCCTGGCCGCGTTGCTCGCCGCCACGCTGTTCCTGTGTCTGCGCCCGCGGTCGGCGCACCGCCTGGCCGAATCCGGGCGCCCGCGCCGCGTCGCAGCCGCGCGCCTGCTCGCGCAGGCCGTGATCGGCTTCTGGACGGCCGCGCTGATCGTCGCGCAAGGCATCCTCGGCCCCGACGCCGACGGCCAGTCGCTCACGGGCTTCGCGGCGCTCGCGTTCGCCGCGCTCGGGCTGACAACCGTCGCCGCCTACTGGTCGGTGTGTGCGCTACGGCTGCGGCGGCCGCCCCCGCTGTTCGCGCGCCACTGACGCGCCGGCTGGTGCGCCGCGACGCACCATCGCGCACCACGCCGCACCAACCGGCTCGTCGCACGCACCAGTTCCGTACGCGCCGCACCACACACGTGCACCCGGCATCGCGCTCGGGCTGCGCCGGCTACGCCCTCTTCCCGTGCACGATTCATCGGAATGCCTCACCACGCGGCGCCCGGGCACCAACTCCATGCGTCGGCTCACCAAGTTGGCTCGATATTTGCATTCCTTGCCCGTTTTTTGCGCAAGGAAGCCACGGCATGGATGGTCTGAAATCCGGCGTCGACTCACTGTTCCTGTTGATCGGCGCCGTCATGGTGCTCGCGATGCACGCGGGCTTTGCATTTCTCGAACTCGGCACGGTCCGCAAGAAGAACCAGGTCAACGCGCTCGTGAAGATCCTGGTCGACTTCTCGGTGTCGACGCTCGCGTATTTCTTCATCGGCTACACGATCGCGTACGGCGTCGAGTTCTTCGACGACATCGGCACGCTGTCGCAGCACAACGGCTACGCGCTCGTGCGCTTCTTCTTCCTGCTGACCTTCGCGGCGGCCATTCCCGCGATCGTCTCCGGCGGCATCGCCGAGCGCGCGAAGTTCAATCCGCAGCTCGTCGCGACGCTGATCATCGTCGGCTTCATCTATCCGTTCTTCGAAGGGATCGCGTGGAACGAACGCTTCGGGGTGCAGGCCTGGCTCACGCACGCGTTCGGCGCGCCGTTCCACGATTTCGCGGGCTCCGTCGTCGTGCACGCGTTCGGCGGCTGGGTCGCGCTGCCGGCCGTACTGCTGCTCGGCGCGCGCCATGGCCGATACGCTAAGGACGGCCGGATCGCCGCGCACCCGCCGTCGAACATCCCGTTCCTCGCGCTCGGTGCGTGGGTGCTCGCGGTCGGCTGGTTCGGCTTCAACGTGATGAGCGCGCAGACGCTCGACAAGATCAGCGGCCTCGTCGCCGTGAACTCGCTGATGGCGATGGTCGGCGGCACGCTCGCCGCGTGGATGGCCGGCCGCAACGACCCGGGCTTCACGTACAACGGGCCGCTCGCGGGCCTCGTCGCGGTCTGCGCGGGCTCCGACGTGATGCACCCGATCGGCGCACTCGTCACGGGCGCGGCCGCCGGCGCACTGTTCGTCGCGATGTTCACCTGCGTGCAGAACAAGTGGCGCATCGACGACGTGCTCGGCGTGTGGCCGCTGCACGGCATGTGCGGCGCGCTTGGCGGCCTCGCGGCCGGCGTGTTCGGCCTGCCCGCGCTCGGCGGCCTCGGCGGCGTGTCGTTCATGTCGCAGCTCGTCGGCACGCTCGGCGGCATCGCGATCGCGACTGCGGGCGGCACGCTCGTGTACGGTGCGCTGAAGGCGACCGTCGGGCTGCGCCTCGACCGCGAAGCCGAGTTCGACGGCGCGGACCTGTCGATCCACCGCATCTCGGCGACGCCCGAACGCGATTGAGCCCCTGACGAACGCCCGGCTCGCCATTACGTTTTCAATTCAAAAAACTTTCATCGAGCGTCCTTACACTTCCGTCCAGTTTTCAATTTGCCTTCGCGGAGCTTGCCGAGCGCCTGCTTCGCGAAGGCCATTCTTCCAACAACTGAAACTGGACTCCACATGCCCGCGTTGCCCAATGCTTCCCGTCGTCAGGCCCTGAAGATCCTCGCCGGCGCGCCGATGCTTCCCCTTTCCGGCCTCGCGCTGCCTGCCCTGCTGACGGGTTGCGGCGGCGACGACAATCCGGCGTCGACGCCGGCCCCGGTCGCCGCCGCGTACACGTCGGCGACGTTCTCGGCGATGGCCGCACCGACGCTCGACAACGCGGCCGCGATGGCCACGACGACGGTCGGCTCGACGCTGTCGGTGTCGTTCTCGGACGGCTCGGCGCGCAACTTCAAGCTGGCGTACCGGCCGTTCTTCGTGACGGGCGACATGGTGCCGGACGGCAAGGGCGGCACGACGCTCGCGGGCGGCTACTACGACATCAACAACCAGCCGATCATCGACCGCTCGGTTGCCGGCAAGGAGCGCCAGTTCTATTCCGACTGCCCGGACGGCAGCTCGCTGCTGACGCTGAAGAACGCGAACGTGCCCGGCGTGAAAGGCAACACGGTCTTCGCCGTCGTGCAGTTCGAATACACGACGCGCGACCAGGCGAGCGCATCGCAGTACGGCCAGCTGCCGTCGCCGATCGCGGTGCTGACGCTCGACCAGGATCCGGCCAACGGCGCGCTGAAGGTCGTCAAGTACCACAACGTCGACACGTCGAAGGCGCACGGCCTGTGGATCACGTGCGGCGCGAGCCTGTCGCCGTGGGGCACGCACCTGTCGAGCGAGGAGTACGAGCCGGACGCGACCAAGGCCGCGACCGATGCGCAGTTCAAGGCGTTCAGCAAGAACACGTTCGGCGACGAGACGAAGGCGAACCCCTACCACTACGGCCACCTGCCCGAGATCACCGTGAATCCCGACGGCACGGGCACCGTGAAGAAGCACTATTGCCTCGGCCGCATCTCGCACGAGCTGATCCAGGTGATGCCGGACCAGCGCACCGTGATGATGGGTGACGACGCCACCAACGGCGGCCTGTTCATGTTCGTCGCCGACAAGGCCGCCGACCTGTCGGCCGGCACGCTGTATGTCGCGAAGTGGACGCAGACCTCGTCGGCTGGCGCCGGCACCGCGACGCTCACGTGGATCAGGATCGGCCACGCGACGAGCAGCGAGATCGAGGCGCTCGCGAACACGTTGAAGGCATCGGACATCATGGACCTGATGACCACCGACCCGAACGATGCGAGCTACACGAAGGTCCACTTCGGCGGCAAGTTCAACTGGATGCGCGTGAAGCCGGGGATGGAAAAGGCGGCCGCGTTCCTCGAGACGCACCGCTACGCGGCACTGCTCGGCGGCAGCATGGGCTTCACGAAGCTCGAAGGCACGACCGTGAACGCGAAGGACAAGATCGTCTACACGGCGATGTCGCGGATCGAGACGTCGATGGTCAAGGGTAATGCGGCGTCGCGCGACGTCGCGGTCGACAAGAAGATCGCCGCGGGCGCCGTCTATGCGCTGAACCTGAAGGGCAGCCAGCGCGACACGACGGGCAGCGCGATCGACAGCGAATGGGTGCCGGTCGACATGGGCGCGCCGGCCGCGCTCGTCGGCGAGGATCTCGCCGCGGCCGACGGGCTCGGCAACCTCGCGAACCCGGACAAGATCGCGAACCCGGACAACCTGAAGTTCTCCGAAAAGCTGCGCACGCTCTTCATCGGCGAAGACTCGGGCATGCACGTGAACAACTTCCTGTGGGCCTACAACGTCGACACGAAGTCGCTGGTGCGCGTGCTGTCGTGCCCGGCCGGCGCGGAATCGACCGGCCTGCACGCGGTCGACGAGATCAACGGCTGGACGTACATCATGAGCAACTTCCAGCACGCGGGCGACTGGGAATCGCCGCTGCACGACAAGGTCAAGCCGACGCTCGACCCGCTCGTGCGCGCGAACTTCAAGGACCGCTTCGGCGCGAGCGTCGGCTACCTGACGGCCGAGCAGACCAGCATCAAGCTCGCGAAGGCCTGACCGGGCCGCGCGAGGAGGCGCCGCCCGCCGGCCGGGTGGCCCGGCCGGGGGCGTCCCTGACCGGGCGTCCCCAACCGAACGTCCCTTTCTTCATCACCGATCATTCGTCGGCGCTCCACGCCGTTTGATGCGCGATGCCCAGTGCGGACATCGCGCTTTTTTTTGCGCGTGCGAATCGCGTCACGCGCACGCGCGGGCAGACGCCGCGCGGGTAAAAACGGGGGGGTTCGACGATCGGGGGATAATACGGGCCTGACGCGTCCGGGCGGGCGAGCAGGAAAACGGGCAAAAAAAAGCGCCACGGAGACCGTGGCGCTAAAAAAGTTCTAGCCATTCCGAGGGCCGTGCTAGAACCTGAGAGACTGCGCGAAACATCGTTGCCGGTTAAACTCTTGAAACGATGTTTCGAAAACGTGAGACATTCTTTCCGTTTCCGCCCGACAAGTCAAGCGGTATTTGCACCGATTCATGCACTTTCTGGCAACGCTCAGTTGAGCGTTTTCCTAATAAACCAAGGGTGAACCCGTAAAATCTCATCCAATGACCGGTTCACCCACGGAACATGCATCCTTTGACAATAGTCCTACAATTCCAACAAAATTGAAATCGAGTTTCGGAATTAGAGAGAATCCCTCGTGTCGACAACTGTAACCCCTCCCGCGTCGCGGGACCGTGAATCGTCGCCCGACGAGATCACCGCCCTCGCCCGCGGCCTCGCCGTGCTGCGCCGCATCGCGGCGGCCGACGCGCCCGTCAGCAACCGCGAGCTGACCGAACTGACCGGCATCCCGAAGCCGACCGTCTCGCGCATCACCGCGACGCTCGTCAGCGCCGGCTTCCTGTTCCAGTTGCCCGACAGCGAGCGCTTCGTGCTCACCGCGTCGGTGCTCGAACTGAGCCACGGCTTCCTGCGCAACTTCGACATCCGCGCGCGTTCGCGGCCGTTCATGATCGAGCTGGCCGAACGCACGTCGCTGTCCGTGCACCTCGCGGTGCGCGACCGGCTCGACATGGTCGCGATCGACGTGATCCGTCCGCGTTCGGCCGTACTCGTCACGCGCCTCGAGATCGGCTCGCGGATGGACATCGCGCGCACCGCGGTCGGCCGCGCGTATCTCGCCGCACTCGAGGACGACGAACGCCGCCTGCTGCTCGAGTCGCTGCGCACCACGGCGGGCGACGACTGGCCGCATGTGTCCGCCCGCCTGACCCCTGCGCTGGACGATGCGATGCGCGACGGCCACGCGATCGCGATCGGCGAATGGCGCGAGGGCCTGAATGCCGTCGCGGCCGGTTTCGTCGGTCCGTCGGGCCAGCGCTATTCGGTGAATTGCGGTGGCGCGTCGCACCAGTGCCCGCCCGAATGGCTGCACGAACACGTGGTGCCCGCGCTGCACGAATGCATCGCGAAAATCACCCGCGAGATCGGCGGCGCACCGGCCCGTCGCAGCGGCGTGTAATCGTTCCGTCATCGTACTGTCGCGTTCTGTAACGACCGTAACCCGTTGAAAGATAGACCACTGGACTGTAACGGGGACGGGACGTAGGATCATGCCCATCGTCGCGCCGCACTCGCGGTGCGCACCGCTCTTTTCCCGCGCAGACCGGCGGGGGCCCGGACCGAGCCGGGCGTCCCCTCCCCGGCACCGCTCGCCCACGCGCAGCCCAGCAGTCCGATTTCCGGCCCGCCGCGCCGTCTTCCTGACAGATCACGATGGATAACGAACAAAAGCCCACGCCTCCTTCGAACGACCCCGCGTCTCCCGCCGCACGACGCCCGCGCCGCACGCTGATGGCCGGGGCGCTCGCGGTCGTCGTCATCGGCGGCCTGCTGTGGTGGCACCCGTGGAACCGCACGCCGGCGGCCGGCAGTGCCGCGACGGGCGCGGGTGCAAGCGCCGCCGGTGGCGGCGGCCACCGCGGCCGAGGCGGCCCCGCCGCGATGGCGAACATTCCGCAGCCCGTGCAGGTCGCGACCGCGACGCAGGGCGAAATGCCGATCGTGCTGTCCGCGCTCGGCACCGTCACGCCGCTCGCGAACGTGACGGTCAAGACGCAGCTGTCGGGCTACCTGCAGTCGGTCTCGTTCCAGGAAGGCCAGATCGTCAGGAAAGGCGACGTGCTCGCGCAGATCGACCCGCGCCCGTACCAAGTCGCGCTCGAGAACGCCGAAGGCACGCATGCGCGCGACGCGGCACTGCTCGCGACGGCCCGCCTCGACCTGAAGCGCTACCAGACGCTGCTGTCGCAGGACTCGATCGCGTCGCAGACGGTCGATACGCAGGCCTCACTCGTCAAGCAATACGAAGGTGCGGTGAAGACCGACCAGGCCGCGATCGATTCCGCGAAGCTGAACCTCACGTATGCGCGCATCACGGCGCCGGTGTCGGGCCGCGTCGGCCTGCGCCAGGTCGACCCCGGCAACTACGTGACGCCGGGCGATACCAACGGCATCGTCGTGATCACGCAGTTGCAGCCGATGAGCGTGATCTTCACGACGTCGGAAGACAACCTGCCGCAGATCCTCAAGCAGGTGAACGCGGGCCAGAAGCTGTCGGTCACCGCGTACAACCGCAACAACACGGTGCCGCTCGAGACGGGCTCGCTCGCGACGCTCGACAACCAGATCGACACGAGCACGGGCACGGTCAAGCTGCGCGCGAACTTCGATAACAAGGAAGGCATGCTGTTCCCGAATCAGTTCGTGAACACGCGGCTGCTCGTCGACGTGATGCGCAACGCGACGATCGTGCCGACCTCCGCCGTGCTGACCGGCTCGATCGGCCAGTTCGTCTACGTCGTGAAACCCGACAACACGGTGACGGTGCGCAAGGTCACGGTCGGCCCGGTCGACGGCGAACGCACGAGCATCGTCAGCGGCGTGTCGCTCGGCGAACGCGTGGTGACCGACGGCTCCGACCGCCTGCGCGAAGGCGCGAAGATCTCGATCCCGGCCGACAAGCCGAAAGGCGCATCGGGCACGCGCGGCGCCGGCGCGGCGTCGGGTGCATCGGGCGCCGGCGGCCAGCGCGGCGGACACCGGCACGGCGCGTCGCAGGCAGCGGCCCCCGCGGCCCAGTAACGCGCGGGCCACTCGATGAATCCATCCCGCCTTTTCATTCTCCGGCCGGTCGGCACCGCCCTCCTGATGGCGGCGATCATGCTGGCAGGTCTCGTCGCGCTGCGCTTCCTGCCGCTCGCCGCGCTGCCGGAAGTCGACTATCCGACGATCCAGGTCCAGACCTTCTACCCGGGCGCGAGCCCTGAAGTGATGACCTCGTCGGTCACCGCGCCGCTCGAACGGCAGTTCGGGCAGATGCCGTCGCTGAACCAGATGTCGTCGCAGAGTTCGGCCGGCTCGTCCGTGATCACGCTGCAGTTCTCGCTCGACCTGCCGCTCGACATCGCCGAACAGGAAGTGCAGGCCGCGATCAACGCGGCCGGCAACCTGCTGCCGTCCGACCTCCCTGCCCCGCCGATCTATGCGAAGGTCAACCCGGCCGACGCGCCGGTGATCACGCTCGCCGTCACGTCGAAGACGCTGCCGCTCACGCAGGTGCAGGACCTCGCCGACACGCGCCTCGCGATGAAGATCTCGCAGATCGCGGGCGTCGGCCTCGTCAGCCTGTCGGGCGGCAACCGCCCGGCCGTGCGGATCCAGGCGAACCCGACCGCGCTCGCGAAGTACGGGATGAACCTCGACGACCTGCGCACGACGATCTCGAACCTGAACGTGAACACGCCGAAGGGCAACTTCGACGGCCCGACGCGCGCGTACACGATCAACGCGAACGACCAGCTCACGAGCGCCGATCAATACAACAGCGCGGTCGTCGCGTACAAGGGCGGCCGCCCGGTGATGCTCACCGACGTCGCGACGGTCGTCGCCGGCTCGGAGAACACCAAGCTCGGCGCGTGGGTGAATTCGGAACCCGCGATCATCCTGAACGTGCAGCGCCAGCCGGGCGCGAACGTGATCGCGACCGTCGACGCGATCAAGGCGCAGTTGCCGAAGCTGCAGGAAACGCTGCCGGCCGCGCTCGACGTGCAGATCGTCACCGACCGTACGACGATGATCCGCGCCGCCGTGCGCGACGTGCAGTTCGAGCTGCTGGTCGCGGTCGGGCTCGTCGTGCTCGTGATGTACCTGTTCCTCGCGAACATCTACGCGACGATCATCCCGAGCCTGTCGGTGCCGCTGTCGCTGATCGGCACGCTCGCGGTGATGTACATGGCCGGCTTCTCGCTGAACAACCTGTCGCTGATGGCGCTCACCATCGCGACCGGCTTCGTCGTCGACGACGCGATCGTGATGATCGAGAACATCGCGCGCTACGTCGAGGAAGGCGAATCGGGGCTCGAGGCCGCGCTGAAGGGCTCGAAGCAGATCGGCTTCACGATCATCTCGCTGACGGTGTCGCTGATCGCGGTGCTGATCCCGCTGCTGTTCATGGGCGACGTGGTCGGGCGCCTCTTCCATGAATTCGCGATCACGCTCGCGGTGACGATCGTGATCTCGGCGATCGTGTCGCTCACGCTCGTGCCGATGATGTGCGCGAAGCTGCTGCGCCATTCGCCGCCGCCCGAGAGCCACCGCTTCGAGGCGCGCGTGCACCAGGCGATCGACTGGGTGATCGCGCGCTACGCGGTCGCGCTCGAATGGGTGCTGAACCGCCAGCGCTCGACGCTCGTCGTCGCGCTGCTGACGCTCGCGCTGACGGGCCTGCTGTACGTGTACGTGCCGAAGGGCTTCTTCCCCGCGCAGGACACCGGCGTGATCCAGGCGATCACGCAGGCGCCGCAGTCGATCTCGTACGGCGCGATGGCCGAGCGCCAGCAGACGCTCGCGGCCGAGATCCTGAAGGATCCGAACGTCGCGAGCCTCACGTCGTTCATCGGCGTCGACGGCAGCAACATCACGCTGAACAGCGGCCGGATGCTGATCAACCTGAAGGCGCGCGACGAACGTTCCGAAACGGCCGCGCAGATCATCCGCGACCTGCAGCAGCGCGTCGCGAACATCACCGGCATCTCGTTGTTCATGCAGCCGGTGCAGGATCTGACGATCGACTCGACGGTCAGCCCGACGCAGTACCAGTTCATGCTGACGAGCCCGAACTCGGAAGAGTTCGCGACCTGGGTGCCGAAGCTCGTCGCGCGGCTGCAGCAGGAGCCGTCGCTTGCCGACGTCGCGACGGACCTGCAGAGCAACGGCCAGTCCGTCTACATCGAGATCGACCGCGCGAGCGCCGCGCGCTTCGGCATCACGCCGGCGACCGTCGACAACGCGCTGTACGACGCGTTCGGCCAGCGCATCGTGTCGACGATCTTCACGCAGTCGAACCAGTACCGCGTGATTCTCGAGTCCGAGCCGAAGGAGCAGCACTACGCGCAATCGCTGAACGACATCTACCTGCCGTCGGCGGGCGGCGGCCAGGTGCCGCTGGCGTCGATCGCGTCGTTCCACGAACGGCCGTCGCCGCTCCTGGTCGCGCACCTGTCGCAGTTCCCGTCGACCACCGTCTCGTTCAACCTCGCGGCGGGTGCGTCGCTCGGCGAGGCGGTCAAGGCGATCGACGCCGCCGAGAAGGACATCGGGCTGCCCGCGTCGTTCCAGACGCGCTTCCAGGGCGCGGCGCTCGCGTTCCAGGCATCGCTGTCGAACCAGCTGTTCCTGATCCTCGCGGCGGTCGTCACGATGTACATCGTGCTCGGCGTGCTGTACGAGAGCTACATCCACCCGATCACGATCCTGTCGACGCTGCCGTCGGCCGGCGTAGGCGCGTTGCTTGCGCTGATGATCACCGGGCACGACCTCGACATCATCGGGATCATCGGCATCGTGCTGCTGATCGGTATCGTGAAGAAGAACGCGATCATGATGATCGACTTCGCGCTCGAGGCCGAACGTGTCGAAGGCAAGCCGCCGCGCGAGGCGATCTACCAGGCATGCCTGCTGCGCTTTAGGCCGATCCTGATGACGACGCTCGCCGCGCTGCTCGGCGCGGTGCCGTTGATCGTCGGCGCCGGCGCGGGCTCCGAGCTGCGCCAGCCGCTCGGGGTCGCGATCGCCGGCGGCCTGATCGTGTCGCAGGTGCTGACGCTGTTCACGACGCCCGTGATCTACCTCGGCTTCGACTCGCTCGCGCGCCGCGTGCGCGGCTGGTTCGAGCGCCACGGCCCGCAAGCCGGCACGCGCACGGATGCGTAAATGACACGACCCTCACGCACACTTCGTTCGCGTGGGGGGGCGCAGCCCTCCCATCTCCCGAAAACGCATCCGTCGGAACACGCGGCGGCCCAGCGAGTGCCGACATGAACCTGTCGCGCCCCTTCATCACGCGCCCCGTCGCGACGACGCTGCTCGCGATCGGCGTCGCGCTCGCGGGCCTGTTCGCGTTCGTCAAGCTTCCGGTGTCGCCGCTGCCGCAGGTCGACTTCCCCACCATCTCGGTGCAGGCGTCGCTGCCCGGCGCGAGCCCCGAGACCGTCGCGACCAGCGTGACGAGCCCGCTGGAGCGGCACCTCGGCTCGATCGCCGACGTCTCCGAAATGACGTCGACGAGCACGGTCGGCAATGCCCGGATCATCCTGCAGTTCGGCCTGAACCGCGACATCGACGGCGCCGCCCGCGACGTGCAGGCCGCGATCAACGCGGCGCGCGCCGACCTGCCCGCCGCGCTGAAGAGCAACCCGACCTACCGCAAGGTCAACCCGGCCGACTCGCCGATCATGGTCGTGTCGCTGACGTCGGAAACCTCGTCGCCCGCGAAGCTGTACGACGCCGCGTCGACGGTGCTGCAGCAGTCGCTGTCGCAGATCGACGGGATCGGCCAGGTGTCGGTGAGCGGCTCCGCGAACCCGGCCGTGCGCGTCGAGCTCGAGCCGCAGGCGCTGTTCCACTACGGGATCGGCCTCGAGGACGTGCGCGCGGCGCTCGCCTCCGCGAACGCCAACGCGCCGAAGGGCGCGATCGAGTTCGGCCCGCAGCGCTACCAGCTGTATACGAACGACCAGGCGTCCGAGGCGTCGCAATACCGCGACCTCGTCGTCGCGTATCGCAACGGCGCGGCCGTGAGGCTGTCCGACCTGTCCGACGTCGTCGATTCGGTCGAGGATCTCCGCAACCTCGGCCTGTCGAACGGCAAGCGCGCGGTGCTCGTGATCCTCTACCGCTCGCCCGGCGCGAACATCATCGACACGATCGACCGCGTGCGCGCGGCGCTGCCGCAGCTCACCGCGTCGCTGCCGGCCGACATCACGGTCACGCCCGTGCTCGACCGCTCGACCACCATTCGCGCGTCGCTGAAAGACACCGAGCACACGCTGCTGATCGCGATCAGCCTCGTCGTGATGGTCGTGTTCCTGTTCCTGCGCAACTGGCGCGCGACGCTGATCCCGAGCGTCGCGGTGCCGATCTCGATCGTCGGCACGTTCGGCGCGATGTACCTGCTCGGCTTCTCGATCGACAACCTGTCGCTGATGGCGCTGATCGTCGCGACAGGCTTCGTCGTCGACGATGCGATCGTCGTGCTCGAGAACATCTCGCGGCATATCGAGAACGGCAAGTCGCGCATGCAGGCCGCGTTCGACGGCGCGCGCGAGGTCGGCTTCACGGTGCTGTCGATGAGCATTTCGCTCGTCGCGGTGTTCCTCCCGATCCTGCTGATGGGCGGCATCGTCGGGCGCCTGTTCCGCGAGTTCGCGCTGACGCTGTCGCTTGCGATCGCCGTGTCGCTCGCGGTGTCGCTCACCGTCACGCCGATGATGTGCGCGCGCCTGCTCCCCGAGTCGCACGAACCGCAGAGCGAAGGCCGCTTCGCGCGATTCCTGGAACGCTGTTTCAGCCGCATGCAGCGCGGTTACGAACGCTCGCTGTCGTGGGCGCTGCGCCGGCCGTTGCTGATCCTGCTGACGCTCGTCGCAACGATCGTGTTGAACGCCTACCTGTACGTCGTCGTGCCGAAGGGCTTTTTCCCGCAGCAGGACACCGGGCTGATGATCGGCGGCATCCAGGCCGACCAGTCGACGTCGTTCCAGGCGATGAAGCTGAAGTTCTCCGAGATGATGCGGATCGTGCAGGGCAACCCGAACGTGAAGAGCGTCGCGGGCTTCACCGGCGGCACGCAGACCAACTCGGGCTTCATGTTCGTCACGCTGAAGGATCGTACCGAGCGCAAGCTGACGGCCGACCAGGTGATCCAGCAACTGCGCCCGCCGCTGGCGGACGTCGCGGGTGCGCGCACGTTCCTGCAGGCGGCACAGGACATCCGCGTCGGCGGCCGGCAGAGCAACGCGCAGTACCAGTTCACGCTGCTCGGCGATTCGAGCGCCGACCTGTACAAGTGGGGGCCGATCCTGACCGAGGCGCTGCAGAAGCGCCCCGAGCTGACCGACGTGAATTCGGACCAGCAGCAAGGCGGCCTCGAGGCGATGGTGACGATCGACCGCGCGACGGCCGCGCGGTTCGGCATCAAGCCCGCGCAGATCGACAATACGCTGTACGACGCATTCGGCCAGCGCCAGGTCTCGACGATCTACAACCCGCTGAACCAGTACCACGTGGTGATGGAAGTCGCGCCGAAATACTGGCAGAGCCCCGAGATGCTGAACCAGGTGTGGGTCAGCACGTCGGGAGGCAGTGCGAACGGCTCGCAGACCACCAACGCGGCGGCCGGCACCTACGTCGCGACGTCGGCCGGCACGTCGAGCGCCGGCACGGCCGCGCAGAGCGCCGCGGCGATCGCGTCGGACTCCGCGCGCAACCAGGCGCTCAACGCGATCGCGGCGAGCGGCAAGTCGAGCGCGTCGTCGGGTGCGTCGGTGTCGACGTCGAAGTCGACGATGATCCCGCTGTCGGCGATCGCGACGTTCGGGCCGAGCACGACACCGCTGTCGGTCAACCACCAGGGGCTGTTCGTCGCGACGACGATCTCGTTCAACCTGCCGCCCGGCGTGTCGCTGTCGCAGGCGACGCAGGTGATCTACCAGACGATGGCGCAGGTCGGCGTGCCGCCGACGATCGTCGGCAGCTTCCAGGGCACCGCGCAGGCGTTCCAGCAGTCGCTGAACGACCAGCCGATCCTGATCCTCGCGGCGCTGCTGGCCGTCTATATCGTGCTCGGGATCCTGTACGAGAGCTACATCCACCCGATCACGATCCTGTCGACGCTGCCGTCGGCCGGTGTCGGTGCGCTGCTCGCGCTGCTGCTGTTCAAGACCGAGTTCAGCATCATCGCGCTGATCGGCGTGATCCTGCTGATCGGTATCGTGAAGAAGAACGCGATCATGATGGTCGACTTCGCGATCGACCAGACGCGCAACTACGGCAAATCGTCGCTCGACGCGATCCACGAGGCGTGCCTGCTGCGCTTCCGGCCGATCATGATGACGACGATGGCCGCGCTGTTCGGCGCACTGCCGCTCGCGTTCGGCAGCGGCGACGGTGCCGAGCTGCGCGCGCCGCTCGGGATCGCGATCGCCGGCGGCCTGATCGTGTCGCAGGTGCTGACGCTCTATACGACGCCGGTCGTCTACCTGTACATGGACCGTTTCCGCGTCTGGGCCGAGAAGCGGCGCAACCGCCGCGGGAATTCCGGCGGGCCGGCCGTCGCCGGGGAGTGACGGAAGCGGCCGCCCGCCGGGCGGCCGCTTGCCGCGCTTGCGCATCGGCAGCGATCGGCTATCGTGAGTCCATGCCCACCGCGGGACCCTTCACGGGGACACGCCATGAACGTCCAGCTCAACCATACGATCGTCTGGTGTCGCGACAAGCGTGCGTCGAGCCGCTTCCTAACCCAGCTTCTGGAACTGCCGCCGCCGACGCCGTTCGGCGCGATGCTGGTTGTGCCGCTCGACAACGGCGTGTCGCTCGATTTCTACGAACAGGCGGGGGACATCCGGTCGCAGCATTACGCGTTCCTGCTCGACGAAGCCGGCTTCGATCGTGTGCTGGCACGCATCCGCGAGCGCGGGCTGCCGTACTGGGCCGATCCCGCGAAACGGCAACCCGATGACATCTACCGCCACAACGGCGGCCGCGGCGTGTATTTCGACGATCCGGACGGCCACTTCCTCGAAGTGATGACGCAGCCTTATGCGCTGAACGGTCAGCTCGGCTGAAGGGCCGGCATTGCGCCGGCCGCTGTTGCACTGCGAGAAACCGGCCCGCGTGCCGACCTGCTTCGGACGACACCCGGCCGGCGGCCGTTACCGGGCCATTAACGGGCCATTACCCGGCTCGGCCGTTGTTCGGCCGTTACCTCGGCCACTACTCGACCATTACTCGGCCGCTGCCGCCGTCTTGCGCGGACGCCGCGCGCGCGGTGCCGCCTTGCGGGCCGGTTTCTTCGGCTTGGCTTCGGTGGGCGCCTCGACAGCCGCCTCGGCCGGCGCGGCAGCCACCTCGCCGCCGACGTCGCCGGCCGACGGCTCGGTGTGCGTCACCGCGGCGGGCCACATGTCGCCCTGCTCCGGGTCGCGATGCGTGTCGCCCGCATGCTTGCCGTGCGCGTGCTGGTCGCCGCCGTGCTTCGCCGCGCCATGCCCGGCGTCGTCCGGCCTCCCGGCCGACTCACGGCCTGCGCTCTTCGCGGCGGCGCCCTTCTTCGCGCCGGTCTTCTTCGCCGCGCTCTTGCGCGCACGCTTGCGGCCATCCTTCGCGTCGCCGTGCGCCTCGGCTGCTTCCACCGCTTCCACGGCTTGGGTCGTTTCAGCCGGCACGACTGCCGCGATTTCGGCGGCTCCGGCCGATTCGGCCATCGCCGCGTCGTCCGCGTCGACCTGCGCGGTTTCGTGCACGACGGCGTCCGCCCGCTGCTCGCGACGTCGCGGCTCGCGGCCGGCCCGCGCCGGCTCCGCCGCGCGCGCGCCGTGGTGACCGCCGTGGTGTGCGGCCCCGCCTTCGCCGGCGTGCGCCACCTGCTCCGCGGCCACCGACTGGCGTGCCCGCGACACGAACGCGCCCGACTTGTCGTCACGCCCCACTTCGAGCAGGCCGCGCGCCTGCGCCTCGTCGAGCAGGTTGCCGAACGCGCGGAATCCGTAGTACGACTCGTTGAAATCCGGCTTGCGACGCTTGATCGCGCTCTTCAGCACCGACGCCCAGATCTTGCCGACGTCGTCCCGCTCCGACGCGAGCGCGTCGAACGTCTCCACGGCCAGCGCGATCGCCTCGGCCTTGCGCGCGTCCAGGTCGTGCTTGCGCGACGCCGACGGCTCGTCCGGCCGCTTCGCGCCGCCGTTGCCCGCGCGCTGCTGCTGTTCGCGCTTCGCGAGCGTGCGCTGCTGCTCACGTACCAGATCGTCGTAGAAGATGAATTCGTCGCAGTTCGCGACCAGCAGATCCGACGTCGATTTCTTCACGCCGACGCCGATCACCTTCTTCGCGTTCTCGCGCAGCTTCGACACCAGCGGCGAAAAATCCGAATCGCCGCTGATGATCACGAACGTATCGACGTGCGACTTCGTGTAACAGAGGTCGAGCGCGTCCACGACAAGCCGGATGTCGGCCGAATTCTTGCCCGACTGGCGCACGTGCGGAATCTCGATCAGCTCGAAGCTCGCTTCGTGCATCGACGCCTTGAAGCCCTTGTAGCGATCCCAGTCGCAATAGGCCTTCTTCACGACGATGCTGCCCTTCAGCAGCAGGCGCTCCAGCACGGGCTTGATGTCGAACTTCTCGTACTTCGCGTCGCGCACGCCGAGCGCGACGTTCTCGAAGTCGCAGAACACGGCCATGCTGACGTTGTCCAGGGGTAATGCCATGTGTACTCCAACCGGTGGGCCGCTGCGTTGTATGACATAGCGGCGAAAAATGCATCGCGCACATGATAGCCGGTCGGCGCGTCATTCCCGCATCCGTGTGAACGAATGACCGCAGGAAGGCCCGCCGCCGGTACGCCCCTTAATACACACCCGCCGCACGGGCAAATCGACATTACACTTGAGTTATCGGTCGTCCGTCCCTATCTGGGAGGACGACGCATCGAGCAAGGAGCGGTTTCATGACGACGAAGGTACTGCTGATTGGCGCGACCGGCCGAACGGGCCAGGCCTGCGCGGATCTGCTGCTCAAGCAGCCGGAGTTCGAGGTCACGGCGCTCGTGCGCCGGCACGGCTATGCGCTGGCGGGCGCGCGGGTGGTCGAGGCCGATCTGACGAACGATTTCTCGCACGCATTCCAGGGCATCACGCACGTGATCTACGCAGCCGGATCGGCCGAATCGGAAGGCGCGGCCGAAGAGGAGCAGGTCGACCGCGACGCGGTCGCCCGTGCGGCCGAATACACGCTGGCCTACAACGCACAGAAGCTCGTGGTGATCAGCTCGCTGTCCGCGTACCGGCCCGAACTCGGCCCGGACGCGCTGCGCCACTATTCGCAGATGAAGCGCGAAGGCGACGATCGCGTGATCGCATCGGGCGTCGACTACGCGATCCTGCGCCCCGGTCCGCTCACGGACGATCCGGGCGTCGGCAAGATCGCGCTGACCGACGCGTGGTTCGACGGCGCCCCGCCCGTGTCGCGCCAGGATGTCGCCTGGGCCGCGATCGAGGCGATCAAGCTTGGCATCTCGCGCAAGATCGTCGGCTTCGTCGGCGGCAGCGTGCCGATCGAGCAGGCCTTGCGCGCCTAGCGCCCTCACGCGCGCCGCCGCGTCGATCCGTACCGGCGGCCCGCACGACGGGCCGCCTCGACGCTTGACGCACGCGGTGCCCCGGTTCCCCGGTGCCCGTTTACTGCTTCGGATGGGCGTCGGCCCACGCCTTCACGGCTGCAAGCGTGTTCTCGACGTGCTTGTCGGGCGACATGCTCGTGTATTCGTAGAGAATCTTCCCTTCCGGCGAAATCACGTAGGACACGCGGTTCGCGCGGTCGATCGCCGGCAGTTTCGCGTCATATTCCCGGATGATCTTCGCGTCCGGATCGGCCGCGACCGGGAACTTGCTCCGGCACTCGCTCACCGAGAACTTCGTCAGCGTGTCGATCTTGTCGGCCGATACGCCGATCACCGTCGCGCCGTAAGCCTTGTAACGGTCGACCGCGTCCGCGAACGCGTGCGCCTCGATCGTGCAGCCCTTCGTGAACGCGGCCGGGTAGAAATAGAGCACGACCGGCCCCTGCTTCAGCGCGTCCGCGAGCGCGTACGTGTAGGTCTTGCCGCCCAGCGACGCCTGCGTCGTGAAATCGGGCGCCGCGGCGCCCGGCTTCAGTTCCGCCTGCGCCATCAGTGCATGACCGGCCACCAGCGCCGCCACGGCGGCGCCCAGCAACAGTTTTCGCTTCATCTGCATCCTCATTTCTTATAAAGTCAGCCTCGATGTGGGTCACGCTGGCGTTCGCCTGTCGAACACTTGCGTGGCCGATTCGGAGCCGCGGCAGCGCCACCCGCGCCCGGCCCGTTAAAGATTCCGCACAGTCTGCCGTTATTCCTTCCGGACAACCGGTTCCAGCCCTTCACGTCAGCGAGAAACATGGAAGCCAACAGGAAACAGACGTCACGCAAGGGCTCCTGGCGCAGCGCCTTGCATACGCTGCGCCGCTTCGCCTGGTCGGGCGGCGCGCTGATGCCCGCGCGCGCCGGCGCCCCGCGCCGCGACGACTCCGTACGCAACTGGCTGGAACAGACGGTTGGCACGGTGGATTTCCTCGCCCATGTCGACCGCGAACTGCGTTTTCTTTACGTGTCGGACGCAAGCCTGCGCTTCATCGGCTACCACCGCGACTACCTGCACACGCTGACGCTGCGCGACCTGATCGCCGAACAGGATACCGCGGCGCTCGAAGGCCTGCTTGCGCGCGCCGCGCGTTCCGGCCAGGTCGAGAAGGCGACGATGTGCATCGTGAAATCGCTGACCTACCCGCTCGACGTCGAGATCCGCGCGTTCAAGAGCCGCCACCATGGCGTCGACGGGTTCGCGATCGCGGCGTTCGACGTGTCGTCGTGGCGCGCGCTCGAGGCGCGCCTGACCTACGAGATGCACCACGACCCGATGACGGGCCTCGACAACCTGTCCGCGCTCGTGCCCGCGCTGATGCGCGCGCAGCAGGCCGCCGACGAAGGCGGCACCTGCGCGGCACTGCTGCTGCTCGACCTCGACGATTACCAGCGGATCAACCGCGCGCTCGGCTACGACGCGGGCGACACGCTGCTGCGCGAAACCGCGCAGCGGCTGAAGGCGCTCGTCACGCAGAACGAACAGCTCGCGCGCGTCGCGAGCGACAAGTTCGCGGTCGTGCTCAGTGCGCCTGACCGCACGCAGGCGAGCAATGCCGCCGATGCACTCGCACGCCGGCTGCAGGCCGCGGTGCGCCAGCCCTATGTGTACCAGGGGCAGACCGTGCACCTGTCCGCGAGCATCGGCATCGCGCTCTACCCTGACGAGCGTGCCGCCCCGCATCGCGCGCAGCACCACAGCCCGCTGCTGCGCCGTGCCGACCACGCGCTCGCGCAGGCGAAGGCGTCGGGCGGCAACGCGCTCGCGTTCCACGCGCCCGTCGACGACCCGGCGGATGCCGAACGGCTGAAGCTCGAGGCCGACCTGTACGACGGCGTGCGCAACGGCGAGTTTTCGCTCCATTTCCAGCCGATCACGCGCAGCCAGTCGGGCGCGGTGGTCGGCGTCGAGGCGCTGATCCGCTGGCGCCATCCGGTGCACGGCCTCGTGCCGCCGGCGACCTTCATTCCGCTCGCCGAATCGATCGGCCTGATCAACTATCTCGGCAACTGGGTGCTCAAGGCCGCGTGCATGCAGCTCGTCGCGTGGGATCGCCAGGGGCTCGCACTGCAGTACGTGGCGGTCAACGTGTCGCCGCAGCAGTTCCGCGACCCGCGTTTCACGCAAAGCGTGCGCGAGGCGATCGCGCTGACGGGCATCGACCCGCGCCGCATCGTGCTCGAGATCACCGAAAGCCTGCTGATGCACGATCCCGCGCAGGCGAAGGGCCTGCTCGAGGAGCTGACCGATCTCGGCATCCGCTTCGCGATCGACGACTTCGGTACCGGTTATTCGAGCCTCGCGTATCTGCAGCGCTTCCCGCTCGCGAAGCTGAAGATCGATCGCAGTTTCGTCGAGAACCTGCTGACCTCGCGCAATGACCGCGCGATCGTGTCGGCCGTGGTCGGCCTCGCGCAGACGCTCGATCTCGAGCTCGTCGCGGAAGGCGTCGAGACCGAAGCGCAGCGCGAATTGCTGACGGAAATGGGCTGCAACCATATCCAGGGCTGGCTCGTCTGCCAGGCGCTGCCGTCCGAGGAGCTTGCGCGGCGCTTCGAGGCCCATCAGCTGCACCTGCACGCCGCCGCCTGACGCGCGGCGAACCGGACAGATCCGTATGTCAATCACCGAACACCTGCCCCGCACCGCGCTGCTCGACAAGCTGTGGGCCCGGATGAACGAACGGGGCGATTTCCCGTTGCTGTCGGAATCGCTGCGCGCGACGATGGCCGCGATGAAGAACGACGACCTCGACTTCACCGCGCTCGTGCGCGTCGTGCTGTCGGACTTCGCACTCACGCAGAAAGTGCTGCGGCTCGCGAATTCCGCGATGTACATGGCGTTCGGCGGCAACATCACGACCGTGACCCGCGCACTGATGGTGCTCGGCATGGATGCCGTCGGCCACCTGGTCGTCGGGCTCAAGCTCGTCGACCATTTCCACCACAGTACGCCGCGGCGCATCGACGCGAAGCTCGAACTGAACCGCGCACTGCTGTCCGGCTGCGTCGCACGCAAGCTTACCGAACGCGTCGAGCTGCGCGCGGGCGAGGAAGCCGTCGTCTGCACGCTGATGCGCCAGGTCGGCAAGCTGCTCGTGGTCTGCTATCTCGACAGCGAATGGGACCGGATCCGCCGCCGCGCGGCCGAACTGAACGGCGACGAAGCGGCCGCCTGCATCGACGTGCTCGGTGTCGGTTTCGACGAGATCGGGCTCGAGGCGGCCGCGCGCTGGCGGCTGCCCGACGTGATCCGCGCGGGGATGGCCGACCACGACCACCTGGTCCGCACCGACGCGTTCGGCCACGACGAGGACGACCTCGATGCGGGCGAGGTGTCCGACGACGGCCCGACCGAGCGCGTCCGCTGGCTGCGCGAGATCAGCCGCTGCTCGACCGACGTCGCGGGTGCGCTCGTGATGCCCGCGAGCCCGCAGCGCGACGCGCGCATCGCCGCGCTCGCGCAGCACTACGGCGCGGAACTCGGCATGGAACCCGACGCGCTCGTCGAGATCGCCGAGCGGCTCGCGCGCGAGGAAGCGAGCGACACCATGATGCGCGAGATCGTCGAGCTGCGCGCGAACGCCGATGCGATCGCGCGCGCGCAAGCCGAACCCGAGGCGTGCCTCGAAGCCGGCCTCGCGGACCTGCGCGCGCTGCCGTCCGAGCACGTGCTGACGCCGGTACTCGCGCTCGCGTCGGAAAGCCTGCTGGCCGGCCTCGCGTTCACGCGCACCGTGATGTTCGTGCGTCACGACGACGGCATGTTCGCCGCGCGCCTCGGCTTCGGCCCCGGCGTCGACACGATGCTCGACCGGCTGCGCTTCGACGAGCGCTTCGAGCCGGACGTGTTTCATCTCGCGATCTCGAACTCGGTCGGCATCTTCATCGAGCAGGCACGGGAGCCGAAGATGCTCAAGCGCCTGCCCGCGTGGTATCTCGACGCGTTCGACGACACGCGCGCGTTCGTGCTGCTGCCCGTGCGCGTCGGCACGACGACCGTCGCGCTGCTGTACGGCGACTGGGCCGGCGCGCAGCCCGCGCGCAAGATCACGCAGCAGGAGATGGGCGTGCTCAACGAGCTCGCGCGCGAACTGGGCCGGTTCTTTCCGGCGTGACGCGGCGGCCCCCCGCCGCTTTCCTCCCCTTCCCGCCTCCAAAAGCAAACCGGCCGCATGAGCGGCCGGTTTGCTTGCGTCGTGCGATCGAGCGCAACGCTTACTTGAGCGTCACGGGCACGCTGAAGTACTTCTTCGCGAGGTTGTCGATCGTGCCGTCGGCCTTCAGGTCCTTCAGCGCCTGATCGAGCGCGGTCTTCAGCGCCGCGTCGTTCTTGCGCAGGCCGAAACCGACGCCCGAGCCGAGGATCTCCGCGTCGCTCACGGTGCCGCCCGCGAACGCGAAGCCCTGGCCCTGCGGCTTCGCCAGGAAGCCCTTCGAACCGGCTTCCGCGTCCTGGAACGTCGCATCGAGACGGCCGGACTTCAGGTCGGCGTAGGCCAGGTCCTGCGTCTGGTACGGCACGACCTCGACACCTGCCGGCGCCCACTTCTTCTTCGCGTACGCTTCCTGGATCGTGCCCTGCAGCACGCCGACGCGCTTGCCTTTCAGCGATTGCGGGGTCGGCAGCAAGCCGCTGCCCTGCTTCGCGATCAGCTGGTTCGGAATCGTGTAGATCGGATCGGTGAACGCGATCGCATGCTTGCGCTGGTCGGTGATCGTCATGTCCGAGTTGATCGCGTCGAACTTGCGCGCCTGCAGCGCCGGGATCAGGCCGTCGAAGTCGTTCTCGACCCACACGCACTTCGTCTTCAGCTTCGCGCACACCGCGTTGCCGATGTCGATGTCGAAGCCGGTCAGCTTGCCGTCGGGCGTCTTGTATTCGAACGGTGCGTACGAGGCCTCGACGCCGAACCGGATCTCCTTCAGATCCGCGGCAACCGCACTGCCTGCCGCCACCGCCGATGCCGCCACCACCGCATGCGCGGCCACTTTACGCCAATCCAACTTCATCAGGTGCTCTCCTCGATACTCGAATGTTCCGGAACTACGGGCGCTTGCATCATTGCAGGGTCGGATGACCACGACAATCGCGATGCCACGCCGTGATGCGGCGCAACAGCCGCAAGGCCGCGATTGTACCAATCCGCGCGGCCCGATATGGCAAAGCGGGCGACGTCGCGCGATGCTGCGCTGCGCGCGCGGCGCCGGTCAGGCGATCCGCCGAACTTGCAAAACGGTGTCGCAAATACGCAAGCCGGGGGCGCGTGCCGTCAGCCCCGGCATGCGGGCGACGACGGGATACCGACGGGTTGCGGGTCAGGCACGGGCCGCGTGCCGTCGCAGCAGCGCAATCGGCAGCCGGTCGGGACATGCGCTCAAACGAGCGCCGCGATCGTCTCGCGCGTCGTGTCGACGACGAGCAGGCCCGCGCGCAGGCCCGGCTTCACGGTCGGGTTCGGAAAGACGATCCGTTCCTCGTCGTGCGTCACCGTGTAGCGGTAGTCGCCGTCCTGCGCGAGCACCGTGCCGCGTGCAAACGCGGTGAAGTTCGCGACGTCGGCCGCGACGAACAGCTCCAGCGCGTCGCTCTGCTTCGTGATCTGGTCGATCACCGTGAACACGCGCGGCAGCGGCGGATGATCGCCCTGCGCGACCGCATCTCCGCCCGCGCCCGACACGAGCTGGCGCACCGCGCGATCGGCCGATGCGAAGCGCGTCAGGTCGTTCTGGCCGAACGGACGCACCTTGCCGAGTTCCAGCGTGCACGCGAGCGCGCCGCAGTGCTCGGCCGTGAAATGCGAATACGTATTGCCCTTCGCGGTATGCAGCAGCACGGCCGCGATGCGCGCGTCGCCGAGCCATTCGAACATCGTGCGCGTCGGCGGCGTGCCCGTGTGCGGCAGCAGTGCGAACTGCTCGAACACCGACGCGCGGATCGCCGTGTGCATGTCGATGTGCCAGCGCGCGGCGCCGGCCGGCGCGTCCGCGAAGAACGCGGCGGCGGCCGCTTCCAGCTGCGCGGCGCGCGGTGCTTCGCGGCTGGCGGGCACCTGCGCATGACGGCCGCTGAACAGGCGGTTCAGGTCGTCGTCGAGATAACGCTCGCCGGCACGCATCGCCGGCACGTTGCCGAGCACGACGAGCAGCTGGCACGCGAGCGGCAGCGCGCCCGATGCGAGATCGCGCACGAGCATCGACAGCAGCTCGATCGGCGCCGTCTCGTCGCCGTGCACGCCGGCCGACACGAGCACGCTCGGGCGCGCCGCGCCGGCGGCCGCGGCCGGTTCGAGCGCGAACAGACCGTCGCCGCGCCATGACCAGCGCACGGCGCCGGCCGCGCAGGTGCCGTCCGTCACGGACGGCGCGCTACCGGCCAGCGTGAACGCAAGGAAGTCGTCGAGCAGCACGTTGGCCGGCATCCGTGCCTCAGCGCTGGAAGTCATACAGCGAACCGACGCGCAGGATCTGCGTGAGCTCGTCGAGCGCCGTGCGCGATTCGTCGAGCAGCGCCGGATCGGCGAGGTCTTCCGGTGCGAGGCGATCGCGATAGTGCCGGTCGATCCACGTGTCGAGCGACGTGAACAGCGTGTCGTTGATCCACACGTTCGACGTGACGGCCGCGCGTTCCGCGTCGTTGAGCACGACACGCAGGCGCAGGCATGCCGGGCCGCCGCCGTTCTTCATGCTTTCGCGCAGGTCGAACACGAGCACGTCGTGAATCGGGCCGTTGCCGGCCGCGAGTTCGTCGAGATAAGCCGCGACGTTCCCGTTCTCGCGGCATTCCTGCGGCACGACGAGCACTTGCGAGCCGTCCGCGCGCGACAGCAGCTGGCTGTTGAACAGATACGACGTGACCGCGTCGTTCACGCTCACGGCCGCTTCGGGCACCTCGATCACGTTCAGGCGCGCGCCGCGTGCGTCGAGCGCGGCGGTCAGCGTGTCGTAGATCGCCTGCTTGTTGACGAACGCGCGCTCGTGCGTGAACAGCGTGTCGCGGTTGCCGACCGAGATCACGTCGTTGTGGAACACGCCCGCGTCGATCACGTCCGGGTCCTGCTGCGCATACACCGTCGCTTCTTCGGCGAGCCCGTGGCGATGCGCGACCGCGCGGCTCGCCTCGAAGGTCTGGCGTGCCGGGAAGCGCTTCGGCTCGGGGCCGCGGCGATATTCCGCGCGGCCGTACACGAAGAACTCGATGCCCGGCTTGCCGTATTCGGCACAGAAGCGCGTGTGGTTCGCCGCGCCTTCGTCGCCGAGTGCCGGCGTGCCGGTCAGCGCTTCGTGCACCGCGAAGTGCGCGGGATCGGCGAACAGCGTCGACAGCGTGCGGCGCGTCGCTTCGTGTTCGATCGCGCGGTGCAGCTTGCTGCAGAGGTTCGCCGGCGTGAAGTGCACGCGGCCGTCGCTCGTGTCGGCCGACGGGCTGACGGTGGCCGCGTTCGCGGTCCACATCGCCGATGCCGAGCTCGCGGCGGCGAGCAGTTCGGGCGCCTGCTTCGCGGCTTTCGCGATCACGTCCGCGTCCTTGCCCGAGAAGCCGAGCTCGCGCAACAGGCGCAGCGACGGCCGCTCCTGCGGCGGCAGCACGCCTTGCGCGAAGCCGAGATCCGCGAGCTGCTTCATCTTGCGCAGCCCCTGCTTCGCGGCGGCCTTCGGGTTCGCGGCCGACTTCTCGTTGTTGAGCGACGCCACGTTGCCGAACGACAGGCCGGCGTAGTTGTGGGTCGGGCCGACGAGCCCGTCGAAATTGGCTTCTTGTGCGTTCATCGTCGTTCCCTCGATCAGAAGTGCAGGCCCGGCGACAGGCTCGCGGGCAAAGTCAGTTGCGTGCTTTCCACCGACGCCATCGGATACGCGCAATAGTCGGCCGCGTAGTACGCGCTCGGGCGATGGTTGCCCGAGCGGCCGGTGCCGCCGAACGGTGCGGCGGACGATGCGCCGTTGGTCGGACGGTTCCAGTTGACGATCCCCGCACGGATCGTGCGGCGGAAGTGGTCCCATGCGTTCGCGTCGTCGGCGAGCAGGCCGGCGGACAGGCCGAATGCCGTGTCGTTCGCGCGCTCGATCGCTTCGTCGAACGTCGCGTAGCGGACGATCTGCGCGAGCGGGCCGAAGTGTTCTTCGTCGGGCAGGTTCGCCACGCCCGTCACGTCGACGATCGCCGCGTTCACGAAGCCCAGGCGCGGATCGCGCTGCGTCATCGCGATGATCGGCTTCGCGCCCCGCTCGATCAGGCGCGATTGCGCGTCGACGAGCTTCGCGGCCGCGCGCGCCGAGATCACCGCGCCCATGAACGGCTGCGGATCGGCATCGAACACGTCGGCCGTGATCTTCGACGTCACGTCGGCGAAACGCGCGAGGAAGCGGTCGCCGAACGCGCCCTGCGGCACGAAGATGCGGCGCGCGCACGTGCAGCGCTGGCCGGCCGACAGGAACGCCGACTGGATCGTGTGATGGACGGCCGCGTCGATGTCCTCGACTTCGCCGATCACGAGCGGATTGTTGCCGCCCATCTCGAGCGCGAGCACGATTTCCGGACGGCCGCCGAACTGCCGGTGCAGCAGCGTGCCGGTGTCCGAGCTGCCGGTGAAGAACAGCCCGTCGATCTGCCGGTGATTCGCGAGCGCGATGCCCGTGTCCTTCTCGCCCTGCACGAGGTTCAGCACGCCGGCCGGCAGCCCGGCTTCCTGCCACACCTCGACCGTCGCGCGCGCGACGCCCGGCGCGAGCTCCGACGGCTTGAACACGACCGCATTGCCGGCGATCAGCGCGGGCACGATATGGCCGTTCGGCAAGTGGCCGGGGAAGTTGTACGGGCCGAACACCGCGACGACACCGTGCGGGCGGTGGCGCAGCACCGCGACGCCGTCGGCCATGTCCTGGCGCTTTTCGCCGGTGCGTTCCTGGTAGGCCTGGATCGAAATGCCGACCTTCGCGGCCATCGACGCGACTTCGGTGCGCGCTTCCCACAGCGGCTTGCCCGTCTCGCGGCCGATCGCGGTCGCGATCGCTTCCTTGCGTTCGTTGAGCAATGCGGCGAAGCGCTTGACGATCGCGCAGCGCGATTCGAAGTCGAGCGCCGACCAGCCGGCGAATGCGCGACGCGCGCTCGCGACCGCACGGTCGACGTCGGCCGCCGACGCGCTTTCGCCCTGCCATGCGATCTCGTCGGTGCCCGGGTTGCGCGAAGCGAACACGGGGCCCGAGCCTGCGACCCAGGCGCCGTCGATGAAGAGTTCCGTCATGATTCGTTTATCCCTGTTTGACTTTGAGCGGCAGCACGCGGACCGGATCGCCGGCCTTCACGTCGAGCGCGGCGGCATCGTCGGCCGACAGCACGAACGAGCCGTTCGCGACCACGCCCGGCGCGACGCCGACGCGGAAATCGGCGAGCGACGTGTTCGACACGAGTGACGTCGGCGGATGGTCGCCCTGCGCGTCGGGCACGCCGATCGCGACCGGCACGACGACGCTCTCGCGCACCGTGCGCAGGTCGTTCACGTGGCATTCGAGCACCGGGCCCGCGTCGAAGATGTCGACGTGGTTCTGGTAGCGCAGCCCTTCCGCCTCGAGCATCTTGCGGGCCGGCAGCGTATCGCGGTGCGTGAGGCCGACCGCGTCCTGCGCGTCCTGCGGCAGCAGGTCGACGTACACCGGATAGCGCGGCATCAGTTCCGCGAGGAACGACTTGCGGCCGTGCGAGCTCAGGTAGTCGGCCGCGTTGAAATCGATCTGGTAGAAGTGCGAACCGACGGCGCGCCAGAACGGCGACGTGCCGTCTTCGTCGAAGTGGCCACGCAGTTCCGCGCAGATGCGTTCCGGGAAGCGTTCGCGGAACTGCGCGATGAACATGAAGCGCGAGCGCGACAGCAGGCCGCCCACGCCGCCCGTGCGATAACGCGGGCTCAGGAACAGCGAGCACACTTCCGCGTAGCCGGTCAGGTCGTGCGAGATGTTCAGCGCGTGCATGCGCGTCCACACGCCGAGCTCCTGGCTCGCGTGCACGACCGTGCTCACGCGGTAGTTGTAGAACGGCTGTTCGAGGCCGACCTGCGACTCGATCCCGCATACGCCCGCGATGTCGCCCGTCTTCGATTCTTCCATCACGAAGAAGTAGCCGGCCTCGCCGGGCGCTGCCTCGCCCTCGAGCGTGCGGCGCGTGCGCTCGATGCGCGCGGCGAGCGCGTCGCGGTCGGGCTTGAACGTGGTCAGGCCCGGCCCGGTTTCCTTCGCGAGCGACACGAGCGCGTCGACGTCGCCCGTTTGTACGACCCGAACGACGATCATGCTGCGTCTCCCTTCAAATCTTCATCGTCGCGGCGGTGCAGTGGCACGCAGCGCACGACATCGCCATCCTTCACATCGAGCGCCGCGCGCACGTCGCCGGCGAGCGGCGCGTCGGCCGCATCGCCCGGCAGGTCGGCCAGCACGCAGCGGAACGATTCGCCGCTGCCCGTCGACACCATGTACGCAACGTCGCCCTGCTGGTGCGCGGCTTCGCGCACGACGCGCTCCGTGCCGTGCTTCACGCACGCGGTGCGGTCGACCTGCGCGGTGAGCACCGGGCCCGCGTCGAAGATGTCGACGAAGCGGTCGGGCTCGAAGCCTTCCTCGAGATGGATGTCGTAGGCGAGCAGTGCCGATTGGTTCGGCTCGCCGAGCACGCGCTGCGCGGCTTCCGGCAGCAGCGGCACGTAGAGCGGATACGCCGGCATCACTTCCGCGATGAAGGTGCGGCTGCGGCCGCCCGACGCGATGTCGACGTCGGTGAAGTTGCGGCCGAAGAACTTGCGGCCCACCGCTTCCCAGAACGGCGACGCGCCCGTGTCGTCGCTCACGCCGAGCAGCAGCGTGAACACTTCCAGCGTGAAGCGGCGGCGGTTCGCGGCGATGTACATCATCCGGGCGCGCGAGATCAGGTGCGCGGCCGCGTCGCCGCGCAGCGACGGATCGACGTAGAAGCCCGCGAGCCGGCTCTTGCCGGTCAGCTCGTGCGACATCGTGAGCGCGTGGATCTTGCGGTTCACGTGCAGCTCGCGCGACGCGTGGATCAGGGCGTCGTTGCGGAACGCGTAGAACGGTTCCGAGTAACCGGCCGCGGCCACGATGCTCGCCGTGCCGAGCAACTTGCCCGTCGACGAATCCTCGAGCACGAAGAGATAGAACTCCTCGCCGGCGAAGTCGACGTCCGCGCGAAACGAATCCTCCGAGAGCGCCACGCGCGCTTCGAGCGCCGCGCGGTCGTGCGGCAGCGAGTGCAGGACCGGTTGCGCGGTGCGCGCCATGTGCGCGAGCGCATCGAGATCCGTGAGTTTGCCGGGGCGAACAAATAGCATCGTCGTTCCTGTCTGCGATGGGTGCGCCGATCAGCGCGCGGTGGCTTCCTGGGCGGCGAGCACTTGTTCGACGGCCTTCTCGAAGCGCTTGACGCCTTCGTCGAGCAGGTCGAACGGGATCACCAACGACGGGACGAAGCGCAGCACGTTCGGGCCGGCGATCAGCATGATCAGGCCGTTTTCTGCTGCCGCGGTGACGAAGTCCTTCGCGCGGCCATCGAATGCGGCGGTGAGTTCCGCGCCGACGAGCAGGCCCTTGCCGCGCACGTCCTTGAAGATGCCGAAGCGTGCGTTGATGCGCTCGAGCGCGCCTTTCAGGCGCACGCTGCGTTCGCGCACGCCTTCGAGCAGTGCCGGGTCGCCGATCAGTTCGACGACCTTGTCGGCGATCGCCGATGCGAGCGGGTTGCCGCCGTACGTCGTGCCGTGCACGCCGACCTTGAAGTGCGCGGCCAGTTCGTTGGTCGTCAGCATCGCGCCGATCGGGAAGCCGTTGCCGAGCGCCTTGGCGGTCGTGAGGATGTCCGGCGTGACGCCCGTGTCCATGTACGCGTAGAACTGGCCCGTGCGGCCGACGCCCGTTTGCACTTCGTCGAAGATCAGCAGTGCGTCGTGCGCGTCACAGGCTTCGCGCAGTGCCTTCAGGAATGCCGGATCGGCCGGGATCACGCCGCCTTCGCCTTGCACGGGCTCGACGATCACTGCGCAGGTTTGCGGGCCGATCGCGGCTTTCGCGGCTTCGATGTCGTTGTACGGCAGGTGCGTGATGCCGGCCGGCACGGGGCCGAAGCCTTCCGAGTACTTCGGCTGGCCGCCGACGCTGACCGTGAAGAACGTGCGGCCGTGGAACGACTGCACGAACGAGATGATTTCCGCCTTGTCGGCGCCGTGGCGGTCGAACGCGACGCGGCGCGCGAGTTTCAGGGCGGCTTCGTTCGCTTCCGCGCCCGAGTTCGCGAAGAACGCGCGGTCGGCGAAGGTCAGCGATTCGAGGCGCTTTGCGAGGCGCAGCACCGGCTCGTTCGTGTAGCCGTTGCCGATGTGCCAGAGCTTGCGGCTTTGTTCGTCCAGGACTTTCAGCAGTTCCGGGTGGCCGTGGCCGAGCGACGTCACCGCGATGCCGCACGCGAAATCGATGTACTCGCGGCCGGCCGTGTCCCACACGCGGGAGCCCTCTGCGCGATCCGGCACGAACGGCGCGGGAGAAAATACCGGCACCATCACTTCGTCGAATGTCTGGCGGGTCACGGTCGAGGTCGTCATGGTCGTTCCTTTCGGTTTCGTAAGAGGGTTCAACAGGATCAAGTTTAGGTAAGGGTGACGCAAGCGTCTTGCGGAATTGCGACGGGTTCTATCGGAAGCGGATAGTGCGCTTTATTTTGCCCTCTCTCCGGGCGGGTGGTTTCGTGGAAGCGTCGCTGGTTTTGCGGCTTGGGGGCGTGTGCTTGCCTTTTTCGTCGTGAAGCACCTGTGATCGTGAAGCACCTGTGATCTTGTCGGTCTATTAGCGTCGCCCCTGCGCGGGGCAGCGGTCACTTTTCTTTGTCTTGCCAAAGAAAAGTAACCAAAAGAAAGGCGCCCGGAAAACGCATGACTTCCCGGTGCCATGGTCGTCAGAGTGGTTCGCACCTAAGTGTCCGCGCCAGTCAGGAGACCGGAGTGGTTCGAGCAATGGTTCTGACACCACTCCCTACCCAACAGAGCGGTATACCGCCCGCCAGCTCCGCCCTCGCTTCGCTCGGCCGACAGGTACACCCCCTCCAGCAGCGCATAAGGTCAATCCTCCCGGCAATCGCGCGCGCAAGTACCCCGAATTCAGCAAATCAAGGACACATGCGTTCGCAGGAAAAAGGGACGCAGCAATCAATCACGAAAACACACGGCCACGGTCGTTATCAAACAAGTACCGATGACAAGCAGTCCGACAGGTACGAATGGTGTGAGTAAAGAGTGTCGATTTGCTGATCAGCGCTGGCAAAAGCAGCAAGCGCATGAAACGCGACGGGAGGTACCTTGCAGCCGAGCGAAGCGAGGATGGAGCTGGCGGGCGGTATACCGCTCTGTTGGGTAGGGAGTGGTGTCAGAACCATTGCTCGAACCACTCCGGTCTCCTGACTGGCGCGGACACTTAGGTGCGAACCACTCTGACGACCACGGCACCGGGAAGTCATGCGTTTTCCGGGCGCCTTTCTTTTGGTTACTTTTCTTTGGCAAGACAAAGAAAAGTAACCGCCGCCCCGCGCAGGGGCGACGCTAATAGACCGACGAGATCACAGGTGCTTCACGACGAAAAAGGCAAGCACACCGCAAAAAACCTGAAATCAATCCTTCCCGCGCTCGACGAGCGCCCCACCCCGCGGTTCACTGCCCCCGCCGGTCTGCTTCTCGAGCCACGCTCGCCGATCCTCCCGAGGCGTGACCCCGAACCTTTCGCGATACGCGTTGGAAAAGTGCGCAGCGGAAGAAAACCCACAGGCGAGGCTAACCTGCACAACCGACTTGCTGGTCCGCTGCAACTGAGTCCGGGCCTTGAGCAACCGGAGGTTGAGGTAATACTTCGAGGGCATCGCCCCGAGATACTGTCGAAAGAGCCGCTCGAGCTGCCGGCGTGAAACGCCGACGAGTTCGGCGATCTCGTCGGTCGTCAACGGATCCTCGACATTGGCTTCCATGAGCAGCAACGCATCGTTCAACCGAGGATGCCGCTCGCCCGGCGCAGTCACAAAAGGAATCCGCTGCCGCTCTTCGCCGCTCCGCAAAGTCCCGACCCCGAGTGCGTCGGCAATCCGCTCGGCGAGGTCCGCCCCATGTTCCCGGCCAATCATGGCCAGCATGAAATCCACGGTAGCCTGCCCACCCGCGCACGTCGCGCGGTCCCGGTCGATCTCGAAGATCTGCTGCGTGACGATCGACCGCTCGAACTGTTCGGCGAACTGCTGATACGTCTCCCAGTTCACGCTCACCCGGTACCCGGAAAGCTGCCCGGCCATCGCCAGCCACCACACGCCATGATGAATTCCGGTCACGAGCGGCGTGCGCTGCCCGACCCGCGCGAGACTCGCGAGAAACAACCGATAGTCGGCAAACTGCTGAAACCGCTCCGACACGACGATGACCCAGTCGCATGCGATCGCATCGTTGAACGCCGCATCGGCATGCCACTGCGCACCGCCGGCAAGCGGCACGGGCCGCCCGTCCCACGAACACACCTGCCAGCGATACAGCAGCCGCCCGTCGATCTCGTTCGCGAGGTTCAGCGCATCGACGATCGGACCCACGCCCGACATCGACACGGGCGGCAATGCAACGATCGCCACCTGCATCGTGCGGGTGGCGCCTGCGGGACGAGACACCGGTACCACGTATGAAACCCGCCCTGTCGCGTTACTTGAGACTGCCCGACAGGAACTGCTTCAGCCGCTCGCTCTGCGGGCGTACCAGCACTTCCTTCGGATCGCCCTCTTCCTCGGTCCGCCCCTGATGCAGGAACATCACATGATTCGACACGTTGCGCGCGAAACCCATCTCGTGCGTGACGACGATCATCGTGCGGCCTTCCTCGGCGAGCTTCTGCATCACCTTCAGCACTTCGCCCACCAGTTCCGGGTCCAGCGCCGACGTCGGCTCGTCGAACAGCATCACGTCCGGATGCATCGCCAGCGCACGCGCAATCGCCACGCGCTGCTGCTGGCCACCGGAAAGATGCGACGGATACTGCTTCTCGACGCGCGGCGGCAAACCGACCTTCTCCAGGTACTCGCGCGCGCGCTCCTCGGCTTCCTTCTTCGAAATGCCGAGCACGTGCACCGGCGCTTCCATCACGTTCTCGAGCACGTTCATGTGCGCCCAGAGGTTGAAGTGCTGGAACACCATCGCGAGCTTCGTGCGGATGCGCTGAAGCTGCTTGTGATCGGCGACTTCGAGCGCACCGGCGCGGTCGGTCTTCGTGCGCACGGTCTCGCCGTCGACGACGATCTGCCCCGCATTCGGCCGCTCGAGAAAATTGATGCAGCGCAGGAACGTGCTCTTGCCCGAGCCGCTCGCGCCGATGATGCTGATGACGTCGCCGGCCTTCGCGTTCAGCGATACGCCCTTGAGCACCTCGTTGTCGCCGTAGCGCTTGTGAATGTCGACCGCGGCAAGCTTGGTGGAAGCGGACGCGCTCGTTTGAGTGATCTCGGCCAACTGGCTCTCCTCGAAGTGAATCAATGACGGGCGGCCGCGAGATACGCGAGCCAGTGGCGCTCCGCGCGGCGAAACGCCGCGACGAGTGCGAACGATACCGCAAGATAGATCAGCGCGGCGATTCCGAACGACTGGAACGCCATGTAGGTCGCGGAATTCGCATCGCGTGCGACCTTCAGGATGTCCGGCACGGTCGCCGTGAACGCGACGGTGGTCGCGTGCAGCATCAGGATCACCTCGTTGCTGTACAGCGGCAGCGCGCGGCGCAGCGCCGACGGCAGGATCACGCGGCGGTACATCGTGAACGGCGACATCCCGTATGCCCGCGCCGCCTCGACCTCGCCGTGCGGAATCGCGCGGATCGCACCCGCGAAGATCTCGGTCGTGTACGCGCAGGTGTTCAGCGCGAACGCGAGAATCGCGCAGTTGAAGCCGCTGCGGAAGAACGCGTCGAGCAGCGAATGCGAACGCACGAACTCGAGGCTGTACATGCCCGTGTACAGCAGCAGCAACTGCACGTAGAGCGGCGTGCCGCGGAACACGTACGTGTAGAACCGCACCGGCGTCGACACCCACCTGTTCTTCGACACGCGCGCGACCGCGAGCGGCACCGCGCACACGAAGCCGAGCGAAATCGACGCGACGAGCAGCCACAGCGTCACCGCGAGGCCGGAGAGGCGCTGGCCGTCCCAGTAAAGGAACGCCTGGCCGAATTCCTGGAGGATCTCGATCATAGTTCTGCGTGCCGCACGCCCATGGAATAACGCTTCTCGAGCTGGATCAGCACGAGGTTGGAAACGGTCGTGATCGCGAGATAGATCAGCGCCGCGACGAGGATGAAGAAGAACATGTTGAACGTGCTCTTGCCGGCGTCCTGCGCGGCCTTCACGACGTCCGCGAGACCGATGATCGACACTAGCGCGGTGGCCTTCACGAGCACCTGCCAGTTGTTGCCGATGCCCGGCAGCGCAAAACGCATCATCTGCGGAAACATGATCCGCACGAACACGCGCATCCCGCTCATCCCGTAAGCCGCACCGGCTTCGAGCTGGCCGCGCGGCACCGACAGGAACGCACCACGGAACGTCTCGGTGAAGTACGCGCCATAGATGAAGCCGAGCGTGAGCACGCCGGCCACGAACGGGTCGATGTCGATCTGGTCCCAGCCGACGAAGTCGGTGAACTGGTTCAGCCAGATCTGGATGCTGTAGAACAGCAGCAGCATCAGGACGAGATCGGGCACCGAGCGGATCAGCGTCGTATAACCGGTCGCGATCGCTCGCAGCACCCGGTTGTGCGACAGCTTCGCCACCGCGCCGATCAGCCCCAGCGCCACCGCAGTGGCGAGCGACAGCACCGACAGCTCGATGGTCTGCACGGTGCCGGCCCAGAGGACAGGACCAAAGCCGTAAAGGAACACGCGCGTCTCCAGAGTTGGAATGGATGCCGACGCGTCTGCCTGTCCCGCGCCGGGCTGACGCGGATAGTCGCAAGCGAAATTGATTGCCTCAAATCACCCGGCACGTGATTGCTGCGTCGCAACAATCCGCCCCATCATTTTCAACCGCGACCTACACCGCTGTTTCAAAAGGAAAAAAGCCGCTCCCTGACAACCGGATAACGGCCGGGGAAGCGGACTTTTTGCAATTTTCCGGTCGCTTTTTCGATATAGCGCCGAAGACGGTCGGGCTTACCGCCCCTTCAGGATGTCGGAGCGCGAAGTCGTGTAGACGAGCCCGTCCGGGCCGAAATGGACGTTGAAGAACGCGTCGGTGTTGACGCCGTCCTCGAGCCAGCGCCAGCTCCAGACCGTCTCGGGCTTGAGCGGATACTGCGCGATGTCGCCGGGCTTGCCGAGCAGGCGGCGCACCTCGTCCTCGTTCATCCCCGGGCGCACCTTCGCGAAATTCTCGGCGGTCAGCACCTGCGTCGCGCCCGTGTAGCGGCCATTCGCATCGAGGTCGACGAACCACGTCTGGTTGCCCATCGGGCCGCGCGGGTATTCGAGACGCTTCGAGCCGTCGGTGAAGTCGCGCTCGGTCTCGGGCTTGCCCATCGTGCCGCGCACGTCGGCCTCGGTCGATTCGCCGGCCTTCAGCCCCTTCAGCAGCAGCGGCGCGGGCTTGATCGCGTTGAAGAAGTCCCTGATACGTTGCACGTCGAGGTCGCCTTGCTTGTCGTCGCAGCCGGTCAGCGCCAGCGCGGCGGCCAGCATCGTCACGGGGAGCAGCCGGAAACGGAAATTCATCGGAAGAAATGCGCGTCGAGAAAACACGCGGCAAGGATACCCGCGCGACGCCAAAAGCGCGAGACGGGCGCGCGGCCCGTCTGGTGGTCAATGCATCGTTTCGGTTTCGGATTCGGTTTCGGCCACGCGGCCCGTCGCTTGCGGCGCGCGCGGCACGGCCGGCGGCGCACCGATGCTGCGGCGCGTGCGCACGAGTTCGGCAAGCTGCCACGACCCGAGCGCGAGGCAGCCGAACAGCACCTCGCGGCCACGCTTGACCAGCGCGAGCGACAGCGCCGTCTCGCGGTCGACGCCGAACATCTGCGCGAGCAGCACGACGGTCGCCTCCTGCACGCCGAGGCCGCCCGGCACCATGAACGCCGCATGGCGCACGGCCTGCGTCATCGCCTCGATCGCGATCGCGCCGCCGATCGACACCGGATGGCCGAGCAGCGCGAGCGCCCAGTAGATCTCGAGCGCGCCGAGCACGTAGCCGGCCAGCTGCCAGAAGAACGCGCTGAACAACAGGCCCGTGCGCGACATCAGCGCATCGATGTCGGCGTCGAGCCGCTTGCCGTCGACGCCCTGCAGCAGCCGGTGCGAATCGCCGAGCAGGCGGCCCGCGAAACGCTCGATCGCATGGAAGATCCCGCCGCGGCGCATCAGCACGACGCCGAGCACCGGCAGCGGCAGCGTCAGCAGCAGCGCGAGGCCGATCGTGCCGCCGCCCATGTTGTCCGTCGTCGCGAGCAGCAGCACGAGGCCGAGCGCGGCAAACGCGTACTGAACGACGATCGTCACGAGCACCTCGACGATCACCGACGCCGTCACGCGGCTCGCGTCGGGCACCTGCCAGCGCGCGAGCCGGATGCCGACCAGCTCGCCGCCGATCCCGACCACCGGCAGCAGCCGGTTCACCGCTTCGCGCACGGTCGCGATCCACCAGAGGAACGGCAGCGACGAGCGCCTGTCGAGCAGCAGGTGCCACGCGTAGGCGTCGAGCAGCAGCGGCAGCGCGTGGAACGGTACGAGCCACAGCAGCGCGTAACCGGCGCGCGCGAGCATCTGCGACACGTCGCCGATGCCTTCGTGCAGCCCCAGCGCCAGCAGGATGCCGATGCCGAGCGGCCAGCCGAGCCATTTGATCCACTTGATCATGACGGCTGCGCTCCCGGTGCGCGCGACGCCAGCCCGCCGCGCTGCGCCGCGAGCTGGCCGAACACGTCGGCAAAGCCGCCGGTCGCGACGCCCGCGGCCTTCAGCGCGGCCGCGACGCGCGGCGACAGCAGCGCATCGAGTTCGTCCACCGGACGGTAGCCGGCCATCGTCGGCGTGATCGGGCCATCGCCGGCCTCGGCCGGATGGCAGTAGATCTCGCCGACGCCCGGCGGCAGCTTGGCCAGCGCGTCGAGCAGCACGGCCTCGTCCATCGCGCCCGTATGCTCGATCCCGACCACGTAGTCGTTGTGCGCGAGCCCCGCCCGGTCGAGCCGCGCGCGCACGAGCGCGATCCACGGCTTGAGCAGCGCGGGCGCGCTCGTCTCGTACGGCAGCCGCACCGCGCGCAACCCGTAGTCGCGGCCGATCTCGATGATCAGCGACAGCACGGTCGGATGCAGGTGGAAATGCTTGTGCGCGTTCACGTGGTCGAGCGGCAGGCCGCTCGCCGCGAACGCGTCGAACTGCGCGCGAATCTCGCGGCGCAGCTGCGCCCGCACGTGCGGCAGGAAGAAGAAGCGGCAGCCGTCCTTCGCCATCGCGTCGCCGAACCGCCCATCGGGGCCAACGAGCGCGGGAATCTCATGCGCGGGCAGCGTGGCCGGCCCGTCCGCGAGCACGAGATGCAGGCCGACCGCGAGCGACGGCAGGCGCCGCGCACGCTCGATCGCATCCGGTGCGGCGCTCGCGCCGACCATCAGGCTCGCGGCGTTCAGCACGCCGTCGCGGTGCGCGCGTTCGACTGCCGCGTTGACGCGCGGGTGCAGCCCGAAGTCGTCCGCGGTAAAGATCAGCGCCCGCGCCGCCCGCTGCGTCGCCACGGTTTACGCCTCGTGCGCGCGCAGGAAGCGGAAGAACTCGACGCCTTCGCGCAGGCGACGCTTCATCATGTCCCAGCTCGTCAGCATCTCGCGCACGATTTCCCAGATCTTCGACGGACGGAAGTAGAACTGGCGATAGAACTGCTCGAGGTGGTGGTAGATCTCGTCGCGCGACAGGTGCGCGTAGCCGATCGCCGCGAGCTGCACACCTTCCTTGCTCACCAGGTTGATGGTCTTGTTCTCTTCCATCCAGCCGTTTTCCACGGCCTGCTTGTAGAGCGTCGTGCCCGGATACGGCGCGGCGAGCGAGACCTGGATCGTGTGCGGATTGATTTCCTTCGCGTACTCGATCGTCTTCTTGATGGTCTCCTGCGTCTCGCCCGGCAGGCCGAGGATGAAGGTGCCGTGGATCTTGATGCCGAGCTTCTTGCAGTCCGCGCTGAAGCGGCGCGCGAAATCGGTGCGCACGCCCTTCTTGATGTTCACGAGGATCTGGTCGTCGCCGGATTCGAAGCCGACCAGCAGCAGGCGCAGGCCGTTTTCCTTCATGATCTTGAGCGACTTGTACGGCACGTTCGCCTTCGCGTTGCACGACCACGTCATGCCGAGCTTGCCCAGGCCGATGGCGATCGCTTCGGCGCGCGGCAGGTCGTCGGTGAAGGTGTCGTCGTCGAACATCAGTTCCTTCACTTCCGGCATGTTGTCGCGGATCCACTTCGCTTCCGCGAGCACGTTCTCGACCGAGCGCGTGCGGTAGCGATGGCCGCTGACCGTCTGCGGCCACAGGCAGAACGTGCAGCGCGACTTGCAGCCGCGGCCCGTGTAGATCGACACGTACGGGTAGTTCAGGTAGCCGATGAAGTAGTTGTCGATCTTCAGGTCGCGCTTGTAGACGGGCGCGACGAACGGCAGTTCGTCCATGTTCTCGAGGATCGGACGCGCTTCGTTGTGCTCGATCGAGCCGTCCTTCGCGCGCCAGCTCAAGCCCTTGATCTCGGGGAACGGCTTGCCTTCGGCGATTTCCTTGCAGGTGTAGTCGAATTCCTCGCGGCACACGAAGTCGATCGCCTCGCTCGCCGTGAGCGAGTTGTGCGGATCGACCATCACCTTCGCGCCGACCATGCCGACCAGCATCGACGGCTTCATCTTCTTGAGATCCTGCGCGAACATCGCGTCGGTCGGGAACGACGGCGTGCTCGTGTGGATGATCACGAGATCGTAGTCGTTGGCGATCTTCAGCGTTTCCTCGACCGACAGGCCGTCGGCCGGCGCGTCGACGACGCGGCTGCCCGGTACGAGCGCGGCCGGCTGCGCGAGCCAGGTCGGATACCAGAAGGAACGGATTTCGCGCTTCGCCTGATAGCGCGAGCCGGCTCCGCCGTCGAAGCCGTCATACGAAGGGGCCTGCAAGAACAGCGTTTTCATGAATGCTCCGGTAGCCTGCATAGTTCGTTTCGTTACAACGATTCAGTCAAAAAACCGCGGGCCGCCTTGCCGGCGCCCGCCTCTCTGTCATGTCGCGCCGCGCGGCCTCGCCGCGCAGCGCGTGTCGGCCCTCGGGCCGGGTTCGACCGGAACGGCCCTAGCGGCCGTCCACTGCTTCCACGGCCGCCGTCGCGCGCTCGCCGCCGACGACCGTCATCCTCGCGCCGCGCCACACGACATGCGTGCCGAACACGGCCGCGAGCCACTCGAGCGCGAGCAGCGTGTCGCGCACCGCGACGAGCGGCAAGTCGCGCCAGAATGCGCGCCAGCCGTCCTCGCCGCGCGCGTGCAGCACGAGCCGCCCGAACGCGCCCACCACGGCCGCCCCGCCCGCCAGCGAGCCGGCGAAGGTTCCGTCGAGGCGCAGCGCGAGCGCCGCGCCGATCGCGAGCCACGGCACGGTGAACGTAATGAACAGGAACGCGAAACCGGCCGGGTTCAGCGAACGGATCGTGCGCAGCCAGCGCGTCTCGCGGTGCCACAGCGGCCCGAACGACGGCTCGATCACGTCGGTCGCGACCTCGACCTCCGACAGCACGGTGCGGCGCCCGAGGCGGCGCGGCAGCTCGGCCAGCCAGAAATCGTCGGCCAGTTCGTCCTTCAGCGCGGGAAAACCGCCGATCCGGTCGAGCGTGTCGCGCGTCAGCGCGAGCGTCGCGCCGAAGCCGAAGCGGCTCGAGCGGCCGAGATGCGTGATCCGGACCGACGGCGCGAACCAGGCGTCGACGAACTGCGCGCCGATTCGCGTCCAGAACCCGCCGACGCTGCGCGCATGATACAGGCACGTGACGACGCCGACCGACACGTCGGCGAGCGGTGCCGTCACGCGCTCCAGATAATCGGGCGTCACCGCGATGTCGCTGTCCGCGATCACGATGCGGCCGTATTTCGCGCGTTCGGCGAGGTTGACCAGGTTGCTGACCTTCAGGTTCTTGCCGTGCACGCGCGCATCGATCACGAGCGTGATGTCGCACTCGGGGTAATCGGCACGCAGCCGTTCGACCACGGCGACGGCCGGATCGGCCGCCGACGCGACGCCAAACAGTACTTCGTAACGCGGATGGCGCTGCTCGCAGAACGTCGCGAGGTTTTCGTACAGGTGCGGCTCCGCGCCGCACAGCGGCTTGAGCACGCTGACCGGCTCGAAGCCGTCGCGCGCGGCCGTGCGCGGCGTACGCGGCCGCGGCGCGAACGCGGCGACGAGCGCATAACCGGCCGCGGCCAGCGTGAAGACGATCAGGAGCCAGTCGAGCATCGTTGCGGTTGCCGTCATGCGCGACGCCTCCCGGCGACCTGAACGCCATGGAGAACGCTTGAACGCGATTGAGCGTGATTCGGTATTCCGACAACGACGAACGCGGGCACGACCCGACTCCTTGTTCCAGCAGCGTCTGTATATGAGGAAGGCTCGACCCATCCTTCGGGTATGGCCATGCCCGGTTTCGCGTGGTGCACCTCCGCGGGAAACCCGGGCGAGATGCGGGAAGACTCGTATGGCTACCTTCGGCACAACATGGGCAGGCGCCGGATTTTAGCAGTCTGCGGCACCCCGCGCTCGGCGCTACGAGAAACGGACTTGTGCATTTCCGGCAAAGCTGCGCAGTCGGCGAACCATTTGAGCGCACCCGCGTTCACGTTAGCGTAAGCGGTTTGCAGGCGTATTGCAGTCTTGAAAATCAATCGTTTCGTGCAAATTTGTACGTCGATGCGGATTCACATCCAATCGCCGTAAAGATTGGTAATTAATCGCCGATTAGATTGATTTTTGCAACGATCGCCGGATTCGGCCCTGCACCCCTGAAACGCGCATGGGTATCGCGCCGCTCCCAGCACGTTCCGGAACCCTTTGGCAAAATCCCTGGCATTTGTTGCGTAAGCGCATCACCCAGCCCCCCTGTTCGAAGGCCAACCGATGACTCCGTTTTCCGTACTCGATCTCGCCCCCATTCCGGCCGGCGCCGACGCCTCCCAGGCGTTCCGCAACACCGTCGATCTCGCGCAGCACGCGGAACGGTGGGGCTACCAGCGCTACTGGCTGGCCGAGCATCACAACATGCCGGGCATCGCGAGCGCGGCCACCGCCGTCGTGATCGGTCATGTCGCGGGCGCGACGCAGACGATCCGCGTCGGCTCGGGCGGCATCATGCTGCCGAACCACGCGCCGCTCGTGATCGCCGAGCAGTTCGGCACGCTCGCGTCGCTGTATCCGGGGCGCATCGACCTCGGCCTCGGCCGCGCGCCCGGCACCGACCAGACCACGTCGCGCGCGCTGCGCCGCGACCTGATCGGCAGCGCCGATTCGTTTCCGGACGATGTCGCCGAGCTGCAGCGCTACTTCGCGGAGCCGGTGCCCGGCCAGCGCGTGCGCGCGGTGCCCGGCGCGGGGCTCGACGTGCCCGTGTGGCTGCTCGGTTCGAGTTTGTTCAGCGCGCAGCTGGCGGCGATGCTCGGGCTGCCGTTCGCGTTCGCGTCGCACTTCGCGCCGGATTACCTGATGCGCGCGCTCGAGATCTATCGTGCGCAGTACCGGCCGTCGGCCGCGTGGCCGAAGCCGCATGCGATGGTCGGCGTCAACGTGTTCGTCGCCGATACCGACGACGAGGCGCGGCGCCTGTTCACGTCGCTGCAGCAGCAGTTCATCAATCTGCGGCGCGGCACGCCGGGCAAGCTGCCGCCGCCCGTCGACGTGCTCGAGGCCAACGAACTCGAGCTCGCGACCGTCGCGCATTCGCTGTCGTTCGCGGCGGTCGGCTCGCGCGACACCGTGCGCGACAAGCTGCGCGACCGCATCGCGCAGACGGGGGCCGACGAGCTGATCGTCACCGCGCAGATCTACGATCACGCGGCACGGCTGCGTTCGTTCGAACTGACCGCGCAGATCCGCGACGAGCTCGCGAGCGAGGTGCGCTGACGGCACACGCCCGCAGCCGCCCCCGCGTCACTGCGGGTGCGCGGCCTCCAGCCCGTCGAGCAGCGCCTTGTGAAACGCGTCCGGATCCTGGATCTGCGGCGCGTGCCCGAGCGCCGGGAATTCGACGAGCTGCGCGCCGGGGATCGCGGCCTGCGTCCGCTTCGCGAGTTCCGGGTAGCGGCCGAGCTTCGCATGCACGTCGGGCGGCGACACGTCCTTGCCGATCGCGGTCGTGTCCTTGTCGCCGATCATCAGCAGCGTCGGCACGCGGATCGCGCCGAGTTCGTAGACCACCGGCTGCGTGAGGATCATGTCGTAGATCAGCGCGGAGTTCCAGGCGACCGCGTCGCGGCCGGCGCCACGGTACATCCCGGCCAGCATCTGCACCCAGCGCTCGTACGACGGCGACCACTTGCCCGCGTAGTACGTGCCCTGCTCATAGCGGCGAATGCTGTCGGCCGTGGTCTTCTGCTCGCGCGCATACCAGTAGTCGACCGGCAGCGGCGGCACGCCGAGCGCCTTCCAGTCCTCGAGGCCGATCGGGTTCACGAGCACGAGCTGCTCGGTCGCCTTCGGATACATCAGCGCGTAGCGCATCGCGAGCATCCCGCCCGTCGAGTGGCCGACGATCGTCGCCGACTTCACCCCCACCGATTCGAGCAGCGCGTGCGTGTTGCGCGCCAGTTGCTGGAAGCTGTACTGGTAGCGATCGGGCTTCGACGACTTGCAGAAGCCGATCTGGTCCGGTGCGATCACGCGATAGCCGGCCCGGCTCAGCACGCCGATCGTGTCCTCCCAGGTCGCCGCGCAGAAGTTCTTCCCGTGCAGCAGCACGACGGTGCGGCCGTTCGGGTGCGCCGGCGGCACGTCGAGATAGGCCATCTCGAGCGTTTCGCGTTGCGACACGAACGTATACACATGCACGGGTGCCGGATAGGTGAACCCTTCCAGGCGCGGGCCGTACACGGGCCCGTCGTTGCCGGCGGCCGATGCGGCGGCCGCCGCGACAGGCATGGCGCACGCGGCGGCGACACCCGCGCCGAGCACGACGGCGCGCACGGCATACAACATCTTGCGAATCGAAAGCATGGCGATCACGGTGATTGGAGACGCACGCGGGCAGCCGGGCCGCCTCGCGCCCCGCGATTCTACGCGGTCGCGCTGACGACGGCGCGCAACACTCCGGGGCCGCGCGACTTCCGCGCGCGCGACGAACTCGGGTATCGTGTGACGTGACCCTGAAACGCGTGCAGGCGATTCCCATGAAAAACGTCCTCAGCATTCAGTCGCACGTCATCTACGGCCATGCCGGCAACAGTGCGGCCGTGTTCCCGATGCAGCGCCTCGGCGTCAACGTCTGGCCGCTCAATACCGTCCAGTTGTCGAATCACATGCAGTACGGCCATTGGGCGGGCAGCGCGATCGATGCCGCGAAGATGGAGCAGCTCGTCGACGGCATCGCCGCGATCGGCGCGCTCAAGCGCTGCGACGCCGTGCTGTCCGGCTTCCTCGGCTCGCCGCCGCAGGCGCGCGCGGCCGTCGAGATCGTCCGCTCGGTGAAGGCGATGAACCCGAACGCGTGGTACTTCTGCGATCCGGCGATGGGCCAGACGGGCGGCATCCGGCCCGAACCCGGCGTCGAGGAATTCATGGTCCAGGAAATGCCGGCGCTCGCCGACGGCATGTCGCCGAACCACACCGAACTGCAGAAGCTGGCCGGGCGACGCATCGAAACCGTCGCCGAAGCCGTCGAAGCGTGCCGCGCGCTGATCCGCCGCGGCCCGCAAATCATCCTCGTCAAGCACCTGCACGACCGCAACAGCCCGGCCGATCGCTTCAACATGCTCGCCGTCACCGAAACCGAGGCATGGATCGGCCAGCGCCCGCTGTACGCGTTTCCGCGCCATCCGGTCGGCGTCGGCGACCTGACCAGCGCGATCTTCGTCGCATGCCGGCTGCGCGGCGACTCCGTGCGCGCCGCGTTCGAGCACACGCTCGCAGCCGTGCATGCGGTCGTGAAGGCGACCTACGATGCGCGCCGCTACGAGCTCGAGCTCGTCGCCGCGCAGGACGAGATCGCACGCCCGAGCGAATGGTTCGGCGCGTGGGTGACGGACGCCTGACGTAGCGGCATCGCCCACCGCTTCAGCGGCGTGCATTCCGCGTTGTCCCGTTGTCCTGCTTTCCTGCTTTCCTGCTTTCCCGCTTTCCCGCTTTCCCGCTTTCCTGCTTTCCTGCTTTCCT
>NZ_LDUL01000066.1:0-54480 GCF_001043615.1 Burkholderia sp. LK4
AGGCGATCCGGCAAGGCGATCCGGAATCTGACCCTTAAAATTATCCGTCGACCGATCGGGATAGCCCGATCGGGGCGTTCGTCGACCGCACGGGCCTGCCCGGGCCCGCCGCGCGCACGGTCGGTGGGGCCGTTCGCGGCGTTGTCACGGACAGATGGCTGCGCAGTGCTACAATACGCCCCTTTCCGCCGGCATTCGCGCCGAACGGAGTCCGCACGGCCTGGCGTCCAGCGTTCATATTGAACCGGTCCCAAGCGCCAGAGCGGCGCCGCGCGGCGCGCCGCGGCTCCGTCTAATTCCGAATTGTGATGAGCGCAGGCCCGGCTGGCCTGACGCACGATGTCCCCGCCGCGCCTTTTGAGCGAAACGCCACCATGTCCGATTCTGTCGCCAAGCCCGTCGACGCAACCTTCGATCAATTCGGCCTTGCCGCCGATATCCTGAAAGCCATTGCGGAGCAGGGTTATACGACGCCGACGCCGATCCAGGCGCAGGCCATTCCGGTCGTGCTCGCCGGCCGCGACGTCATGGGCGCCGCGCAAACGGGTACCGGCAAGACCGCGAGTTTCTCGCTGCCGATCATCCAGCGGCTGCTGCCGCAGGCCAACACGAGCGCGTCGCCGGCGCGCCACCCGGTGCGCGCGCTGATCCTCACGCCGACCCGCGAACTCGCCGACCAGGTCGCCGCGAACGTGCACGCGTATGCGAAGCACACGCCGCTGCGCAGCGCGGTCGTGTTCGGCGGCGTCGACATGAACCCGCAGATGGCCGAACTGCGCCGCGGCGTCGAGATCCTGATCGCGACGCCGGGCCGCCTGCTCGACCACGTGCAGCAGAAGACGGCGAATCTCGGCCAGGTGCAGATCCTCGTGCTCGACGAAGCCGACCGGATGCTCGACATGGGCTTCCTGCCCGATCTGCAGCGCATCCTGAACCTGCTGCCGAAGGAACGTCAGACGCTGCTGTTCTCGGCCACCTTCTCGCCGGAAATCAAGAAGCTCGCGTCGACCTACCTGCGCAACCCGCAGACGATCGAAGTCGCGCGCAGCAATTCGACGAACGCGAACGTCACGCAGATCGTCTACGACGTCGCCGAAGGCGACAAGCAGGCGGCCGTCGTGCAGTTGTTGCGCGATCGCGGGCTCAAGCAGGTGATCGTGTTCTGCAACAGCAAGATCGGCGCGAGCCGGCTGGCGCGCAATCTCGAGCGCGACGGCGTGGTCGCGTCGGCGATCCACGGCGACAAGACGCAGATCGAGCGGATGCAGGCACTCGACGCGTTCAAGCGCGGCGAGATCGAGGCGCTGGTCGCGACCGACGTGGCCGCGCGCGGCCTCGACATCGCCGAACTGCCCGCCGTGATCAACTTCGACCTGCCGTTCAGCGCGGAAGACTACGTGCACCGGATCGGCCGTACCGGCCGCGCGGGTGCGACGGGCGACGCGCTGTCGCTGTGCAGCCCGAACGAGCGCAAGCAGCTTGCCGATATCGAGAAGCTGATCAAGCGTCCGCTCGAGATGCAGACGCTCACGCTCGACAAGCCGGCGCGCCATCGTCACGACGAGCGCGGCAACGACCGCGGCGGCGATCGCAACAGCGAGCGCGGCGGCGAACGCGGCGGCGAACGGGGCGGCCGTCGCGAACGCGACGAACATCGCGGTGCGTCGGGACGCCGCCCGGGCGGCTCCGAGCGCGGTCATCACCGTCGCCACGAAGCGCCGGTCGACGATTTCTTCCTGAAGCCGTACGAGCCCTCGGCGCCCGCGAAGCAGCGGGACGACGCGCAGCCTGCGCAGCAGCCCGAGAAGAAGGGGCCGAAGCGTCAGGTCGCCGCGCTGCTCGGCGGGTTCGGGATGCCGCGCAAGCCGTCGGCGTAAGCCTGGCGGACATGACGGTGCGGCGCGCGAGCGCTGTGGGAAAAGCGGGTGCATGCGATGAGCATGTGCCCGTTTTTCATTGGGGGCGCGGTTCGATGGTGGAGCGGAAGAGGGCGCTTGGCGCCGGCGGCGAGCGATGCAAGCGGCACCCGGCGGCCGCGCGATTGGCGCGAAACCGGCGCGAAACCGGCGCGAAATCGGCGCGAAATCGGCGCGAAATCGGCGCGAAACCGCGCGTCACCCGGCCTGCGGCCCGAAGCGTGTCGCCCACGCGGCCGTTGCGGCTGCGTAGAACGCATCGAGAGTCGTGGCCGCGAGCGCGCCGGCCGGCGCGAGGCCCAGATGCGCGGCCGCAGCCTGCAGTGCCGGCAGCGGATCGTCGCGTTCGAGCGCGGTCGCGCCCGTCTGCTTGCTGAGCTTTTCGCCGTTCGCGTCGACCACGACGGGCACGTGCAGGTATCGCGGGGTCGGCACGCCGAGGCAGTGCTGCAGGTAGATCTGGCGCGCGGTCGAGTCGAGCAGGTCGGCGCCCCGCACGACGTGCGTGATGCCTGCATCGGCATCGTCGACGACGACGGCGAGCTGATACGCCCATTGCCCGTCCGCGCGTTTCAGCACGAAATCGCCGACTTCGGTCGCGAGGTTCTGCGTTTGCGTGTGCTGCCAGCGATCGTCGAACGTGACGATCGCGGCAGCGCCGTCCGGCACGCGCACCCGCCACGCGCGCGCGGGCTTGCCGTGCAGGCCGGTGCGACAGGTGCCCGGATAGGCGAGCGTCGTGTGGCGCTCGTGCGCGGCGCGCAGCGAGTCGGCGATTTCCTTGCGCGTGCAGCCGCACGGATAGACGAGCCCGGCCGAGACGAGCCGTTCGAGCGCGGCCGTATAGGCCGCGTCCCGCGTACTTTGCCAGACGGGCGGCTCGTCGGGCGTCATGCCGAAATGCGCGAGCGTCGCGAGGATGTCGTCGGCCGCGCCGGGTACCGTGCGCGGGCCGTCGAGATCCTCGATGCGCACGAGCCACGCGCCGCCGTGCGCGCGCGCGTCGAGCCAGCTCGCGAGCGCGCCGACCAGCGAGCCGAAGTGCAGCGGGCCGGTGGGCGACGGCGCGAAACGGCCGCGATAGGCGCTCATCGGGGCGCGGGGCGGCGCGCGGTCAGGCTGCGCTGGCTGCCGGTGCGCAGGCCGGGCACGACTGGCCGGGCACGTAGCTCGGCAACTGTTGCGCTTCCGGCGTGACGACCGCGCGGCACGCGAAGCACGTGACGTTCCCGGTGGGCTGGAGTTGCGGGTTCAGCGCGGTGCGGTAATCGAACACGAAGCAGTCGCCGTGGTAGTGCGCGCCGCCGACTTCCTCGAAGTATTTCAGGATTCCGCCTTCGAGCTGGTACACGTTCTCGATGCCGATTTCCTTCATGTGGATCGCGGCCTTCTCGCAGCGGATGCCGCCCGTGCAGAACGACACGACCGTCTTGCCTTCGAGGTCGGCGCGGTTCGCGTCGATCACTTCAGGGAATTCGCTGAACTTGTCGATCCGGTAGTCGAGTGCGTCGTCGAACGTGCCGACGTCGACTTCGAATGCGTTGCGCGTGTCGAGCATCACGACCGGGCGGCCCGTGTCGTCGTGGCCGCGGTCGAGCCACGTCTTCAGCGTGCGTGCGTCGACGAACGGCGCGCGGCCGAGTTCCGGCTTGATCGCCGGCTTCTTCATCGTGATGATCTCGCGCTTCAGGCGCACGAGCATCCGGCGGAACGGCTGCGAATCGGACAGGCTTTCCTTGAACTGCAGCGACGCGAACTTGCCCTCGAACAGCGGATCGTGGCGGATGTACGCGATGAATGCGTCGGTGGCGTCACGCGTGCCGGCGATGAACAGGTTGATGCCTTCCGGCGCGAGCAGGATCGTGCCGCGCAGGCCGAGTTCGTTGCAGCGGGCGGTGACGAGCGGGCGCCATTGCTCGGTCGCGTCGAGCGACACGAAGTGGTAGGCGGCGAGGTTGACGATGGTCATGATGGTCCGACGGGAAAACGGCCGCACGGCGGCCCGCAAAAAAGGGTGCGAAGCCGGGGCGTTGATTCGAAAAACCGTATTATCCCGCAAACGGCGCGGGCATCGGTACCTGGCCGGTCGGCCAACCGCGCGACGCGTCGCCGCGCGTATCGGCCGAACGGCCAAAGCGGGCATTTTTTGGGCAGCCTGCGCGGCGGGGCGGCTACAATAGCGCCCATGTCAGATCCCCGCTTCGTCCATCTTCGCGTTCACTCCGAATTCTCGATTGCCGACGGCATCGTGCGCATTGACGACATCGTCAAGGCGGCGGCCGCGGACGGTCAGGGCGCGCTCGCGCTCACCGATCTCGGCAACGCATTCGGCCTCGTCCGTTTCTACCAGGAAGCCCGCGGCAAGGGCATCAAGCCGATCGCCGGCTGCGACGTCTGGATCGCCAATCCCGACGACCGCGACAAGCCGTCGCGGCTGCTGCTGCTCGTCAAGGACAAGGTCGGCTACCTGAATCTCTGCGAGCTGCTGTCGAAGGCGTGGCTCACGAACCAGTACCGCGGCCGTGCGGAACTCGACGCGAGCTGGCTCGACGGCGAGCTCGCGCAGGGGCTCCTCGCGCTGTCGGGTGCGCAACAGGGCGATATCGGGCTCGCGTTTGCCGCGGGCAACGAAGAAGCCGCGCGCCGTCACGCCGAGCGCTGGGCGAAGGTGTTCCCGGGCGGCTTCTACATCGAGCTGCAGCGTTACGGCCAGCCGGGCGCCGAGGCGTACATCCAGCAGGCCGCGACGCTCGCCGCGGCGCTGAAGCTGCCGGTCGTCGCGACGCACCCGACGCAGTTCATGACCGACGACGATTTCACCGCGCACGAAGCGCGCGTGTGTATCTCGGAAGGCGACATCCTCGCGAATCCGCGGCGCCAGAAGCGTTTCACGACCGACCAGTATTTCCGCACGCAGGACGACATGGTCGCGCTGTTCGCCGACCTGCCGTCGGCGATCGCGAACACGGTCGAGATCGCGAAGCGCTGCAACCTGAAGCTCGAGCTCGGCAAGCCGAAGCTGCCGCTGTTCCCGACGCCGGACGGCATGTCGCTCGACGACTACCTCGTCCAGCTGTCGAAGGAAGGGCTCGAGACGCGTCTCGCGCAGCTGTATCCGGCCGAAGCCGAGCGCGACGCGCAGCGCGACACGTACTACAAGCGCCTCGAATTCGAGTGCGGGACCATCACGAAGATGGGCTTTCCCGGCTACTTCCTGATCGTCGCGGACTTCATCAACTGGGCGAAGAGCAACGGCGTGCCGGTCGGCCCGGGCCGCGGCTCGGGCGCCGGTTCGCTGGTCGCGTACGCGCTCGGCATTACCGATCTCGACCCGCTGCGCTACAACCTGCTGTTCGAGCGTTTCCTGAACCCGGAACGCGTGTCGATGCCCGACTTCGACATCGACTTCTGCCAGCACGGCCGCGATCGCGTGATCCAGTACGTGAAGGAAAAATACGGCGCGGACGCCGTGTCGCAGATCGCCACCTTCGGCACCATGGCCGCGAAGGCGGCCGTGCGCGACATCGGCCGCGTGCTCGACCTCGGCTACATGTTCACCGACGGTATCGCGAAGCTGATCCCGTTCAAGCCGGGCAAGCATGTGACGATCGCCGACGCGATGAAGGAGGAGCCGCAGCTTCAGGAGCGCTACGACCACGAGGACGAAGTGCACCAGCTGCTCGACCTCGCGCAGCGCGTCGAGGGCCTCACGCGTAACGTCGGGATGCACGCGGGCGGCGTGCTGATCGCGCCCGGCAAGCTGACCGATTTCTGCCCGTTGTACACGCAGGGCGACGACGGCGGTGTGGTCAGCCAGTACGACAAGGACGACGTCGAAGCCGTCGGCCTCGTGAAGTTCGACTTTCTGGGTCTCACGACGCTGACGATCCTCGACTGGGCCGAGCGCTACATCCGCCGCCTCGATCCGTCGAAGGCCGACTGGTCGCTCGCACAGGTGCCGCTCGACGATCCCGCCTCGTTCCAGATCCTGAAGAAGGCCAACACGGTCGCCGTGTTCCAGCTGGAAAGCCGCGGGATGCAGGGCATGCTGAAGGATGCGCAGCCCGACCGTTTCGAGGACATCATCGCGCTCGTGTCGTTGTACCGTCCGGGCCCGATGGACCTGATCCCGAGCTTCTGCGCACGGAAGCACGGCCGCGAGAAGGTCGACTATCCGGATCCGCGCGTCGAACCCGTCCTGAAAGAGACCTACGGCATTATGGTCTATCAGGAGCAGGTGATGCAGATGGCGCAGATCATCGGCGGCTACTCGCTCGGCGGCGCGGACTTGCTGCGTCGCGCGATGGGCAAGAAGAAGCCCGAGGAGATGGCCAAGCATCGCGAGATCTTCGCCGAGGGTGCGGCGAAGAACGGCCTCACGCGCGAGAAGTCCGACGAGATCTTCGACTTGATGGAGAAGTTCGCGGGCTACGGCTTCAACAAGTCGCACGCGGCTGCCTACGCACTGCTCGCGTATCACACCGCGTGGCTGAAGGCCCACCATCCGGCCGAATTCATGGCGGCCAACATGACGCTCGCGATGGACGACACCGACAAGGTGAAGATCCTGTTCGACGATTGCATCGTGAACAACCTCGCCGTGCTGCCGCCCGACATCAACCAGTCGCATTACCGCTTCGAGCCGGTCGCGGAAGCCGACGGCAAGCGCTCGCGCACGATCCGCTACGGCCTCGGCGCGGTGAAGGGCAGCGGCCAGAACGCGATCGAGGAAATCCTGCGCGCCCGCGAGGAAAAGGCATTCACCGACCTGTTCGACTTCTGCGAGCGGATCGACCGGCGCGTCGTCAACCGCCGCACGGTCGAGGCGCTGATCCGCGCCGGCGCATTCGATTCGCTGAATCCGAACCGTGCCCAGCTGATCGCGTCGGTACCGCTGGCGATGGAAGCGGCCGACCAGGCCGAGGCGAATGCGATGCAGGCCGGCCTGTTCGACATGGGCGCCGAATCGCCACACGCGCATGCGCTCGTCGACGAGCCCGCGTGGGACGACAAGCGCCGCCTGCAGGAAGAAAAGGGCGCGCTCGGCTTCTACCTGTCCGGCCACCTGTTCGACGCGTATCGCGATGAGGTGCGCCGCTTCGTGCGGCAGAAGGTCGGCGACCTGAAGGAAGGGCGCGACAAGCTCGTGGCCGGCATCATCGCTTCGCTGCGCACGCAGATGACCCAGCGCGGCAAGATGCTGATCGCGCTGCTTGACGACGGCTCGGGCCAGTGCGAGATCACGATCTTCAACGAGCAGTTCGAGGCGAACAAGGCGCTGTTCAAGGAAGACGAACTGCTGATCGTGCAGGGGCAGGCGCGTAACGATGCGTTCACGGGCGGCATCCGCTTCACGGCCGACACGGTGATGGATCTCGAACGCGCGCGCAGCCGTTATGCGCAGGCCGTGCGGCTGACGATGAACGGCAACGCCGACGCGGCCGCGCTGCGCCGTGTGCTCGAGCCGCACGTGTCGAAGGACGATCCCGCGGCCACGGCTGCGGTCGAGGCGCCTGCGCCGCGCGGCGGCGGGCGCGACGGCGGCCGCCGCCCGCAGGCGCCGCTGCCGAACGGGCTCGCGGTGCAGGTTCACTACAGCAACGCGCGGGCGCAAGGCGAAATGCGCCTCGGCGACGCATGGCGCGTGAAGCCGAGCGACGTGCTGCTCGCGGAGCTGCGTGCGGCGTTCGACGGCAGCGTCGTCGAAATCACGTACTGACCGCGCTTCAGCCGACGGCTGTCGCGCCACGCGGCCCGCCGCATCGCCATCGTGCGGTGCGGCGGGCCGTTTTGCATGTTCACGCAAGCGGGTCTTGGGCTGGCCATCCGGACGCTATACAATCCGGCGCTGGCCGCACGAACGCGGCGCCGATCGCCGCTCGTCCGGCAGGTGGCGCCGGTATCGCGCGCATGAACGGGGGCGGATCCGTGCGGCGAGCGGCGACATGCGACAAGGCCGTCTGGAGCCGGATGCCTGGAAATGGCCCGTCGCGACAACAATGAACTGACAGTCACCACATGACCATGGCCAATGGGAACCCGCCGCAGCGGATCCTCGTGATCCGGATCGATTTTTTGGGCGACATGCTGTGCACGACGGCGTTTCTCGGTGCGCTGAAGGAGCGCTGGCCCGGCGCGGAACTGCATGTGGTCGCGAACCGCTACAACGCGGCCGCGCTGGCCGGAAACCCGGACGTGGACATGATCCACACCTACGTGTACAGCCGCCAATGCGAACGCAACGACCGTCCCGGGCGGATGCGTGCATTCTTCGACCGGTTGCGGCTCGTGCGTCGCCTGCGCCGCTTGCGGTTCGACCTCGTGGTCGTGCCGAACGGCGGCATGCATCGCAGCAGCATGCAGTTCGCGCGCCAGATCGGCGCGAAGGATTGCCGCTGGCACGATGCCGAGACCGAATTCGACGATCGCAAGCCCGAGCATGTCGCGCAGCGGCCGATGTGCCACGAAGCACTGTCGGGTTTCCGGCTCGTGCCCGAGCTCGGCCGCGCCGATCTCGACCGGATCGAGTTGTCGGTCCATCCCGACCGCGCGCTGCAGGACGCGTGGCATCGGCTGCTCGGCGCGCGCACGAAGCCGCGGGTCGGGCTGTTCGTGACGAACAAGGCGGCCGAGCGCCGCTGGCCCGCGGACCGTTGGCACGACCTCGCCGAGCGGCTTGCGCCGAGCGTCGATGTGATCGTGTTTCGCGACCCGGCCGTGGGTCACGCGCCCGAGGACGACTCGTGGCGCGACGTGAACGCCCGCCATGTCGCGCCTTCGTCGGTCGCCGATCTCGTGGCGGCCGCGAGCCTGCTCGATGCGATCGTCTCGGCCGACAGCGCCCCCGTGCACCTCGCGTCGGCGCTCGGCGTGCCCGTCGCCGCGCTGTTCGAGGATCGTCCCGAGAAATACCTGCGCTGGCACCCGCTCGGTGTGCCGCACGTGATCCTGCGCGCCGGCGCGACCGTCGACGCGATCGGTGTCGACGCGGTCGAGCGCGCGGTGCGTCATCTGCTGCCGCAGGCCACTGATCGCGACGAACCGCTGGCCGACGCAGCCTGCCCGCGGCCGGCTGCCGTTGTCGCGACGCCGGTGATCTTGGCAGCTTCTTAGCGCCACTGGCGCCACGGCGTTACAAGCCCCGCGTGCGGCACCGGCACCGGCACCGGCACCGGCACCGGCACCGGCACCGACACCGACACCGACACCGACACCGACACCGACACCGACACCGACACCGACACCGACACCGGCGCGCGGCGCGCGGCGCGCGGTGCGCCTGCCGGGCATCCCTCCATGAGCGGGGCCGTATCAGGGCAGCCGCACGGCCGATTCGCCAGGCCGCGCCGGCTGCTGCAAAATCCTGTACATTGCCAGCCTTGTTCAGCCAGCCGGATACCCGAATCGCCGTGGCCCTGTTTTCTTCCGCCCGCCCGCCCAGAACCATCCTCGTGGCCGCGCCGCGCCGTATCGGCGACGTGCTGCTGACGACGCCGCTCGTCCGTTCGCTGAAGGCCCGCTGGCCGGATGCGCAGATCGACATGCTGGTGTTTCGCGGCACCGAAGGCGTGCTCGAGCACAATCCGGACGTGCGGCGCGTGATCGTCGTCGCGCAGCGCGCGGGCTTCCGCGAGCGGTTGCGCGACGCGCTGTCGATGTGGCGCCGCTACGATCTTGCGTGCGCGGCGCTGAGCTCCGACCGGCCGCGCTTCTACAGCTGGTTCGCGGGCCGCAAGCGGGTGGGCCTCGTCGATCCGAACCGCGTGACGTGGCTCACGCGGATGATGCTGAACGGCATCGCGATCAATCATCACGAATCCGCGCATACGGTCGTCAGCACGCTGGCACTCGCGCCGGTGATCGGCATCGAGCCGGTGTCCGAGGTCGTCGCACCCGGCATCGGCGACGATCCGGCACGGCGTGCGCGTTTCGACGCGTGGCTCGCCGAGTCACCCGCGATCCGCGCCGGCAAGCCGCTGGTTGTCCTGCATCCGTATCCGATGTTCCGTTACAAGCAGTGGCGGCTCGACGGCTGGGTCGAGATGATCGGCTGGCTGCGCGAGCACGGCTACGCGGTCGCGCTGTCGGGCGGCCCGGCCGACAGCGAGCGCGAGTATGCGGAGCAGGTCGCGGCCGAGGCGGGCGGCGACGTGCTGAACCTGGTCGGACGCCTGACGTTCGGCGAAAGTGCCGAACTCGTCCGGCGCGCGCGGCTCTTCATCGGGCCCGATACCGGCGCGACGCACGTCGCGGCCGCGACCGGCACCGACACGATCGCGCTGTTCGGTCCGTCCGACCCGGTGCGCTGGGGCCCGTGGCCGCAGCACTGGCCGGCGACCGAGAATCCGTGGCCGCTGCGCGGCTCGGGGCGACACGGGAACGTGTGGCTGCTGCAGGGGGAGGGCGATTGCGTGCCGTGCCGGCACGAGGGCTGCGAGCGCAAGGTCGACAGCCGCAGCGACTGCCTCGTCAATCTCGGTGCGCAGCGCGTGAAGGCCGCAGCGGCCGAGATGCTGGGGCTGAATCCGCCGGGCCCGGCCGCGGTCACCGTCGATACGTCACGGCTGCATCGCGCCGGCTCCGACTGACGCGCGGGCGGCGCGCGCCTTGCTTTTTTTCGTTCTGGATAGCCTGCTTCGCGACGGGCCGCGCTGAACGCGTACAGCCCGGTCGCTTCGACGGCGGGCGCCGCCGCCGCCGAAGTCGGTCGGCAGCACGGCGCAGTCCGCCGCGCGTCAAGCGTTACGCGCTGCGCCGGATCGCCGACGTCTCGCGCGGCAGCGCCTCGCCGCGCTCGCCGCAGCCGAGCAGGATACCGGCCAGCAGCACGATCAGGTGCCCTTCGGCGAAATCGAGCAGCAACGAATTCGCGAGACTGCCGATCGCGAAGATCGCGAGCCAGGCGAGCAGCAGATGCCGCGAGCGCGGGTCGAGCGCGCGGCTGCCGCGTGCGATCTGCACGATCAGGTTGATGAACAGCAGCAGGCCGAGCGTCCCGAGCTGCACGGACATCAGCAGGTATTCGTTGTGCGGGTTCGACGTCAGCTGGCCCTCGGCGGCCGTCTTGCCGGCCGTGAGTTTCTCGAATTCGGATTCGAGGCCGCCCGCACCATAGCCGATCACCGGGCGCTGGCGATACAGTTCGAAGCCCTTCTTGTACCACTCGAGGCGCAGCCCGGTCGACGTCGCCGCATCGCTCTGCCGATACTGCTGCACTTCCGACACGACCTTGATGAGCCGGCCGTTGTGAACCGTGCAAGCCGCTACCACCAGCGCGATGCCGGCCAGGACGAACACCCCGGCGACGAGCCCTGCGCGCAGCGCCGACCGGCGGCGCAGCAACAGCACGAAACGCACCGCGACGACGAGGATCAGCAGCAGCGCGATGACTTGCCCGGTGCGGCCCTGCAGCATCACGAAGACGTTCACCAGCGACCACGCGGCGATGGCGGCGCAAGCGACACGCGACAGCGTCGTGCGCGCCGACAGCGCGAGATCGGCGGCCTGGTAGAACAGCAGCGCGCCGAACATGCCGGCTGCGATGTGGTTCTTGAACACCCATGCGCGCGACAGCGGCAGCTGGGTCGCATGCGCGGGCCCGATCGCGGTCAGCCCGAGGTAGTTGGTCGTCGACAGCAGCAGGATGACGCACAGCGTGGCGAACCAGCAGCGCTGCACGATCGGCGCCCAGTTCGAATGGCGGAACGCGAGCACGGCAAAAGGCAGCAGCAGCAGCTTGTCGTATTTGGCGACCCAGTTCCACGCCTTGGCGTGCGGCGCAACCGTATAAGTGACGCTGACGGCCAGCGCGGCGAGGATCAGCAGTGCCGCGAGCGAAGCCTGGTCGGTGACGAACGAGCGAAGGTCACGCCAGAATTCGGGGGAGATGACGAGCGCGGCGGCGAACAGCCCGCAGAAGACGTTGGTCAGCGCGGTCGAGACCGGCACCATGCAGAGCGCGGCAACGGCGAAGGCGCGGGCGGCGGTCAGGCGCCGCGTGGCGGGAGCGGAAAACGAAAGCATCGGAACCTGTCGAATGGACGAATGCGGCTTGCGGGCATCGTGCTGCGCGCCGCGCGCCCCGGCGGGAGAGCCGGGACGAACGGCGCAGAGTATACGCGAAGCAGGGGGCGTTTCCGCGCTGTTTTCGGGGCCCGATCAGCTGAGCGCGCGCTTGATCCGCGAGCGCAGCAGCGCGCGCTTCAGGCGTCCTTCGATGGCCGGCGTGTCGAGCGCGACGCGCGTGCCGGCCGGTTCGCCGCGATGCAGGTAGTAGCGGTCGAACGTCGCCTGGGTCATGCCCCATTTGTTGAGGAACTGGCGGCGGCCGTCGTTCTTGACGATCTTGCCCGTGCTTTTCTGCTGGAAGTGGTAGACGAGGCTGTCGCCGGCACCGATGAAGATCCGGCAGCCGGCATCCCAGAATTTCATCGAGAAATCGTTGTCGCTGCTCATGCCGGGCGACAGTTCGCTGCTGTAGCCGCCGATCCGGTTCCACCAGTCGCGGTGCACGAGCGTCGGCGGCCAGGTCGAGCCGAGCCAGTCCGCGCGCGCGAGCTTCGGCGCCGCCGCGACGAGGCCCGCCGCATCGAAATGCTCGGCGTCGCGGCCGAAATTGCTGACCACGACGCACGGGTTGCGCGTGTCGACCGGCTCGATCATCGTGCCCGACAGCATGAACAGGTCGGTCGGCATCTGTTCGATGCGGCGCACGAGCGCCGTGTCCCAGCCGGGGCAGCAGAACATGTCGTCGTTCATGTAGACGACGTAGTCGCGGGTCGCGCGTGCGGCGGCCCAGTTCACCGCGTGGCAGATGCCGATGTTGGTCGGCGACGCGGTGTGTTCGATGCCTTCGCTGCGCACCCAGTCGAGCGTGCCGTCGGAGCCGTCGTTCACGTGGACGATGATCTGGTGGTCGTACGCGGAGTGGCGGCGCAGGCTGTCGACGACGAGCTTGAGGTACGGCAGGTTGTTCCAGGTCGGAATGATGATGGAGAACATGGCGGTCGGATTCGGTGGTCGTCGTGGCGGGCGGCGCGCGGCGCCGCCAGTCGGGCGAGCGGGCACGCGCGGCGCGGGCAGCCCGGCATTGTAACGCCGCGCCGGTCGCGTGCCGGGCGGGCGCTCAGCGCGCCCGTTCGTGGCCGAGCTTCAGGAACCGGTAATACACGGTTTCCGCGTTGAACACGGCGATCATGAAGCCGGCGCGGCCGTCGAGGAAGCCGCGCCGCAGCACGTAGGTGCGCACGAACGCCCAGGCGCCGCGCGCGAGCGCCTTGCCGAAGCCGCCGCGCTGGCCGGCCGCGCGGCGCTGGCGCGCGCCGGCCGTCGAATATGCGTCGAGCTTGCGCACGACGGTTTCGAAATCCTCGTACGAGTAGTGCATCAGCTTGCCGGACAGGCGCTGCGCCGCGCCGTCGAACACGAGGCGCTCGTGCACGAGATCGTCCGAGAAGCGCGCGCAGCCGCGCCGGAACAGGCGCGGCACCCAGTCCGGATACCAGCCGCTGTGATGGATCCACTGGCCGCAGAAGCTCGACAGCCGGTCGACCGCATAGACCTGCGCGTTCGGTGCGCGGATCGTGTCGCGGATCGACTGCGCGAGTTCAGGAGTGACGACTTCGTCGGTATCGAGGGACAGGATCCAGTCGGTGTCGAGCGCGTCGAGCGCGCGGTTCTTCTGCGGGCCGAAGCCCGGCCAGTCGCGCTCGACGATCACGCGCGCGCCGTGCGCCTGCGCGATCGCGACCGTATCGTCGGTGCTGCCGCCGTCGATGACGACGACGTCGTCGGCGAACGACAGCGCGGCAAGGCACTGCGCAAGCCGCGCGGACGCATTGAGGGCGATGAGGGCGACGCCGAGGGAGGGTTCAGCCATGAAATCGTCGGAAAGGCGGAGAAAACGGTGAGCGGCAGTATACCCGCGGGCCGGCCGCCGGCCGCTTCGGCCCCGCGTCGGCCCCGCTTCGGCCCCGCGTCGGCCATGACCGTGCCCGCCGGGGCGGTGCGGCTATAATGTTGAGCCCTTTTCGGCACCCGCCCGACAGGGCGACATCCCGGGCGGCCATGCCCGGGCGCCGCTTCGCGGCTCAAGAAGGATTGCCTTGGAAACCCAGAACACTCTTCGCAAACCGATGGACGGCACGGGCACCTCGCCCGTGACGGTCCTCAAGCGCCTGTGGCCGTACATCCGGCCGCTGATCGGCATCGTGGTGCTCGCCGTGATGACGATGGGCGTCGTCGCGGCCACCGAGGCCGGTATCCCGGCGCTGCTCAAGCCGCTCCTCGACCACGGCTTCGGCGCGCACGGCAGCGACCGTGCGAAATGGTACGTGCCGATCGCGGTGATCGGCCTCGCGCTCGTGCGCGGGGTGTCCCAGTACACGTCGAATTACCTGCTCAACTACGTATCGAACCGCATCCTGCTGCAACTGCGGCTCGAGATGTTCCAGCGGATGATCCATACCGGCGCGTCGTTCTTCCAGCGCGAAACCGCGAGCACGGTGATCAACGCGATCGTGTTCGAGGTCAACCAGATCCTGTCGGTGCTGACGGGCGTGATGGTCACGCTGGTGCGCGATTCGCTGACGGTGATCTTCCTGCTCGGCTACCTGTTCTACCTGAACTGGCGGCTCACGCTGATCGTCGCGGTGATCCTGCCGGGCATCGGCTGGCTCGTCAGCAAGATCAACCGCCGCCTGCGCCGCCTGAACCGCGAGCACCAGACGCTGACCAACGAGCTGTCGTACATCGTCGAGGAGACGGTCGGCGGCTACAAGGTCGTCAAGGTGCACAACGGCGAGGCGTACGAGATCGACCGCTTCACGCAGATGAGCAAGCGCCTGCGCGGCTACGCGATGCGCATGACGGTTTCCGGTGGCCTCGCTCAGCCGCTCACGCAGTTCCTCGCGTCGATCGCGCTCGCGGTCGTGATCACGATCGCGGTCGTGCAGTCGTCGAACGACCAGACGACGGTCGGCGGCTTCGTCGCGTTCGTCACGTCGATGCTGCTGGTGATCTCGCCGCTCAAGCACCTGATCGACGTCAACCAGCCGCTGCAGCGCGGGATGACGGCCGCCGAGCTGATCTTCGGGCTGATCGACGAGCCGGCCGAGCCGCAGGGCGGCGGCCGGCTGTTGCCGCATGCGCGCGGCGAGATCGAGTTCCGCAACGTGTCGTTCGACTACGGCGCGACCGAGCGGCCGACGCTCGACCGCATCTCGTTCAAGGTCGCGCCGGGTGAAATGATTGCGCTCGCGGGCCCGTCCGGCAGCGGCAAGACGACGCTCGTGAACCTGCTGCCGCGCTTCTTCGACCCGACCGACGGCGCGATCCTGGTCGACGGCGTGCCGGTGGCCGACTACGACCTCCACGCGCTGCGCGGCCAGATGGCGATGGTCAGCCAGGACGTCGTGCTGTTCAACGACACGATCGCCGCGAACGTCGCGTACGGGCAGACGCCCGACCGCGCGCGCGTGCAGGCCGCGCTCGAGGCCGCGAACCTCGCCGATGCGGTCGCCGCGATGCCCGACGGGCTCGACACGCTCGTCGGCGGCAACGGGATGCGGCTGTCCGGCGGCCAGCGCCAGCGGCTCGCGATCGCGCGTGCGATCTACAAGGACGCGCCGATCCTGATTCTCGACGAAGCGACCTCGGCGCTCGACTCGGAATCGGAGCGCCACGTGCAGGCCGCGCTCGAGCGGCTGATGGAAGGCCGCACGACGCTCGTGATCGCGCACCGGCTGTCGACGATCGAGCGCGCGGACCGCATCCTCGTGCTCGAGGCCGGCAAGATCGTCGAAGAGGGCAGCCACGACGAATTGCTGCGCCACGGCGGCCTCTACGCGCACCTGCACCGGATCCAGTACCAGCAGCAGGCGGCGTAACGCGCGGTTACGTAGCCGCGCGATACCGTGTGCTAGTCTTCATCGGGCAGTTCGAGTGGTTTCGTTCGACGTGACGACACGGAGGGAACGCACGATGAAGAAGATGCACGGAATGATGCTGGCCGCGGTGATCGCGGCGGGTTTCGCCGCACCGGCCGCGATGGCGCAGGACCACGACAACCACCACGACCAGGGCGGCCACGGCATGCAGCACGGCCACGGCCCGAAACATATGCCGCCCGGCCAGATGCGTCATGACGACGACGTGCCGCCGCGCTGGGCCGACCAGCCGCGCCGCGAATGGCACAAGGGCGACCGGCTTCCTCCCGAGTTCCGCGATCGCCAGTACGTGATCGACGACTGGCGCGGCTATCACCTGAGCCCGCCGCCGCGCGGCTATCAATGGGTCGGCGTCGGCGGGGATCACCTGCTGGTGCAGATCGGTTCCGGCATCGTGCTGCGGATCGGCGACTGACCCGGCCGATCGTCCGGCCCGTATCGCGACGCCGCGATGCGCGCCGGGCAGCCGGCCCGCCGCGTCACTTTGCCGCTGCGTGGCGGAACCAGCGGCGCTCGATTCTCGACATCACCCAGCACACGCCCAGCGCACACACGGTGCCGAGCGTCACTTCACCGAGCCGCATCAGCGGAACATCCCACAGCGGGCCGTTGCCCGGAAACAGCAGCACGATCGTCGCGGTTACGCCGCCGAGCCGTGCCGCGCTGCCGACGTTCAGGCACCAGCAGCAGACGATCACGACCGCGACGGTAATCGCATATGCGACGAGGCGGTCGCCGCCGAGTGCCGCGCCGGCGAAGCCGAGCACGCCGCCGACCATCGCGCCGACGAACTGGTCGCGCGACAGCGACATCGTGTCCGAGTAGTTGTGCTGCGTGACGGCGATCGCGGTGATCGCCGCCCACACGGCCTGCTCGGTGTGCATCGCGCGGCCGATCACGTAGGCGAGGCACGCGCTGCACACGGCCTGCAGCGCCATCAGCCCGCCTTGCGCGAGCCGTTCGCTGAACGACAGCCCCTTGAACAGATCGAAGATCGACTGCTGGATCTGCTGGCGGGCTTCGTTGAGTGTCCTGATCGTATCCATCATGCGTTAGCCAAGAAGCGGGTAGCGGCGGCGCGCGGGCGTCAGTGCGCCTGTTCGGGCGATGCGGCGGCCGGTTCGTCGGCCGCCGCGTCGCCGTTCTCGACGCGCGTTTCGGGCATCACGAGCCAGACCAGCAGCACGGCCAGCGCACCGGCGCCCGCGAGCCCGAAGAAGCTGACGGCATTCCCGAAATGATCGGCGACGTAGCCGGCAGCCGCGGTGCTGAGCGTCGCGCCGATCCCGGCCGCGAGCCCGAACAGCCCGATGCACAGGTTGTAGCGGCCCTTGCCGCCCGCGACGTCGGCCGCGATCAGCGGCAGCATCACGCCGAACACGGCGGCGCTGATGCCGTCGAGCATCTGCACCGGCACCAGCAGGTACGGGCTGCTCACGCCCGCGAACAACAGCGCGCGCACCGGCAGCGCGGAGAAGCCGAGCAGCAGGATCGGCCGGCGCCCCCAGCGCTGCGCGGAGCGGCCGACCCACGGCGACAGCATCGCGACGATCGCCTGCGGCACGATGATGCACGCGGCGATCACGAGCTGCACGTTCTCGCCCATCCCGGCCGTGACTTCACCGGCCGCGAGGTTCAGCATCGCCGCGTTCGACAGGTGGAACAGCACGACGCACGCCGCGAAGATCAGCATCCGGCGGTCGCGCAGCAGTTCGAGCAGTGTCTCGCGTTCGCCGGCTTCGTCGTGGTCGCCGTGATCGTCGGGCTTCGACGATTGCGGGATCACTTCGTGTGTCGGCTGGATCATCGCGAGTGCGAACAGCGCGGGCAGCGCCAGCACGGCGGTCAGCCAGAACACCGCACGCGCGGAGAAGTATTCGCCGGTGAGCCCCATCAGGCCCGCCGCGACCGCGCTGCCGATCGATGCCCAGCGCGCGTTGCGGCCGAGCCGGTCGCCGAGGTCGGCACGGCCGACGAGCGAGAACGAGATCGCGGCCATCGCCGGCACGAGCATGCAGCTCGCGAAACCGTGGAACACCTCGGCGGCGATCACCGGCACGATCGTCGGGCTCGACGCGAGCAGCACCGCGGACAGGATGATGGCCGCGATCGCCCACGCGGCCGCGCCTTTCTTGTTCTTCAGCGCATCGACGGCGGCGCCGCCCGGCACCTGGCTGACCATCGCGCTGATCGTGCCGATCGACAGCACCATGCCGATCTCGCCCTGCGTCCACTTGTGCGACGCGAGGTAGGACGCGATGAACGGACCGAACCCGGTTTGAACGTTTGCAACGAAGAAGTTGAGCCAGTCGAGGGACCGGAGACTGCGTACGCTGACGGAATGCTTGATCGTCATCGGGTCGTACTCGCAGACGAAGCCGGTGCCGGGGCAACGGGCGGGTAGACCGCGACGATCGGCTTGTCGGCCGCGTAGGGCGGCGCCGCCTTGATCTGTGCGTCGTTCAGGTCGAGCTGCGGACGCAGCGCCTTGTCGCGCGTGACGAAGCGCAGCGCGCCCCAGCTCGCGGCGATCGAACGGCGGTCGGTATTGACGAGCCCGCCGAGGTCGAGCACGACAGCCTGCGGCTGCGACGCGCGGTCGATCAACACGTCGACGACGCGGCCGATCTTCGTGCCGTTCGGGCGCTCGACGTCGCTGTCGAGCAATGGCAGGCGCGTCGCGGGCGAGGCCGCGGCCGAACCCGACAGCGGCACGGCCTTGGGCCGCGCGGCAGGCGGCAGGTCGCCCGACGGCACGTCGAGCACGATCGGCTCCTGTTTGCCGCCCGGCGTGAAGCGGAACACGTTCCACGGGAAGATGACCTTGCGGTCGCCGACGCCCATGAAGCCCTGCAGGTTGACGACCATCTCGCGCGGCTTGCCGCTCGCGTCGGTCACCATGTCGACCGCGCGACCGATCACCTTGCCGTTGCGGCGCGCGACTTCGCTGTCGAGCAGCGCATGGATCTGCGTGCGGTCGAGCGGGCGCGTCGCGACGATCGGCGCGGGCGGAGGCGGCGGTGGTGTCGGCGATTCGGGGCGTTGCACGGGCTTGGGCCGCGTGACTTCGCGGTGCGGCTTTTTCGGCGCTTCCGGCCCTTCCGGCTGCGTCGGCGCCGGCACGGGCGGCATCGTCAGCGGTTCGCCGGCGGTTTCCTGGACGGGCTCGACGAGCGCCTCGCTGATCGGCGCGGGCGGATTCTGGACCGGCAGCAGCCCGCAGCCGGACAGCAGCGCGGCGGCGGCGAGAATCAGGAAGACCGTCGACGACGGCAACGACTTGCGGGATGCGGGAAACGGAAGTCCGCCGCTCATTGACACTCACTCCATGGGTCGGGGGCGGCCCGAGGGCACGCGGCTGGCGATGGATGGCGGGTGCGGGCGGCGCACCACGCGACGGGAGATTTTAACGTGTCTTCCTTTCAGGGCCGATTTCGACGGCTTGCTGGAGGCGGACTGTCGGGAAAAGGTAGGGATCGGCGGCGGTCGCGTCGCCGTGGGGCGACGGGGAAGTGGCCGGGCGAGGGGCCGTGCGCATGGGTGCCGGCCCGGCCTGCCGCCGTCATGGCGGGCAGGCGCGGGCGCTGCATGAAAGCAGGGGGAAACCGGGCGTCAGGCTTCCGGGTACCACGCGTCGGAGAATTCGCTGACCTGCACGTCGGTCAGTTCCGGACGGGCGGCGAGCCAACCGCGCACGAGTTCGCGATCGGCGTCGGTCGTCGTGCCGCGCGGTGCGCCGGAGATCACGTACGCGCCGATGCCTTCGTCCGCCGACGCGACGGTCAGCAGACCGTTCGCTTCGACGAAGTCGATGAACGCGTCGATCAGCTGGCCGCGTTCGAGGTCGGTCAGTTCGTTGCGGTAGTGCGCGGTCGCGTTGAACGCGAGTTCCTGGAATTCGCCGATGTGGAGTTTCTTGCGCTGGCGGCGGTTGTGGCCTTGGCTCATGGTGTGTGGTGAGTGAATGAGAGGGGAATGGATCGTGCGGCCGGAGGCGGCAGCGAAAGGATGACGCGTGGCGCCGTCTCGATCGCGTGTCATCGCGGGGGCGATCGTGAAACCATTCGTGAACATTGACGCGATGGGCGTTTCGTGATTCGGCTTGGCCCGGCGGCTCATCGCGCGCATGACCGAATGATACAGGGACGGCGGGCTGCCTCGGCTTTGCTATGGTCGGCGGCTACTCGAACGACAACGAGGGTCGCATGTCGGACGATCGCAATTCGTTCATTGGACGTATCGATCTCGAGGCGGGCGGCCTGTTTTTTCGGTGTTCTGAAATGCCGACCGATACGCGGGAAAAGCTGGCGGCGTTCACGCGCGAAGAACCGGGTCGCCCGTTGGTCGGCGGCGAACTGAAGATCGCTCCGTCGTCACGCGCCTCGAAGAGGATCTGTATGTGACCGGAATCGACGCAATCGAATTCATCGACAAGTGGGCCGAAACGTTTGGCGTGCAGGCCGGCGATTTTCCCTGCGGCCGCTATTTCGGCCCGGAGGAACAGGATACGGTGACGACGTTTCTCGCGATGTTTTCCGAGCGTTATCGCCAACCACCGCGCGTGCCGTTGACGCTCGGCATGCTGGAGGAAGCGATGCGGCTCGGCCGTTGGGACAGCAATGCGATCGAGCGGGCCGCAACGCCAACCGCTCACCCGAAATAACCGGACTCGAACGGCCGTTACATCAGCACGATGTCGTATTGCTCCTGGCTCAAATTCGACTCGACCTGCAGCGACACCGGCTTGCCGATGAAGTCGATCAGCATCGCGAGATGTTGCGATTCCTCGTCGAGGAACAGGTCGATCACCTGCTGCGCGGCGATCACGCGGAATTCGCGCGGGTTGAATTGCCGCGACTCACGCAGGATCTCGCGCAGGATGTCGTAGCACACGGTACGCGATGTTTTCACCTGGCCCTTGCCCTGGCAGGTCGGGCACGGTTCGCACAGCACGTGCGCGAGCGATTCGCGCGTGCGCTTGCGTGTCATCTCGACGAGCCCGAGCTGGGAGAAGCCGTTGACCGTCACGCGCGTGCGGTCGCGCGACAGCGCCTTCTTCAGCTCGGACAACACCGCGTCGCGATGCTCGGCGTTCTCCATGTCGATGAAGTCGATGATGATGATCCCGCCGAGGTTGCGCAGCCGCAGCTGCCGCGCGATCGTGTGCGCGGCCTCGAGGTTGGTCTTGAAGATCGTGTCGTCGAAGTTGCGCGCACCGACGTAACCGCCCGTGTTCACGTCGATCGTCGTCATCGCCTCGGTCTGGTCGATCATCAGGTAGCCGCCCGACTTCAGGTCGACACGGCGCGACAGTGCGCGCTGGATCTCCGTCTCGATGTTGTACAGGTCGAACAGCGGCCGTTCGCCCGTGTAGTGGTGCAGTTTCGGGCTCACGGCCGGCGTGAACTCGGCCGCGAATTCGGAGAGGCGCTGGTAGGTCTCGCGCGAATCGACCTGGATGCGTGTCGTGTCGTCGTTCGCGAAATCGCGCAGCACGCGCTGCGCGAGGTCGAGATCCTGGTACAGCAGGCTCGTCGCCGGCAGCCGCTGCGCCTGCCCGACGATCGTCGCCCACGTCTTGCGCAGGTACGTGACGTCGCCGGCGAGTTCGTCGGAAGTTGCATCCTCGGCGATCGTGCGCACGATATAGCCGCCTTTCTCGTCCGGCGGGATCACGGCGGTCAGCCGTGCGCGCACGGCTTCGCGCTCGGCCTCGCTCTCGATCTTCTGCGAGATGCCGATATGCGGCTCCTGCGGCAGGTAGACGAGCGTGCGGCCCGCGATGCTGACCTGCGTCGACAGCCGGGCGCCTTTCGTGCCGATCGGATCCTTGATCACCTGGACCATCAGCGTCTGGCCCTCGAACACGGTCTTTTCGATCGGCTGGTGCGGCGTGCCCGACTGCGGCTCGCCCGCGAGGCGCGGATGCCAGATGTCGGCGACGTGCAGGAACGCCGCGCGTTCTAGGCCGATGTCGATGAATGCCGACTGCATGCCGGGCAGCACGCGCACGACCTTGCCGAGATAGATGTTGCCGACCCGCCCGCGCGACAGCGTGCGCTCGACGTGAAGCTCCTGCACCGCGCCTTGCTGGACGAGTGCGACCCGCGTTTCCTGCGGCGTGAGGTTGATCAGGATTTCTTCGTTCATGGTGGGATTCAGAAGGCGACACGCGCGGTGCGCAACAGCGCCGCGGTCTCAAAAAGGGGCAGACCCATGATACCTGAATGGGAACCGTCGATTCGCTCGATGAACTCGGCCGCGCGCCCCTGGATCGCGTACGCGCCGGCCTTGCCGAACGGCTCGCCGGTGTCGACGTAGCGGGCGAACGCGTCGCGCGATGCATTTGAAAAGCGTACCGACGAGCGCGACAGCGCGGGCGGCAGGAGTTCGCCGTCGGCGCTGATCACGGCGACGGCGGTCAGGACTGCGTGTTCGCGGCCCGCGAGGCGCGTGAGCATCGCGAGCGCGTCGTCGGCGTCGGCCGGCTTGCCGAGGATCGCGCCGTCGATCGTCACCGTGGTGTCCGCCACGAGTACTGGCGCGGCCGGCTTGCCGCTCGCGACGAGGCGCGCACGCGCGGCCTCGGCCTTGGCGACGGTCACGCGCCGCACGTAGGCATCGGCGGCTTCGCCGGGCAGTTCGGCCTCGAGCGCTTCGGCGTCCTCGTCGGGGCGCGGCAGCAGCAGCTCGAAGCGCACGCCGATCTGCTGCAGCAGCTCCTGGCGGCGCGGGCTTTGTGAAGCGAGGTAAAGGGTCGGGAAAAGTGCGGGGGACGTGCTGGACGGCATGGTGTCGTTATCTCGGTGAGCGCGCGAGGCGCGCGTCTCGAGGACGACACGTCATGCGCGGTGGTAGGGGTGATTCTGCGTGATGCTCCACGCCCGGTAAAGCTGTTCGGCGAGCAGCACGCGCACCATCCCGTGCGGCAGCGTCATGCTCGAGATGCGCAGCAGCACGTCGGCACGTGCTTTCAGTTCCGGATCGAGCCCGTCGGCCCCGCCGATCACGAACGCGACGTCGCGGCCGTCCTGCTGCCAGCCGGGCAGCGCCTGCGCGAGCTGCATCGTGGTCCAGTCGCGGCCGCGCTCGTCGAGCGCGACGAGGCGCGCGCCCTTCGGCAACGCGGCCTCGATCTTCTGCCGCTCGGCCGCCATCACGCTCTCGGCGCTGCGGCCGCCCGAACGCAGTTCGGGCTTGATCTCGCGCAACTCGATGCGAAGTTCCGGCGGCATCCGCTTCGTGTATTCGTCGAAGCCGGACGCGATCCAGCCCGGCATCTTGTGGCCGACCGCAAGAATGAAAAGCTTCATCGGGAGACGCGTAACGACTCGGGGCTCAACGGCGGCGGGCGGCCGTCTTGCGCGCCGGGCGTGCGGGCGCGGCTTCTTCCTCGTCCTCGTCGCCTTCGCTGGCCGTGGCGAAGCCGTTCCCCTTGCCGCCGCCGAGCTTCATCCGCACGGGCTTGTCGCCCCAGATTTCCTCGAGGTTGTAGTACTGGCGCAGGGCCGGCTGCAGGATGTGCACGACCGCGTCGCCGCAGTCGACGAGCACCCATTCGCCGGTGTCTTCGCCTTCGGAGCTGACGACGTCGCCGCCGGCTTCCTTGACCTTGTCGCGCACGTTCGACGCGAGCGCCTTGGTCTGGCGGTTGGAGGTGCCCGAGGCGACGACCACGCGGTCGAACAGTTCGGTCAGGTGGCTGGTGTTGAACACCTTGATGTCTTGCGCCTTGACGTCTTCGAGGGCGTCGACGATCACGCGCTGCAGTTTGCGAATATCCATGGATTCAGGAATGGTAGAGGCGATGTTGAAGAATATAGGCCCATACGGCGGCCGGCACATGCTCGGCCGATGCGTCGGGCATTTGTGCATGGCGCGCGATGCATTCGCGCAGGTGTGCGCGGATGTCGGTCGCGGCGATGTCGAACGAAAGGGTCGTATCGATCAGCAGGTGGCCTGCCGGCGTGGCCTTCAGCACGTCGGCGCCGGCCTGCCGCGCGGCGATTTCCCGCGCGACGTCCGGCGGCGCCGCGCCGAGCTCGAAGCCCGGGCGCGTCGACACGCAGATGTGCGCGTAGTCGAACAGCGTGCGCCAGTCGCGCCACGTGTCGAGGCGCACGAGCTGGTCGGCCCCGATCAGCAGCGACAGCGACGCGTCCGGGCCGATCCGCGCGCGCCAGCGCGCGAGCGTCTCGACCGTGTAGGTCGGGCCGGCGTGTTCGATCTCGTCGGTGGCGACGGTCACGCTCACGCCGGGCAGCACGAGCGAATCCGCGGCCGCGCGGGTCATCGCGAGCCGATGCTCGGCGGCCGACACGTCGCGCTTCTGGTACGGCTGCCCGGCGGGCAGCAGCACGAGTTCGGTCAGGCCGAGCAGCCCGGCGAATCGGCGCGCGAGCGCGAGATGGCCGTCGTGGATCGGGTCGAAAGTGCCGCCCAGCAGGCCGATACGACGCGGCAGCGGGGCGGGGCGGGCGATGGTGTCCAGAAAAACGTGTCCTGTTCTTGAGGCGGCGGGGCGCGGCGGGCTCAGACCCAGTCGCGCGGCACGAGGAACTCGCTCAGGCGCGCTTCCGGCGAGCCCGGCTCGGGTTGCCAGTTGTAGCGCCAGTTCGCGACCGGCGGCATCGACATCAGGATCGATTCGGTCCGGCCGCCGCTTTGCAGGCCGAACAGCGTGCCGCGGTCGAACACGAGGTTGAATTCGACGTAGCGGCCGCGCCGGTAAGCCTGGAAGTCGCGCTCGCGCTCGCCGTACGGCAGCGCGACACGACGCTCGACGATCGGCAGGTACGCGTTCAGGAACGCGTCGCCGACGCTTTGCATCATCTCAAACGAGCGTTCGAATCCGGGCTCGGAGAAATCGTCGAAGAAGATCCCGCCGACGCCGCGCGTCTCGTTGCGGTGCTTCAGGAAGAAATACTCGTCGCACCACGTCTTGAAACGCGGATAGAGCTCGGCGCCGAACGGCTCGAGCGCGTCCTTGCAGGTCTGGTGGAAATGCCGCGCGTCGTCCTCGAACGGATACACCGGTGTCAGATCCATCCCGCCGCCGAACCAGAAGACCGGCGCCTCGCCGGGCTTCGTCGCGATCAGCATCCGCACGTTCATGTGCACGGTCGGGCAGTACGGATTGCGCGGGTGCAGCACCAGCGACACGCCGAGCGCCTCGAAGCCGCGGCCGGCCAGCTGCGGACGCGCGGCGCTCGCCGACGGCGGCAGCGCGTCGCCCGCGACGTCGGAAAAACCGATCCCCGCGCGCTCGAACACGCGGCCGCCTTCGAGAATCCGCGTGCAGCCGCCGCCGCGCAGGCGCTCTTGCGGCCCGCGCTGCCACGCATCGGTCGCGAGCGGCGTGCCGTCGAGCGCGCCGAGCGCGTCGGCGATGCGTGTCTGCAGGCCCTGAAGGTACGTGCGCACGCGCGTCACGTCGTAGGTCGAATCGGTCATGTCTGGACTGGGTGCCCCCGTGCGAAGCGGGGGCCGTAAAAAAGGCATCTGCCGGGCATTCTATCGAACCCCGGCAGAGGACCCGCCGCCGCGCGAGGGCGGGGCGGCGGTTGCAACGTTACGCGCTCTTGCGGTTGAGCGCGCGGAAGCCGATGTCGCGGCGGTACTGCATGCCTTCGAAATTGATCTGGTTGATCGTGTCGTACGCATGCTGCTGCGCTTCGCGCACCGAATCGGCGAGGCCGACCACGCACAGCACGCGGCCGCCGGACGTCGTCAGCTTGTCGCCGTCGAGCGTCGTGCCTGCATGGAACGTGACCGCCTGTTCGGTCTCGGCCGGGATCCCGTTGATGCGGTCGCCCTTGCGCGGCGCGTCCGGGTAACCGTGCGCGGCCAGCACGACGCCGAGCGCGGTGCGGCGGTCCCAGTCGAGCTCGACCGTGTCGAGCGTGCCCGCGATCGCCTGCTCGACGACCTTCGAGAAATCGCTCTTCAGGCGCGCCATGATCGGCTGCGTTTCCGGGTCGCCCATCCGGCAGTTGAACTCGAGCGTGCGCGGATTGCCTTCCTTGTCGATCATCAGGCCCGCATACAGGAAGCCCGTGAAGCGGATGCCGTCCTTCTCCATCCCGCGCACGGTCGGCATGATGATCTCGCGCATCACGCGTGCGTGCATCTGCGGCGTGACGATCGGCGCGGGCGAATACGCGCCCATGCCGCCGGTGTTCGGGCCGCGATCCTCGTCGAGCAGGCGCTTGTGGTCCTGGCTCGAAGCCAGCGCCAGTGCGTGCTTGCCGTCGACCATCACGATGAAGCTGGCTTCCTCGCCGTCGAGGAATTCCTCGATCACGACGCGCGCGCCGGCGTCGCCGAGCTTGTTGCCCGACAGCATCATGTCGACGGCCTGATGCGCTTCTTCCAGCGTCATCGCGACGACGACACCCTTGCCGGCCGCGAGGCCGTCGGCCTTCACGACGATCGGCGCACCCTTCGCGTCGATATACGCGTGCGCGGCGGCCACGTCGGAGAACGTTTCGTACTCGGCGGTCGGGATGCCGTGGCGCTTCATGAACGCCTTCGCGAAATCCTTCGAGCTCTCGAGCTGCGCGGCTTCGCGGGTCGGGCCGAAGACCTTCAGGCCGCGTGCGCGGAACAGGTTGACGATGCCGGCCGCGAGCGGCGCTTCCGGCCCGACGAGCGTGAACGCGACGCCTTCGCTTTCCGCGAAATCGGCGAGTTCGTCGAGCGCCGTGATGTCGACGTTCTTCAGACGCTCGTCCTGTGCCGTGCCGCCATTGCCGGGCGCGACATAGACCATCTGGACGCGCGGCGACTGCGCGAGCTTCCACGCCAGCGCATGTTCGCGGCCGCCGGAACCGACGACGAGTAGTTTCATGGGATTCCCCGCAGACTAGAAAACAGGGCGGCCGGCACGCTCAGGCGCGCCGGCCGCGGATTCGATCGGGCCGCCGCCGCAACAGGTGCGCGGCGGCCGGCATCTCATTCCTCGACGATGACGGCGTTCGTATACACGTCCTGCACGTCGTCGAGGTTCTCGAGCGCGTCCAGGAGCTTCTGCATCTTCGCTGCGTCGTCGCCGGTGAATTCGACTTCGTTCTGCGGCTTCATCGTCACTTCGGCGAGTTCGGCCTTGAAGCCCGCGGCTTCGAGCGCGTCCTTCACCGCCGAGAATGCCTGCCAGTCGCACAGCACTTCGATCGAGCCGTCGTCGTTCGTGTTCACGTCGTTCGCGCCGGCTTCGAGCGCGGCTTCCATCAGCGCGTCTTCCGACGTGCCGGGCGCGAACAGGAACTGGCCGACGTGATCGAACATGAACGCGACCGAGCCGTCGGTGCCCATGTTGCCGCCGAACTTCGAGAACGCGTGGCGGACTTCCGCGACCGTGCGGGTGCGGTTGTCGGTCAGCGTGTCGACGATGATCGCCGCGCCGCTGATGCCGTAGCCTTCGTAACGGATTTCCTCGTAGTTCGCGCCGTCCGCGCCGCCGACGCCGCGATCGATCGCGCGCTTGACGTTGTCCTTCGGCATGTTCGCGTCGGCCGCCTTGTCGACCGCGAGACGCAGGCGCGGGTTCGAGTTGACGTCGCCGCCGCCGAGGCGCGCCGCGACCTGGATTTCCTTGATCAGGCGAGTCCAGATCTTGCCGCGCTTCGCGTCGGCCGCTGCCTTCTTATGCTTGATGTTGGCCCATTTCGAATGACCAGCCATACCTTTCTCCGTGCCCGGGCGCGCAGCGCGGGCGATTGTTTCAATGTGTCGTTGAGTCGGCGGCCGTGTCGGCGGGCATGAAGCCGCGGGGCCGCGCGTGTCGAGTGGATCGAGATTTTATCACGCGGCGACCGCCGGATCGGGGCCGCCGCGCATGGCCGAACGGCCGGGGGGGCCGCCGCGGACCGGGCCGCGCGCAACGCGGCCGTGCCGGGGCTCAGTTCTTGGTGCCGAACAGGCGGTCGCCCGCGTCGCCCAGGCCCGGCACGATGTACGCGTGCTCGTTCAGGTGCGAATCGAGCGACGCGACGAACAGCTTCACGTCGGGGTGCGCGTCCTGGAACACCTGCACGCCTTCGGGCGCGGCCACCAGCGCGACGAACATGATGTTCGCGGCCGGCACGTTGCGGCGTTTCAGCACGTCGACCGCGTGCACCGCCGAATAGCCGGTCGCGACCATCGGGTCGCACAGGATGAAGATGCGGTCTTCCAGATCCGGCAGGCGGACCAGGTATTCGACCGGGCGGTGGTCATCGGCGCGGTACACGCCGATATGGCCGACGCGCGCGGACGGCACCAGGTCGAGCAGGCCGTCCGACATCCCGATGCCCGCGCGCAGCACCGGCACGATCGCCAGTTTCTTGCCCGCGATCACCGGCGCGTCGACCTCGACGAGCGGGGTTTCGACCCGCTTGGTGGTAATCGGCAGGTTGCGGGTGATCTCGTAACCCATCAGCAGCGTGATTTCGCGCAGCAGCTCGCGGAACGTGCGCGTGGACGTGTCCTTGTCGCGCATGTGCGTGAGCTTGTGCTGGATCAGCGGGTGATCGGTGATGAAGAGATTCGGGAAACGGCTGTCCTGTTTCATGACGGGGGGCGCCTTGGCGGCAAAAGAGGATCGGGGGCGGGGGCGGGCGCAAGCCGGCCGCGCGCTTATGTCCGCAATTTTACCAAGGCGCGCCGCATGATCCGGATAATATCGACGTCTCACGACAATCCGCGCGCCTGCGCCCGCCCGTTCGCCTGCCTGGCCCGCCCGTGGTCCGGGCGCCGAAGCGACCGGGCCGCGCCGACGCGTGTCGCCACCAAGGAATCGACGATGGATCTCGGCATCGAAGGAAAGACCGCGCTCGTGTGCGCGGCAAGCAAGGGGCTCGGTCGCGGCTGCGCGGAAGCGCTGGCCGCTGAGGGCGTGAACCTCGTGATCGCCGCGCGCACGCGCGACACGCTGGAGGAAGCCGCGGAGGAGATCCGCGCCGGCGCGAACGTGTCGGTGACCGCGGTCGCCTGCGACATCACGACGCCGGACGGGCGCGCCGCCGCGCTCGCCGCGTGCCCGCAGCCGGACATTCTCGTGACGAATGCGGGCGGCCCGCCGCCCGGCGACTTCCGCGACTTCTCGCACGACGACTGGATCCGTGCGCTCGAATCGAACATGCTGACGCCGATCGAGCTGATCCGCGCGACCGTCGACGGGATGATCGCGCGCCGCTTCGGCCGGATCGTCAACATCACCAGTTCGGCCGTGAAGGCGCCGATCGACGTGCTCGCGCTGTCGAACGGCGCGCGCTCGGGGCTGACCGGCTTCGTCGCGGGGCTCTCGCGCAAGGTCGCGGGGCAGGGCGTGACGATCAACAACCTGCTGCCGGGCCTGTTCGACACCGACCGGATCGCGACCACGCTCACCGCGTCGGCGAAGGCGCAGGGCGTGACGGTCGACGAGATGCGCGCGCGGCGCACGAAGGAGATCCCGGCCGGCCGCCTCGGCACGCGCCAAGAGTTCGGCGCGGCGTGCGCGTTCCTGTGCAGCGTGCATGCCGGCTACATCACCGGGCAGAACTGGCTGCTCGACGGCGGCGCGTATCCGGGCACGTTCTGACGCGCGTCCCGAATCACGATCACGACAACAACTGAACGACGAAGGAACCGGAGATGAGCAAACCCCGCATCGCATTGATTGCGCACGACGCGAAGAAGGACGAGATCGTCGCGCTCGCGGGCGAATACCGCGCGACGCTCGCGCAATGCCGGCTGGTCGCGACCGGCACGACGGGCGGCCGCATCGCGGACGCGCACGGGCTGGAGGTCGAGCGCAAGCTGTCGGGGCCGCTCGGCGGCGACCTGCAGATCGGCGCGGAACTGGCGGACGGCCGCGTGGACATCGTCGTGTTCCTGCGCGACCCGATGACCGCGCAGCCGCACGATCCCGACATCACCGCGCTCGTACGCGCGTGCGACGTGCACGACGTGCCGGTCGCGACCAACGTCGCGACGGCGCGGATGCTGCTCGACGATCTGGCGCGGAACATGCAGGACGTTTGCTAGGCGGGGGGGGCGGGCGCGATTGTCGTTGTCCGGCGTCGCCATGTTCGGCCACTACGGCAGGGTGACGCCGCGCGTCAAGGAGAGCGGTGTGGGTGACGCAGAATCCGGATACCACCGATTACCGTAGCGGCCAAAACCACGTTTCGGATGCCGTCCAGTAGCAGTCTGAACCACAGATGGCTCGGGCACCGTCGATCAGGTCGATATGCCCGCCACGCCCGTTCATGTATCCCGGAATGTTCCAGAAGGCCGCCATGCCCTTTCTGGAGGCGATGCCGGTCACGGCGTCGTCGCGCCGAAACACTTCGGCTTTGCCGAAATACGCCGGCTCGGCCAGCATCTTGGCCAGCCTGGCTTGCCCCGCCTCGATTCGGCGCCCACGGTGCGGCCCTTTCTGAATGACCAGTCCGCCGCGCAACGTTATTCCGCTTTTGACAAGTGCCACGCTGATCCGGATGGCGCACGTATTCGCATACGACTGATTCTGGATCAGGTCTTGCCAGCCCAATTCCTGAAAAGCGCTTCCCTCGAAACGGTCTTGTTGCCTGGATAGTGGCTGCTCAGTATGGAGAACGGTGGTTTCAAGCGAGCGCTCCTCGGTTAGCGGCAAGGGAATTTTTGTCGTAAGGCGTGGGCAACCAACCTCGCTGCGCTTGCCTTCAGGGCGTCCCTCGGCAGTTGGCGGAGCGCGGCGAGCACTTCCGAATCGATTTCTCCCGGTTTGACGCGACCGTTGTCGCACCACGCCTTGCCCTCGGTCGCATCGGCGACCCCGGCCAGATACCCGGCCATCGCGTGGCGTTCGGCGTCGGCGTATGGACGGTTGTCCGATCGACTCACGCCGTCGAGTAGCCGGGTGCCGTCGACACGAGGAACCGCAGCCCCGGTTGCGCTGCCAATACTCGCTGACAACGACGCGACAACAAGCAAGTTCTGGACAAGAAAGCGTTTCATGGCGTGGGTTGGGCGAATTGGGCAAAGGGCAAAATAGCACGCTCGTCATCTCATAAATGTGCGTGGCATGAATTCGAATTGCCGGCCGACCCGTGTCGATGTCGTCGGTTCCGGGAGCGCAGTACGACAACGCGGCACGGGAGACGCGTCTCGCACGGGCGCAAGGCCAAATTCGCAGTGCGGCCAACCTCGGTCAACGCGAACGGAGCGGAAATCCGTACGACCCAAAGGTCTTGATATGAACGTGACCAAGTGTGACCACGGCCCATACAATCCATTTCCCGCGAAAACCCTACCGATGTGAAGGGATTGCGACGACGCGCTGCGTGACTGGGCACGACGCGCGAGAATCCTCCGCTACGACCCGTGTTCACGTGCATCGCTGCAGACGCAATGTCGATGCATTCGCCGAACCGGATTTCCAGATTCCAGACAGAAGAGGAGCGAAACGATGCCGAAAGCAATCCGATACGACCAGCCGGGCGGCCCGGACGTGATGAAGTGGGTCGATGTCGAGGTCGGCGAGCCGAAGGCGGGTGAAGTCCGCATTCGGCAGCACGCGGTCGGGCTCAACTACATCGACGTGTATTTCCGCACCGGTCTTTATCCGCAGCCGCTGCCCGGCGGCCTCGGGATGGAGGCGGCGGGCGAGGTGACGGCCGTCGGCGAAGGCGTGACCGCGCTCAAGGCGGGCGACCGCGTCGCGTACGTCGGGCAGCCGCCGGGCGCGTATGCGCAGGAGCGCGTGATGCCGGCCGAGCGGCTCGTGAAGCTTCCGGACGGCATCAGCTACGACGACGCGGCGTCGGTGATGCTGCAGGGCCTGACCGCGCACTACCTGCTGCGCCGCACGTACCCGGTGAAGGCCGGCGACACGATCCTGATCCACGCGGCGGCCGGCGGCGTCGGCCTGCTGGTGTGCCAATGGGCGAAGGCGCTCGGCGCGACCGTGATCGGCACGGTCGGCTCCGACGAGAAAGCCGCGCTCGCGAAGGCGCACGGTTGCGACCATCCGATCGTCTATACGCGCGAGAACTTCACGCAGCGCGTGAAGGAAATCACGAACGGCGCGGGCGTGCCCGTTGTCTACGACTCGATCGGCAAGGACACCTACATCGGCTCGCTCGACTGCCTCGCGCCGCTCGGCTACTTCGTCAGCTTCGGCAACGCGTCGGGCCCGCTGCCGGCAATCGATTCGAAGGAGTTCTCGTCGCGCGGCTCGCTGTTCTTCACGCGGCCGACGCTGTTCTCGTACATCGCGAAGCGCGCCGATCTCGAATCCGCGGCCGCCGAGCTGTTCGACGTGATCCTGTCGGGCAAGGTGAAAACCAGCATCAACCAGCGCTATCCGCTCGCGGAAGTCGGGCGCGCGCATGAAGATCTCGAAGCACGCAAGACCACCGGCTCGACGATCCTCGTTCCCTGATACATCCCGTCGTGCCGGCATCATGTCGGCACGCCCTCGCGGCGGGCGGCACCGGCGTGCCGCCCGTCCTGTCTCCCGTCCTGCCCGTCGTTCCGCCCACCGTTCCCCGCCGCCCGCGTTTACACGTTTTTTATACCCGCCCCGATACCTTTGACCCGTCCTTTACGTACGTTCCCATAAGGTTCTAGTCGTCTGATTTCGACGATGGAGAACACAAAAATGGATGGGGTTTTCATCGGCGCACTGGTGCTCTTCACCGCGCTGATCCTCGGTTTGGTTGCCGGTTGCGACAAGCTCGTGCAATACGGTCGCGGGGGGCGAGCATGACCTGGATGCTCTGGCTGGCGGGTGCCTCGACGGCCCTGCTGTTCGCGTATCTCGTCTTTGCGCTGCTGCGCGCGGAGGACATCGAATGAACGCGAACAACCTGTTTCAGATACTGCTCTTCGTCGTCGTGCTGCTGGCGGCGGCCGTGCCGGTCGCGCGCTACCTGTCCGCGGTGATGGACGGCAGTTCGCGCGTCGTGCGCGTGTTCGGGCCGCTCGAGCGCGCGCTGTACCGCATTGCCGGCGTCGATGCCGGCAGCGAAATGAACTGGAAGCAGTACGCGATCGCGACGATCGCGTTCAACGCGCTCGGCGCGCTGTTCCTCTACGGCCTGCTGCGCCTGCAGGGCTTCCTGCCCGGCAACCCGCAGCAATTCGGCGCGATGACGGTCGACGGCGCGTTCAACACGGCCGTCAGCTTCGTCACCAACACGAACTGGCAGGACTACACGCCCGAGCAGACCGTCAGCTACCTGACGCAGATGCTCGGCCTGACCGTGCAGAACTTCCTGTCGGCGGCAACCGGCATCGTCGTCGTGATCGCGCTGATCCGCGGCTTCGCGCGTCATACCGCGCAGACCATCGGCAACTTCTGGGTCGACCTCACGCGCGTGACGATGTACGTGCTCGTGCCGATGTCGATGATCGTCGCCGCGCTGCTGATGAGCCAGGGCGTGATCCAGAACATGAAGGCGTACCAGGACGTGCCGGTGCTGCAGGCGAGCACCTATGCGGCGCCGAAGCTCGACGCGCAGGGCAATCCGGTGAAGGACGACAAGGGCAACGCGGTCACGGTGCCGACCCCGCTCACGAAGCAGACGCTCGCGATGGGTCCGGTCGCGTCGCAGGAAGCGATCAAGATGCTCGGCACCAACGGCGGCGGCTTCTTCAACGCGAACTCCGCGCATCCGTACGAGAACCCGACGCCGTTCGCGAACTTCCTGCAGATCTTCTCGATCCTGATCATCCCGGCCGCGCTGTGTCTCGTGTTCGGCCGGATGATCGGCGACCGCCGGCAGGGCATCGCGGTGCTCGCGGCGATGACGGTCGCGTTCGTGCTCGCGATCGGCGTCGAGGTGAGCGCCGAGCAGGGCGGCAACCCGACGCTCGCCGCGCTGCACGTCGACCAGTCGACGGGCGCGCTGCAGCCGGGCGGCAACATGGAAGGCAAGGAAACGCGCTTCGGGATCGCGCAGACCGGCATCTTCACGGTCGCGACGACGGCCGCGTCGTGCGGCGCGGTCGACACGATGCACGATTCGCTGACGCCGCTCGGCGGCCTCGTGCCGATGCTGCTGATGCAGCTCGGCGAGGTGATCTACGGTGGGGTCGGCTCGGGTCTCTACGGGATGCTCGTGTTCGCGCTGCTCGCGGTGTTCGTCGCCGGCCTGATGATCGGCCGCACGCCGGAATACGTCGGCAAGAAGATCGAGGCGTACGAGATGAAGATGGTGTCGATCGTCGTGCTGCTCACGCCGCTGCTCGTGCTGGTCGGCACGTCGATCGCCGTGCTCGCCGATGCGGGCAAGGCCGGCATCGCGAACCCGGGGCCGCACGGTTTCTCGGAAATCCTCTACGCGTTCAGCTCGGCGGCCAACAACAACGGCAGCGCGTTCGCGGGCCTGACGGTCGGCACGCCGTTCTACAACTGGATGACCGCGATCGCGATGTGGTTCGGCCGCTTCGGCACGATCGTGCCGGTGCTGGCGATCGCCGGCTCGCTGGCCGCGAAGAAGCGCATCGCGGTGACGAGCGGCACGCTGCCGACCCACGGTCCGCTGTTCGTCGTGCTGCTGCTCGGCACGGTGCTGCTGGTGGGCGCGCTGACCTACGTGCCGGCGCTCGCGCTCGGCCCGGGCGTCGAGCACCTGATGATGTGGCTGGGCGCATGACGCGCGGCGACACGTTGAAAAGACTCAAGAGATTGAAGAGATCGCAATGACTCAACATTCCGCAACACGGTCCATGTTCGATCCGGCGCTGCTGCGCCCGGCGATCGTGGACTCGTTCAAGAAACTCACGCCGCGCACGCAGTTCCGCAACCCGGTGATGTTCTGCGTGTACGTCGGCAGCATCCTGACCACGATCCTGTGGATCGCGGCGCTCGCCGGCCAGGCCGAGGCGCCGGCGGGCTTCATCCTCGCGATCGCGCTGTGGCTGTGGTTCACCGTGCTGTTCGCGAACTTCGCCGAGGCGCTCGCCGAAGGGCGCTCGAAGGCGCAGGCCGCGTCGCTGCGCAGTGCGAAGAAGGACGTGATGGCGAAGAAGCTCAACGAGCCGCATCCGAAGTCGCCGATCCGCATCACGACCGCGAGCGACCTGCGCCGTGGCGACGTCGTGCTGGTCGAGGCCGGCGACGTGATCCCGGCCGACGGCGAGGTGGTCGACGGTGTCGCGTCGGTCGACGAATCGGCGATCACCGGCGAATCCGCGCCGGTGATCCGCGAATCGGGCGGCGACTTCTCGTCCGTGACGGGCGGCACGCGCGTGCTGTCCGACTGGATCGTCGTCAAGGTCACCGCGAACCCCGGCGAGGCGTTCCTCGACCGGATGATCGCGATGGTCGAAGGCGCGAAGCGCAAGAAGACGCCGAACGAGATCGCGCTGACGATCCTGCTCGTCGCGCTGACGATCGTGATGCTGCTGGCAACGGCCACGCTGCTGCCGTTCTCGATGTTCTCGGTCGAGGCGATGAAGGCCGGCCACGTCGTGACGATCACCGCGCTCGTCGCACTGCTCGTGTGCCTGATCCCGACGACGATCGGCGGGCTGCTTTCCGCGATCGGCGTGGCCGGGATGAGCCGGATGATGCAGGCGAACGTGATCGCGACGTCGGGCCGTGCGGTCGAAGCGGCCGGCGACGTCGACGTGCTGCTGCTCGACAAGACCGGCACGATCACGCTCGGCAACCGCCAGGCATCGATGTTCGTGCCGGCGCCCGGCGTGACCGAGGAAGCGCTGGCCGATGCCGCGCAGCTGTCGTCGCTCGCCGACGAAACGCCGGAAGGCCGCAGCATCGTGGTACTGGCCAAGGAACGTTTCAACATTCGCCAGCGCGACATGGCGCAGCTGCACGCGACGTTCATCGGCTTTTCCGCACAGACGCGCATGAGCGGCGTCGATCTCCCGGGTCGCGAAATCCGCAAGGGCGCGGCCGACGCGATCCGCCGCTACGTCGAGACGCACGGCAGCCGCTTTCCGGAAGAAGTGCGCCGCGCGGTCGACGAAGTCGCGCGCCGCGGCAGCACGCCGCTCGTCGTGGCCGACCTGCATGAAGGGGCGGCGCGCGTGCTCGGCGTGATCGAGCTGAAGGACATCGTGAAGGGCGGCATCAAGGAGCGCTTCGCGGAGCTGCGCAAGATGGGCATCAAGACCGTGATGGTGACGGGCGACAACCGGCTGACGGCCGCGGCGATCGCGGCGGAAGCGGGCGTCGACGATTTCCTCGCGGAAGCGACGCCGGAAACCAAGCTCGCGACGATCCGCGAGCACCAGGCGGCCGGCCGCCTCGTCGCGATGACGGGCGACGGCACCAACGACGCACCGGCGCTCGCGCAGGCCGACGTCGCCGTGGCGATGAACACCGGTACGCAGGCCGCGAAGGAAGCGGGCAACATGGTCGACCTCGACTCGAACCCGACGAAGCTGATCGAGATCGTCGAGATCGGCAAGCAGATGCTGATGACGCGCGGCTCGCTGACGACCTTCTCGATCGCGAACGACATCGCGAAGTACTTCGCGATCATCCCGGCCGCGTTCGTGACGACGTACCCGCAACTGCGCGTGCTCGACATCATGCACCTGACGTCGCCGGCCTCCGCGATCCTGTCGGCGGTGATCTTCAACGCGCTGATCATCGTCGCGCTGATCCCGCTCGCGCTGAAGGGCGTCACGTACCGGCCGCTCGGCGCCGCGTCGCTCCTGCGCCGCAACCTGCTGGTGTACGGCCTCGGCGGCGTGCTGCTGCCGTTCCCGTTCATCAAGCTGATCGACATGACGCTCGCTGCACTCGGCTGGGCCTGAACCGGCCGCCATTGAAGGAAACATCATGAAAACGTTGATTCGCCCGCTCGTCGTGCTCTTCGTCATCCTGACCGCCGTGACGGGCCTCGCTTACCCGGCCGTGATGACCGTGTTCGGCCAGGCCGTGTTCCCGTCGCAGGCGAACGGCAGCCTGATCGAGAAGGACGGCAAGCCGGTCGGCTCCGCGCTGATCGGCCAGTCGTTCGATGCGACGAAGTACTTCTGGGGCCGGCTGTCGGCCACCGCGCCGATGCCGTACAACGCGACCGGCTCCGGCGGCTCGAACCTCGGCCCGCTGAACCCGTCGCTCGCCGACCAGGTGAAGGGGCGCATCGCCGCGCTGCGCGACGCGGGCACCGACATGTCGAAACCCGTGCCGGTCGACCTCGTGACGGCGTCGGCGAGCGGCCTCGATCCGGAGATCACGCCGGCCGCCGCCGCGTACCAGGTCGAGCGCGTCGCGAAGGCGCGCAACCTGGCGCCCGACGCGGTCGCGCAGCTCGTCGCCGCGAACACGACGGGTCGCCAGTTCGGCGTGCTCGGCGAGGCGCGCGTGAACGTGCTGAAGCTGAACCTCGCGCTCGACGCGGCGCAGGCCGCGCACTGAGCGCGTCCGGCAACCGGCGCCCGGCGCGGTCAGCCCCGCGCCGGGCGCGCCTTTTCCCGACGGCGCTTGCGCCGTCTTTGCCTTTTGCGGCGATTTGGAACAACAATGCTCGTACTCGCGCGCATCCGGGCGCTCCGCCTTTCTGACGCATGAATCGTCCCGATCCAGACCAACTCCTCGACAAGCTGCAACGTGACGAAGAAAAGCAGCGGCGCGGCCAGCTCAAGATCTTCTTCGGCGCATCGGCCGGTGTCGGCAAGACCTACGCGATGCTGCAGGCCGCGCGCCAGCGCCTGCAGGAAGGCGTCGACGTCGTCGTCGGCATCGTCGAGACCCACGGGCGCAGCGAGACCGCCGCACTGCTCGACGGTCTCGACGTGCTGCCGCTCGCGCGTTTCGACTACCGCGGCCGCACGCTCGCCGAATTCGATCTCGACGGCGCACTCGCGCGCCAGCCGCAACTGATCCTCGTCGACGAACTCGCGCATTCGAACGTGCAGGGCGCACGGCACCTGAAGCGCTGGCAGGACGTGTACGAATTGCTCGACGCGGGCATCGACGTCTATACGACCGTCAACGTCCAGCACCTCGAGAGCCTGAACGACGTGGTCGGCGCGATCACCGGCATCCGCGTGTGGGAGACGGTGCCCGACCGCGTATTCGACGCGGCCGACGAAGTCACGCTCGTCGACCTGCCGGCCGAGGAACTGCTCGAGCGGATGCGCGACGGCAAGGTCTATCTCGCGCAGCAGGCCGAGCGCGCGGTGCGCAACTTCTTCCGCAAGGGCAACCTGATCGCGCTGCGCGAACTGGCGTTGCGGCGCACGGCCGATCGCGTCGACGCGCAGATGCGCGAATACCGCGCCGACCGCTCGATCCAGCGCATCTGGCAGGCGCGCGAACGGCTGCTCGTGTGCGTCGGTCCGGGCCCCGAGGCGCCGACGCTCGTGCGCGCGGCCGCGCGGCTCGCCGCGAGCCTGAAGGCCGACTGGATCGCCGTTTATGTGGAGACGCCGCGACTGCAGCGGCTGCCCGACGCGCGGCGGCAGCGCACGCTCGACGCGCTGAAGCTCGCCGCCGAACTCGGCGCGGAGACGGCCACGCTCGCCGGTGCCGACGCGGTCGCCGCGCTGATCGGCTATGCGAAGGTGCGCAACGTGTCGAAGATCGTCGCGGGCGGCTCGCCGAAGGTCGGGCTCGTGCGCCGCTTCGCGCGGCCGTTCGGCGAACAGCTCGCCGAACGCGCGGGCGACGTCGACCTGATGCTGATCCGTGCGTCCGCGAGCGACGAGGCGCGCGCCGCGCCGCTCGACGCGCGTGCGCGCGACTGGCGCGATGCGTTCGCGCAGTTCGGCACGCATCGCTCGCCGCCGCGGCACTACGCGTATGCGGCCGCGATCTGCGCGGCGATCACGGTCGTCGCGAGCCTCGTGTCCGAGCGGCTCGACCTCACGAACCTCGTGATGCTTTACCTGCTCGGCGTCGTGTTCTCGGCCGTGCGGCTCGGGCGCGGCCCGGGCGTGCTGCAGTCGTTCCTGTCGGTCGCCGCGTTCGATTTCTTCTTCGTGCCGCCGCGCATGTCGTTCTCGGTCAGCGACACGCAGTACCTGCTGACCTTCTTCGGGATGCTGCTGACGTCGCTCGTGATCAGCCACCTGACGTCGACGCTGACGCGCCAGGCGAGCGTCGCGCAGCGCCGCGAGCGCCGCACCGGCGCGATCTATGCGATGGCGCGCGAGCTGGGCGCGGCGCTGACGACCGAGCAGATCGTCGAGATCGGCAGCCGCCACGTGGGCGAGGTGTTCCGCGCGCGCGTCGCGTTCCTGCTGCCCGACAGTGCGGACAAGGTGCGGCAGAAGATCGAGGAGCCCGACGCGGCCGTCACGCTGACGGGCGCCGACCTCGACAGCGACGTCGGCCAGTGGGTGTACGACCAGCAGAAGCCGGCCGGTCGCGGCACGGATACCTTGCCCGCGACGGTCGCGCTGTACCTGCCGCTGAAGGCGCCGATGCGCACGCGCGGCGTGCTCGCGGTCGCGTCACGCGAACCGCGCGAACTCGAGGTGCCCGAGCAGCAGCGGATGCTCGACGCATTCGCCGCGCAGATCGCACTCGCGCTTGAACGCGTGCACTACGTCGAGATCGCGCGCGACGCGCTCGTCAACATGGAATCCGAGCGGCTGCGCAACTCGTTGCTGTCGGCGATCTCGCACGACCTGCGTACGCCGCTCACGACGATCGTCGGTTTCTCGTCGATGCTCGCGAACGGACGCGCGGCCGCACAGGGCGGCGACGCCGCGGCGGCCGAGCGCTTCGCGCAGCGCGAGGGCGAACTCGTCGATGCGATTCACGACGAGGCGCTGCGGATGACGGGCATCGTCACGAACCTGCTCGACATGGCGCGGCTGCAGGCCGGCAGCCTGCAGCTCAAGCGCCAGTGGTCGCTGCTCGAGGAAACCGTCGGCGCGGCGCTCGCCGCGTGCAAGCGCGTGCTGTCGCGCCATCCCGCGCGCGTCGTGCTGCCGGCCGACCTGCCGCTCCTGCAGATGGACGCGGTGCTGATGGAACGCCTGTTCACCAACCTGTTCGAGAACGCGGCGAAGTACACGCCGCCCGATACGCCGCTCGAGATCGGCGCCGAGCGCGTGACCGACGACGGGCTGCCGTTCGTGCGCGTGCATGTCGACGATCACGGCCCGGGCCTGCCGGCCGGCATGGAAACGCGGATCTTCGACAAGTTCACGCGCGGCGAAAAGGAATCGGCGACGCCGGGCATCGGGCTCGGCCTTGCGATCTGCCGCGCGATCGTCGAGGCGCACGGCGGTAAAATCGGCGCGCTCAACCGCACCGCGCCCGACGGCCACGTGACGGGCGCGCGCTTCTGGTTCACGCTGCCGGTCGAGACGCCGCCGGCCGCGCCTGCCGTATCCGACGACGAACCCGATGTGCCGGGCGCGTCGTCCCCATCCGAGTCATTGCCAGACCATGAGTGAACCCAGCCTGACCGTCGTCCTGATCGAGGACGAAAAGCAGATCCGCCGTTTCGTGCGCGCCGCGCTCGAGGAGGAGGACATCGCGGTGTTCGAGGCCGAGACGGGCAAGCAGGGGCTGATCGACGCGGCGACGCGCAAGCCCGATCTCGTGATCGTCGACCTCGGCCTGCCTGATACCGACGGCCTCGACGTGATCCGCGAACTGCGCGGCTGGTCCGAGGTGCCGGTGATCGTGCTGTCCGCGCGCACGCAGGAGGAAGAGAAGGTCGCGGCGCTCGATGCGGGCGCCGACGATTACCTGACCAAGCCGTTCGGCGTGTCCGAACTGCGCGCGCGCATCCGCGCGCAACTGCGCCGGCGCAACCAGGGCGGCGCGAACGAGTCGCCGAAGGTGAGCTTCGGCACCGTGACGGTCGATCTCGCGCTGCGCCAGGTGTGGCGCGACGGGGAGATCGTGCACCTGACGCCGCTCGAGTACCGGTTGCTCGCCACGCTCGTGCGTCACGCGGGGCGCGTGCTCACGCACCGGCAGCTGCTGCGCGACGTGTGGGGGCCGTCGCACGTCGAAAGCCACCACTACCTGCGCATCTACATGGCGCACCTGCGCCAGAAGCTCGAGCGCGACCCGGCGCAGCCCGAGTACATCGTCACCGAGACGGGCGTCGGATACCGGCTCGTCGGCGCCGCATGACGGGCCCGGCCGGGCCGCGGCGGCGCACGTGCGCGTGACGTCGCGCGCCGGCAGGGTTGCGTCGGCGCGACAGTCCCGCGGCCGACGCGCGCGTTGCACACCCGGCGCTCAATCCCCGTTATCCTGACCGCTCCGCGAACGAAAACGAGGAGCGTGCAATGTCCGTCCGTCTGGTCGTCATCTGTGCGCTGGCGCTTGCCGCGTCTGGCGCGTTCGCCCAACCGCTGCCGCCCGGGCAGCAACCGTCGTCGTCCCAGCAGGCGATGGCCAATCCCGCATCGGTCAATTGCACCAAGCTCGGCGGCCACCACACGGTGCGCAACCTGTCGAGCGGGCAGGTCGGCATGTGCGTGTTCAACGACGGCCGCGTGTGTGAGGAGTGGGCGCTGTACCGCGACGACCGCTGCGTCGGCGGCGCGACGCCGAAGCGCGTCTCGAACTGACCGGGCCCGCCCGGTCGCGCCGCCGGTCGGCCGCCGGCGTATCCGTAAGCATCTTGTTATACTCGGCGCCGCCCGGGGACGACCCCGGGACATTCGCTTCAACGGGGACGGCCCCATCCGATACGGAGTACGTCGGGATGGCGTGGGTATGGTTGTTGATTGCCGGTTTGCTGGAAGTGGCCTGGGCGGCTGGCCTGAAATCGTCGGACGGCTTCACGAAGCTCGGTCCGTCGGTGTTTACGATCGTGACGGCGCTGGCCAGCTTCGGGCTGCTCGCGGTCGCGATGCGCCAGTTGCCGCTCGGCACCGCATACGCGGTGTGGACGGGCATCGGCGCGGTCGGTGCGTTCGTGTTCGGCATCGTGATGATGGGCGAGGCGCTGACCGTCGCGCGTGTCGCGAGTGCCGCGCTGATCGTCGCGGGGCTGATCGGCCTCAAGCTGTCGTCGGCGGCCTGACGACTGCATCCGGGTGCGTCCGCGCCCGGGTGCCGCGCTGCGGAATTGCGCCGGCCGTCCGGCCGGCCTGTCTATAATGGAACGCATTCGGGCCTGAATACCGTCGTGCTTCTCGTGGCACGCTGTGCCGGTCGCCACGCGCCGCGCGGCCGGTCTGTCCGACCCGATCCGGTCAATCGGCAAAGCGCACGGAAAGTGCAAGGAGAGGGCCATGATCGAAGCGATTTCGCTCGGCGCGGGGCTCGCGTGGGCGAGCGGCCTGCGCCTGTACCTGACGGTGCTGATCGCCGGCCTGCTGGCGCGGTTCGGCTGGCTGCACCTGCCCGACACGCTGGCCGTCCTGATGTCGCCGTGGGTCATCGGCGCCGCGGCCGTGCTCACCGTCACCGAATTCCTTGCCGACAAGATCCCCGCGTTCGACTCGCTGTGGGATGCCGTGCACACCTTCATCCGCATTCCGGCCGGCGCCGTGCTCGCGGCCGGCGCGCTCGGCCATGCCGACCCGACCGTGCTCGCGGTCGCGGGGCTCGCCGGCGGTTCGCTTGCCGGTGCCGCGCACGTGGCGAAGGCCGGCACACGCGCGCTGATCAACCTGTCTCCCGAACCGATTTCGAACTGGGTCGCATCGTCGACCGAGGACGGCCTCGTGGTCGGCGGGCTCGTGCTCGCGTTCTTCGTTCCGCTGGCCTTCCTGGTGCTGCTCGCCGCCTTCATCGCGGCTTCTGCGTGGGCGCTCCCGCGCCTGTGGCGGGGTGTGTCGGGCGGCTTTCGCGGCATGGCGAACCATATGGTGTCGCGGCTGAACTCGATCGGGGGGAAGCGCGATTGAAGGGGCGGCAACACGCGGCGCAGCCGCCCGCCGGGCAACCCGGCCATGAGATGCGTGCGCATGCCGGCCGCTTCGGCCTGCGCGACCTGATCCGCCAGGCCGCCCGCATGACCGCGCGCGACTGGCGCGCGGGCGAACTGACGCTGCTCGTCCTTGCACTGGTACTCGCGGTCGCGGCGCTGACGAGCGTCGGTTTCCTCGCCGACCGGCTGCGCCAGGGGCTCGAGCGCGACGCGCGCCAGATGCTCGGCGCCGATTTCGTCGTGCGGGCCGACCGCCCGGTCGATCCGTCGTTCGACCGGCAGGCCCGCGCGCTCGGCCTGCGTACCGCGACGACCGCGATCTTCCCGAGCATGATCGCGTCCGCCACGGGCGGGCAGGCGTCCGACGCGGCGCCATCGCGCCTCGCGGCGGTGAAGGCCGTGTCGCCCGGATATCCGTTGCGTGGCGCGGTCGAGATCCTGCCGGCCGGTGCCTCCGCCTCGCAGAAGGCCGACGGGATTCCCGCGCCGGGCACCGTATGGGCCGATCCGGCGCTGCTCGATGCGCTGCACCTGAAGGCGGGCGATACGGTGCGCGTCGGGTTGCGCACGTTCAAGGTCGCCGCATCGATCTCCCGTGAACTCGATCGCGGGTTTTCGTTCGTCAATTTTTCGCCGCGGCTGATGATGCGCGCGGACGAACTCGCCGCGACGGGGCTCACGGGCTACGGCAGCCGGGTCACGTACCGGCTGCTGGTCGCCGGCGAACAGCAGGCCGTCGCGCGCTTCGAAGCGTATGCGCACGCACGCGTCGACGGCGGGAAGCTGCGCGGTGCCGGTCTCGAGTCGCTGCAGGAAGGCCAGCCGCAGGTGCGGCAGACGCTGGATCGCGCGCGCCACTTCCTGACGCTCGTCGCGCTGCTCACCGCGCTGCTCGCGGCGGTCGCGATCGCGATGGCCGCGCAGCGCTACATGCGGCGCCACCTCGACGGCTGCGCGACGATGCGCTGCCTCGGCGTGAGCCGCCGCACGCTCGGCGCGTTGTTCGCGCTCGAATTCGCCGGCATCGGCGTCGTATCCGGCACCGCAGGCGCGGTGCTTGGTTACGGCGGCCACTGGGCGTTGCTGGCCGCGCTCGGTGGACTGATCGACGTGGTGCTGCCGCCGCCCACGCCGTGGCCAGCGCTGATCGGCGTGGGCGCCGCGCTCGTGCTGCTGCTCGGCTTCGCGCTGCCGCCGCTCGTGCCGCTCACGCGCGTGCCGCCGGTGCGCGTGCTGCGGCGCGAGTGGGGCGATGCGTCGCGCACCGCGTGGGCCGCGTATGCGATCGGCGTCGTGCTGTTCGCGGGGCTGCTGATCGTGGCTGCGGGCAACCTGAAGCTCGGGCTGATTGTCGCGGGCGGTTTCGCCGGCGCGCTGGTCGGTTTCGCGCTGATCTCGCGGCTCGTGCTGTTCGCCGCCGCGCGGGCGGTGCGCAACGTGCGTGTGGCCGCGGGCGTCGGCTGGCGTTACGCGCTCGCGTCGCTGCACCGGCGCGGCACGGCCAGCGCGCTGCAGATCACCGCGCTGGCGCTCGGCCTGATGTGCCTGCTGTTGATCGCGATCACGCGCAACGACCTCGTTGCGGGCTGGCGGCAGTCGACGCCGCCCGATGCGCCGAACCAGTTCCTGATCGATATCCAGCCCGACCAGCGTGCCGACGTCGCCGCGTATCTGACCGCGCACGGCGTGCGCGACGCGGTGCCCGCGCCGATGGTGCGCGGCCGCCTCGTCGCGATCAACGGCAAACCGGTGAATCCGGATGCCTACCCGTCCGACGAGGCCCGCCGGCTCGTCGACCGCGAGTTCAACCTGTCTTATACGACCGAGCTGCCGTCCGACAACCGGATCGTCGAAGGCGACTGGTTCGGCACCGCGGCCACGCCGCAGATCTCGATCGAGGCCGGCCTCGCGAAGACGCTGAACGTGAAGCCGGGCGACGTGCTGCGCTTCGACGTGACGGGGCTGACGGTCGACGCGCCGATCACGAGCGTGCGCAAGCTCGACTGGGGCTCGTTCCGCGTCAATTTCTTCGTGCTGATGCCGCCGCCGGTGCTGAAGGATTTCCCGGCCGTGTACCTGACGAGCTTCCATCTGCCGGCCTCGGACGCCGCGCTGCTCGATCCGCTGATCGCGCGCTACCCGAACCTGACCGCGATCGACGTCGCGCCGATCCTCGCGCAGTTGCAGCGGATGATGCTGCAGGTGGTCGGTGCGGTGCAGTTCCTGTTCGCGTTCACGCTCGCGGCCGGTGTGCTCGTGCTCTACACGGCGCTGGCCGGCACGCGCGACGAGCGGGTGCGCGAGGCTGCGCTGCTGCGCGCGCTGGGCGCATCGCGGGCGCAGGTCAATGCGGTGCAGCGCGCGGAATTCATCGTGGTCGGCGCGCTGGCCGGCGCGCTGGCTTCGGCGGGCGCGATCGCGGTCGGCTGGGTGCTCGCGTCGCGCGTGTTCGACTTCCAGCTCGCGGTCGATCCGTGGCTCGTGCCGGCCGGTATCGCGGCCGGCGTCGCGTGCGCCGGTGCGGCCGGCTGGCTGAGCCTGCATAATGTGCTGCGGCGCCCCGCGCTGCAGTCGCTGCGCGACGCATGAGCGTCGCCGGCGGCCCCGAAGATCCCGTTTTCCGACTATCCGTATGACCGATGTGAATGACGATGCGCCGTCGCAGCCGACGGCGTTCGAACTCGTGGGCGGTGAAGCCCGCGTGCGCGAAATGGTGGACCGCTTTTACGACCTGATGGACCTGGAGCCCGAGTTCGCGCAGATTCGCGCGCTGCACCCGGCGTCGCTCGACGGTTCGCGCGACAAGCTGTTCTGGTTCCTGTGCGGGTGGCTCGGCGGCCCCGACCACTACATCAGCCGGTTCGGCCATCCGCGGCTGCGCGCGCGGCACCTGCCGTTCCCGATCGCGTCGGTCGAGCGCGATCAGTGGCTGCGCTGCATGGCGTGGGCGATGGAGGATGTCGGATTGCCCGAACCGCTGCGCGAGCGGCTCATGCATTCGTTCTACGATACGGCCGACTGGATGCGCAACCGGCCCGGTTGACCGACCGGTACGCCGCTGCACGCGCGCGGGCGATTTGCGTCTGGGCGCGCGCACCGCGTGGCGCGACACTGGCCGCTTCTCCCGATCGATACGAGGTTTGCCCGATGACGACACAAGCGCTGTTTCGCGAAGACGCGTACCTCACGCAATGCGACGCGGTCGTTCTGGCCGTCGGCGAAGACGGCATCCGGCTCGACCGCACCGTGTTCTATCCGCTCGGCGGCGGCCAGGCCGGCGACACCGGCACGCTGACGCTGCCCGACGGCAGCACGATCGCGATCGCCGATACGCGCAAGGCGAAGTTCGACGGCGCGACACCCGACGATGCCGTGCACGTGCCCGCACCGGGGCAGGAGGCGCGTGTCGCGGCGCTCGTGCCCGGCACGCGCGTCGCGGCGGAGATCGACTGGCTGCGCCGCTACCGCCACATGCGCCTGCATACGGCCGCGCATCTGATGTGCGCGGTGCTGCCGTACGCGGTCGACGGCTGCAGCGTGACGGCCGACTATGTCCGCCTCGATTTCGCGACGTCCGACCCGATCGACCGCGACGATGTCGAGCGGCGCCTCGCGGGCCTGGTGGTCGGCGCGCACCCGGTCACGACCGAGTGGATCACCGACGACGAGATGGCCGGGCGGCCGGACCTCGTGCGCACGATGAGCGTGAAGCCGCCGATGGGCCTCGGCCGGGTGCGGCTGCTGCGCATCGAGCATGTCGACCTGCAGCCGTGCGGGGGCACGCATGTGCGCAACACGGCCGAAATCGGCGAGCTGCGAATCGCGAAACTGGAAAAGAAGAGCGCGCGCACCCGGCGCCTCGTCCTGGAGTTTGCATGACGATCGACACCATCCACGCAGGCACGGCGGCGCTCGATCCGCATGCGCGGGAGATCCTGGATTTCTGGTTCGGCGAGCCGGGCTCGGCCGAATTCGGGCAGGCGCGCAAGGTCTGGTTCAACGGCGGGGCGGCGTTCGACGACGTGCTGCGCACACGCTATGGCGCGTTGCTCGACGCTGCGTGCGACGGCGGATGCGATCACTGGGCCGGCTCGCCGCCGGGTGCGCTTGCGTTGATCGTCGTGCTCGACCAGTTCTCGCGGAACATCCATCGCGGTACGCCGCGCGCGTTTGCCGCCGACCCGAAGGCGCTCGCGCTTGCACGCCGCGTGGTCGCGGCCGGCTGGGACGCGCAGTTGCCGAGCGGACATCACCGCGCGTTTGCGTATCTGCCGTTCGAGCACGACGAGTTGGTCGAGAGCCAGCGCGAGGCCGTGCGCCTGTGCGCGGGCATCCGCGACGAGGCAGGGTGCGAAAGCTATCACCGCTTCGCGTTGCTGCATGCGGCCGTCGTCGAGCGCTTCGGCCGCTTTCCGCACCGGAACGCGATTCTCGGACGCGAGTCGAGCGACGAGGAAACGGCGTTTCTTCGCGAGCCCGGTTCGTCGTTCTGAAGATCCGCGCAGTCGCGCAATAAGGGGAGGGGGCGGCCCTGCGGCGTCGCGCGGCCACCGTGTCAGCCGGGCGCGCCGGTCGGCGGCGCGCGTTTCCCGGCGGCTGTACGCGTGTCAGGCGGCGGTGTTCGCCGTTCCACGCATGGCACGAGGGGACGCACGACGGTGCGCCGCGCCGCGACCCGTCACTGCAGGTGCTGCTCGGGCGTGCGCACGTACACGCGCAGCAGTTCGTCGTTGTCGCCCGGGCGCGCGCCCGACCAGAACAATTTCCATTCGCTGCCCGGCGCCGGATCGACGGCCCGCACACCCTGGACGATCATCCAGGTGCAGCGCGTCGTTTTCGCGTCGTCGATCGGCGTGTGCTGGATGCCGGAGAAGTAGTACAGCATCGGCGCTTCCGATTCGCCGAGCCCGTGCAGGCTCGCCATGCAGTCGCCGTCGTTCCATTCGAGCGCGAGATGCGCGTTCAGGTCGTCGAACACCGAGCGGTAGCTCTTCGCGACGTCGAGCCACGGCAGGAGCAGCGTGTAGATGAGCCCCCATGCGACGAGTGCGCCGGCGCCCCACGACAGTGCGCCGCGCCAGAGGCCCGTCGCGCGCAGCTTCGGAAGCAGCGTGAGCCAGCCGACCGTCAGCACGAGCGCGCCGGTCACGAGCGCGGGTTCGATCGGCATTGTCCAGTCGAGCGGCAGCCAGCGGCCGAGCGGCGCCAGATCCGCGCGCGACGCGGCCGGATCGGCCATCACTGCCCAGATTGCCCAGGCGAGCGCCGCGGCCGTGCCGAACAGGATGCGGCTCAGGTAATCCCACGCGAGATGCAGCCGGCGCGGCAGGCGTTCGATGGCCTGCGCGGCGACCAGCGCGAGCGGCGCGAAGAACGGCAGGATGTAGAGCTGGCGCGACGTCGCGGACACTTGCAGCACGGCGAGACCGATGCCGGTGAACAAGACGGGCAGCGCGACGCGCGGCGTCCGCCAGTCGCGCCACACGCCGCGCGCGAGCGCGACGATCGCGAGCGGCGCGACCGGGAAGCCGACGAGCAGGAACGCGCGGAGGATGAAGAACGGCTTGTCGTTTTCCGCGCCCAGTTCGGGGACGGAGAAGCCGAAGAAGCGGCCGACGTTGTTATCCCAGAACCACGTCATGAACAGCGTTTCGGAGCGCATGAACAGCGCGGTCGGCCAGATGAGCGCGAACGGCGCGAACACGAGCGCGGCGATGCCGAGCGAGCGCGCGAACGAGCGGGTGCGGCAGGCCGGATAGAGCACCAGCGCGCCGACGAGCGAGGCCGCGAACACGAGCGGCACGAACAGCCCCTTCGCCATCAGCGCAATACCGACGCCCGCGCCGAAGATCGGTGCGGCCCAGCGGCCCGACGGTCGGACCGGCAGCCCGTGGCGCATCTGCTGCGCGCGCGCGACGTGCTGCATCACGAGTTCGAGCAGCCCGCTGAAGCCGATTGCCGTGCCGGCGAACAGCGCGACGTCGGTCATCATGTCGTGCACGTGCTTGATGACGACGAGCGTGCCCGCGCTCAACACGACGGGGCCGATCACGCGCAGGTCGAACCAGGTGTCCGCGCGGCTGGCGACGCGCGCCGTGCGTGCGATGAAGCCGAACGCGAGCGCGGCGAACAGCGCGCTCGCGAGTCGTGCCGCATCGTGCAGCGGCATCACGCGCTGCAGCAGCCATGCGAGGCTGGTCGCGACCCACGCGTAAAGCGGCGGCTTTTCCATGAACGGCAGGCCGGCATTGGTCGGCACGACGAAGTCGCCCGTCTCGAGCATGTGCTGGATGATCCCGAACGTGTAGGTTTCGTCCTGTTTCCAGGGATCGTGACCGAGTACGCCCGGCAGCACATACGCGCAGATCAGCGCGGCGACGAACAGCCATGCGCGCCAGCCGAGCAGGAGCGAGCGCTCGTGCGTGGCGCTGGTTGCGACGGTCGAGGCGGCGTCGGGCGTGCCGGCGACGTCGAGCGTTGCGGTGAGGTCGGTGTCGGCGATCGAGCGGGTGTGCTGAGCCGGGGCGGGCACAGACGTGCGTCGCCGGCTAGGCGCTGCGGTTCCGGGCATGGAAAAGATCTCGGGTCGAGTCGAGCCGGTCCGGCGACATGGGCAGGACCGATTAGGGCCACATCAGGGGGTAACGGACAGGTGTTGATGAGGCCTGTCTGAATGTCCGCTAGTAGACCACGGAATTATTACGAGAGTTTACTCGTAGCGTCACGGAATTGTGGAGATTTGTGGTGTCGTGACGACTGATCGTCTCGGGCGGCGGTTTTTGCTGCGCCGCAGTATGGCATTACCGGCCGCCGCCGACGTCGAGCAGGGCACCCGTCGTGTAGGACGCCGCGTCGCCAAGCAGCCAGACGATCGCTTCGGCGATCTCCTGCGCTTCGCCCGCGCGGCCGAGCGGCGTCGTTGCGCCGAGGCGGGCCGCACGGCCCGGCTGGCCGCCGCTCGCGTGAATTTCGGTCTCGATCAGGCCGGGGCGTACCGCGTTGACGCGCACGCCGTGCGGGCCGAGTTCCTTCGCAAGACCGATCGTCAGCGAATCGACCGCGCCCTTCGAGCCCGCGTAGTCGACGTATTCGTTCGGCGAGCCGAGCCGGGAGGCGATCGACGATACGTTGACGATCGCGCCGCCGCGGCCGCCACGGTCGGTGGACAGCCGGCGCGCCGCTTCGCGCGCGCACAGGTACGCGCCGAGCACGTTGGTGTCGAACATCCGCCGCAGCCGGTCGGCCGGCATGTCGGCGAGCGGCATCGACGGCGCGACGATGCCCGCGTTGTTGACGAGCGCGTCGAGGCGACCGAATGCGGCCGTGACGGTGTCGAACATCGCGACGACGTCGGCTTCGTTCGCGACGTCGCCCGCGACGACGCAGGCACGGCCGCCCGCGTCGCGGACGGCCTGCGCGGTGAGTTCGGCCGCCGCCGCGTCGCGCGCGTAGTTGATGCCGACGTCCCAGCCGCGCCCGGCTGCGAGCACGGCGGTCGCGCGGCCGATGCCACGGCTCGCGCCGGTGATGAGGACGGCCTTGCGGTCGGACGGTGCGGTCATCGCGTGGGGGGGCCGGTGACGGTTACTTGGCCGCGTCGGGCGCCCACTTGTCGCGGGCGGGCGGCTGGTAGCGACGCAGTCGCTCGATCAGTTCGACGGGTTCGGATTCGACGCACAGCGCGTCGAAATAGGCCGGACGCATGAAGCCTTCGTCGACCGTATGGCGCAGCAGCGCGATCAACGGATCGTAGAACGAATCGATGTTGTAGACCGCGACGGGCTTGCGGTGATAACCGAGCTGCGCCCACGTGTAGACCTCGAAGAGCTCTTCGAGCGTGCCGGCGCCGCCGGGCATCGCGACGAACGCGTCGGAGAGGTCGGCCATCATTTTCTTGCGGTGGTGCATGTCGGGCACGACGTGCAGTTCCGACAGCCCCGTATGGCCGACTTCCTTGTCGACGAGCAATTCGGGGATCACGCCGACCGCACGGCCGCCGGCCGCCATCACTTCGTCGGCGATCACGCCCATCAGGCCGACGCGGCCGCCGCCGTAGACGAGCGTGAGGCCCGCATCGACGAGCGCGCGGCCGAATGCGCGCGCGGCGTCGGCATAGACGGGCCGGACGCCGGACGACGAGCCGCAGTAAACACAGACTGCCTTCATTGCTTGGAATCCTTGGCAGGGGCCTGCCCGGTGACGACGGGGCTGTCTGCCGGGCGCGGCGAGCCGTCGCGCGGCGGCAGGTAGTCGGTGAACTGGCGCTTCGGCAGCTTGCCGGAGACCAGGTCGTCGAACAGCTGGCGCGAACGGCCGCGCAGGTACGGTGCCATCACGGAGATCACGTGCATGCTGACCTGGTGCAGTTCCTCGCGGATCGCGTCCTGGTCGTTGTACTTGCGCGGATGCATCACGTACTGATACGACAGCCAGTACGTCGAAATGACGGCCATGTTGGTGGCGATGACCTCGATCTCGGCGGGTGTCGCGACCATCTCGGCGTCGGACACGAGCAGCTCGCACATGTCGCGCGCGAAGCGCACCTTGTGGCTGATGATCTGCTTGAAGTGCGTCTCGAGCGTGCGATTGCGCGCGAGCAGGTCGTTGAGGTCGCGATACAGGAACCGGTAGGTCCACATGAAATCGGCCATGTACTGCAGGTACGACCAGGTTTCGTCGATCGTCGGACGGTGATCTTCGGGAAAGCGCAGCCGCCGTTCGATCTGCTGCTCGAACTGCGCGAAGATGCTGTTGATGATGTCGTCCTTGTTGCGGAAATGGTAGTACAGGTTGCCTGGACTGATTTCCATTTCCTCGGCGATCGTCGTGGTCGTGACGTTCGGCTCGCCGATCTCGTTGAAGAGTTTCAACGACAACTCGAGAATCCGTTCGCGGGTGCGGCGGGGAGGTTTCGCTTCCATGTCGTCCGGCCCTGTGTGTGCCGGACTGGCGGGCGCTGCAATCGATGCTGCGTGATTCGTCCGGCGCGGGTTGCTGTTCTATGTCTAGCGGACGATTATAAACCGGGGTTTCGCCACATCGGGCGCATTTCGTGTGCGCGGCCCCGCACGGCGCATGGTGCAGCGCCGCACGCGGGCGGTGCGCGGCGCGTGCGCCCGATGCTCGTCTAGAAGCCCAGCCAGTGTGCGACGACCGGGCCGAGCACGAAGGCCCACGTCGTCACGCACGCGAACAGCGCGACCGTCACGGCCGCGCTGCCGAGGTCCTTCGCACGCTTGGAGAGTTCGTGGCGTTCGAGCGAGATGCGGTCGATCGCGGCCTCGACGCTCGAGTTCAGCAGCTCGACGATCAGCACGAGCAGCACCGACGCGATCAGCAGTGCGCGCGAGGCGGCCGGCACCGGCGCAAACGCGCCGATCGGGAGCATCAGCGCGGCGAGCGTGAGTTCCTGGCGAAACGCGCTCTCCTCGCGGATCGCGACGCGAAAGCCGTTCAGCGAATGCTTGAGCGCGTACCAGGCGCGCGTGATGCCGCGGTGGCGCTTGTACGGGTTAGGCGGCAACGGCGTCAGCCGATCGTCGGGGCCGAGCGGCTCGTGCGCGTGCACGTCCGCATCGGCATGCGGCTCATCCTCGTCGAACGGACGGTGCCGTTGCGGCGTGGCGTCGGGGGGCGGGGACTTGTCGTTCAGGTCTCGTTTCAAACGGCGGCACCTTCTGCTGGCGAGTACGCGGTCTTCGGCAGCGGCTTCAGATGCGACGCGAACTGCTCGGACGCCGCGCGCCACGAAAAGCGTTCGGCCCATGCGCGCGCAGTCGCGCGTTCGATCTTCAGCGCTTCGAGGCAGGCTTCCTGCAGGTCCTCGTGCATCGCGCCGGCGTCGCCTTCGCCGAGCACGTCGATCGGGCCCGTCACGGGATACGCGGCAACCGGCGTGCCGCAGGCGAGCGCCTCGAGCAGCACGAGGCCGAACGTGTCGGTGCGACTCGGGAACACGAACACGTCGGCCGCAGCATACACCTTCGCGAGCTCGGCCTGTGACAGCACGCCGAGATAGTTTGCCTCCGGATAACGCGACTTCAGCTCCGCGAGCGCGGGACCTTCGCCCGCGACCCATTTCGAGCCGGGCAGGTCGAGGCGCAGGAACGCCTCGACGTTCTTCTCGATCGCGACGCGGCCGACATAGAGGAAGATCGGCCGCGCGGTATTGAGCACCTTCGATTCCATCGGCCGGAACACGTCGAGGTCGACGCCGCGGGTCCACAGCACCACGTTCGTGAAGCCGAATTTCTCGAGGTCCTGCTTGACGACCGGCGTCGGCGCCATCACCGCGAGCGACGGGCCGTGGAACCAGTGCAGGAAGCGGTAGGTCGCCGCGAGCGGGATGCCGAAGCGCGCCTGCACGTACTCCGGAAAGCGCGTGTGATACGCGGTCGTGTACGGCAGCTTGCGCGAACGTGCATAACGCCGCGCGGCGAGGCCGAGCGGGCCTTCGGTCGCGATGTGCAGCGCGTCGGGGGCGAACGCGTCGATCCGCGCGCGCAGCTTGCGGTACGGCAGGATCGACAGGCGGATCTCGGGGTAGGTCGGGCAGGGCACCGTGCGGAATTCCAGCGGCGTCAGCAGTTCGACGCGGTGGCCGAGCGCGGTGAGTTCGCGCGACGTGCTCTTCAGCGTGCGCACGACGCCGTTGACCTGCGGTTCCCACGCGTCGGTGACGATCATGATCTTCATCGCGGCAATGTCCTGTAGGTGCGGTTGTGTCAGGCAGTGGCCTTGGCCTTGCGCGACGTGGTGTCCGACGGTGCGGTGCGCATCACCGTCCAGTAGACGATCTTCAGTTCGCCTTCCATCGTTTCGACGAGTGCGGACAGGCTCTCGACCCAGTCGCCGTCGTTGCAGTACAGCACGCCGTCGATGTCGCGGATCTCCGCCTTGTGGATGTGCCCGCACACGACGCCGTCGCAGCCGCGGCGGCGCGCCTCGTCGGTCATCACGGTCTCGAACTGCGAGATGAAGTTGACGGCGTTCTTGACCTGGTGCTTCAGGTACTGCGACAGCGACCAGTACTGGAAGCCGAGCCGGCTGCGGATCCGGTTGAACCAGCGGTTCAGCACGAGGATCAGCGTGTAGAGCGTGTCGCCGAGGTACGCGAGCCATTTCGCGTGCTGGATCACGCCGTCGAACAGGTCGCCGTGCACGATCCACAAACGTTTGCCTGCGAGCGTCGTGTGGAACGCCTCGCCGCGCACCTGGATGTCGCCGAACGCGAGGTCGCAGAACTGCCGCGCGCCTTCGTCGTGGTTGCCCGGGATGTAGACGACCTGCGTCCCCTTGCGTGCCTTGCGCAGGATCTTCTGCACGACGTCGTTGTGCGCCTGCGGCCAGTACCAGCCCTTTTTCAGCTGCCAGCCGTCGATGATGTCGCCGACGAGGTACAGGTACTCCGAATCGTTGTGGCGCAGGAAGTCGAGCAGGTACGGCGCCTGGCAGCCGCTCGAACCGAGGTGGATGTCGGACAGCCAGATGGTGCGGTAGCGATGCGCGGACGAGTCGGGGTCGTCATGCTGCGTGGCATGACCGGCAGGCGGTTCTTGCGACACCAGCCCGTCGGTTGCGGCGGAACCGGACAGGAAGGCGGTGGCGGCGCGGGCGCCGAGAGGTTGACGGAACAGGGAGGTCGCAGACGTTTTCTGGCCCATGCATGACTCGCGCCGGTTGACATTACCGGCATTCCGCCATGCGGGCGTGACTGTGCCGTGACAGTCACGAGACGTTCTTATTACGGCCGCTGCAAGGTGTTTAGCAGTGAATGCCGGGACGTTGTGTGGCCTGCCGTACCGAACGTCCGGCGCTTGTCCGGCAAGGCTGCCGGGC
>NZ_LDUL01000067.1:0-54501 GCF_001043615.1 Burkholderia sp. LK4
TGAAGGCGGCCGTACGGTCGGCGCCGGCGTCGTCGCCAAGATCCTCGACTAAGATCGACGATCCGCGGGTCCTTCCGGGATCCGCGATCCCGCGGTATGCAGTTGTACCGTCGAAACCGGGTGTTCAGCTTGCGCTGGCACCCGGTTTTTCTTTATGGGGTGCTGCCACACACATTGACAAACCCGCACCACCTCTCCGATTTTTCGTGTAGAATCGCGGGCTTAGCAGTGGAAGTACCGTTCGGAACCTGTCGCTTCGCTCCCCGCAGGCAGCAGGTTTCGCGTTCTTTTAGTGTCCGGCGGTGCAACATCGCCTCGCTCTTTTCAAGGAATCGTCATGCAGCAACAGAAAATCCGCATTCGCCTGAAGGCTTTCGACTATCGTCTGATCGATCAATCGGCTGCCGAAATCGTCGATACCGCGAAGCGGACTGGCGCAATCGTCCGTGGCCCGGTGCCGCTGCCGACGCGCATTCAGCGTTTTGACATCCTGCGTTCGCCGCACGTCAACAAGACGTCGCGCGATCAGCTCGAAATCCGTACCCACCAGCGCCTGATGGACATCGTCGATCCGACCGACAAGACGGTTGACGCGCTGATGAAGCTCGACCTGCCGGCTGGCGTCGACGTGGAAATCAAGCTGCAGTAAGGCTTTCGGCGCCTTCCGGCTTGCCGGGTGGCGCTAAGTCTTTGTATTGCTTGCGGAAATCGAGGAGTCGGGCTATACTGCTTGGCTTTTCGCGTATTCGCGTAAAAAAGTTGGGCCTTGCGTGCCCGGCATTTTGTAAATCAGCCCCGACCAATCGCAGTCGGGAATGGAGAAAATGATGAGCCTTGGACTCGTAGGTCGCAAGGTTGGCATGACCCGTATCTTCACGGCTGAAGGGGATTCGATTCCCGTCACCGTGCTGGACGTGTCGGACAACCGCGTGACGCAGATCAAGACTGTTGAAACCGACGGCTACACGGCCGTGCAGGTTGCATTCGGCTCCCGTCGTGCATCGCGCGTGACGAAGCCGCTGGCAGGTCATCTCGCCAAAGCCGGTGTCGAAGCCGGTGAAATCCTCAAGGAATTCCGCATTGACGCGGCCAAGGCAGCTGAGCTGTCGAATGGCGCCGTGGTCGGTGCTGATCTTTTCGAAGTGGGCCAGAAGGTCGACGTGCAAGGCGTGTCGATCGGTAAGGGCTACGCCGGTACGATCAAGCGTTACAACTTCTCCTCCGGCCGTGCGACGCACGGTAACTCGCGCTCGCACAACGTGCCGGGCTCGATCGGTATGGCGCAGGATCCGGGTCGTGTTTTCCCGGGTAAACGCATGACGGGTCACATGGGTGACGTGACGGTGACGGTGCAGAACCTCGAAATCGCTCGTATCGACGCAGAGCGCAAGCTGCTGCTCGTGAAGGGTGCGATTCCGGGCGCGAAGGGCGGCAAGGTCTTCGTGACGCCGGCCGTCAAGACCAAGGGGGCGAAATAATGGAACTCAAGCTCCTGAACGAAAATGGTCAGGAAGGTGCAGTGGTCAACGCATCGGACGTCGTGTTCGGTCGTGACTACAACGAAGCGCTGATCCACCAGGTCGTCGTCGCTTACCAGGCGAATGCTCGCCAGGGTAACCGCGCACAGAAGGACCGTGAGCAAGTCAAGCACACGACCAAGAAGCCGTGGCGCCAGAAGGGTACGGGCCGTGCTCGTGCCGGTATGTCGTCGAGCCCGCTGTGGCGTGGCGGTGGTCGTATCTTCCCGAATTCGCCGGAAGAAAACTTCTCGCACAAGGTCAACAAGAAGATGCATCGCGCAGGTCTCTGCTCGATCTTCTCGCAGCTGGCCCGTGAAGGCCGTCTGTCGGTCGTCGAGGACATCATCCTCGAAGCGCCGAAGACCAAGCTGCTGGCCGACAAATTCAAGACCATGGGTCTCGACTCCGTGCTGATCATCACCGACACGGTCGACGAGAACCTGTACCTGGCTTCGCGCAACCTGCCGCACGTGGCGATTGTCGAGCCGCGCTACGCTGACCCGCTGTCGCTGATCTACTTCAAGAAAGTGCTGGTCACGAAGGCTGCGGTCGCCCAGATCGAGGAGTTGCTGTCATGAGCGAGATTCGCAAGAACGATCATCGTTTGATGCAGGTCCTGCTCGCACCGGTGATCTCGGAAAAGGCGACGCTGGTTGCCGACAAGAACGAGCAAGTCGTGTTCGAAGTCGCACCGGATGCCACGAAGCAGGAAGTGAAGGCGGCTGTCGAGCTGCTGTTCAAGGTTGAAGTTGATTCGGTCAACGTGCTGGTTCAGAAGGGCAAGCAAAAGCGCTTCGGCCGTTCGATGGGCCGCCGCAAGGACGTGAAGAAGGCGTACGTTTGCCTGAAGCCCGGCCAGGAAATCAACTTTGAAGCGGAGGCCAAGTAATCATGGCAATCGTTAAAGTTAAGCCGACATCGCCGGGTCGCCGCGCGATGGTCAAGGTGGTCAACAAGAACCTGCACCAGGGCAAGCCGTTCGCGGCACTGCTCGACTCGCAGAGCTCGACCGCCGGCCGTAACAACAATGGCCGTATCACCACGCGTCACAAGGGTGGTGGTCACAAGCAGCACTACCGTATCGTCGATTTCCGTCGCACGAAGGATGGCATCCCGGCAAAGGTCGAACGTCTCGAGTACGACCCGAACCGCAGCGCGAACATCGCGCTGGTGCTCTACGCAGACGGCGAACGTCGCTACATCATCGCCCCGAAGGGCCTGACCGTCGGCCAACAGCTGATGTCGGGTTCGGAAGCGCCGATCCGTGCAGGCAACACGCTGCCGATCCGCAACATTCCGGTCGGTACGACGATCCACTGCATCGAGATGCTGCCGGGCAAGGGCGCGCAAATGGCGCGTTCGGCTGGCACGTCGGCCATGCTGCTCGCACGTGAAGGCGTCTACGCGCAGGTTCGTCTGCGTTCGGGCGAAATCCGCCGCGTGCACATCGAGTGCCGTGCAACGATCGGTGAAGTCGGCAACGAAGAGCATAGCCTGCGCCAGATCGGCAAGGCTGGCGCGAACCGCTGGCGCGGTATCCGCCCGACGGTGCGTGGCGTTGCGATGAACCCGGTTGATCACCCGCACGGTGGTGGTGAGGGCAAGACGGCTGCAGGTCGCGACCCGGTGAGCCCGTGGGGTACGCCGGCTAAGGGTTACCGCACCCGCAGCAACAAGCGCACGACGACGATGATCGTCCAGCGCCGTCACAAGCGTTAAGGAGTAGGCAATGGCACGTTCTGTTAAAAAAGGTCCGTTCTGCGACGCCCATTTGCTGAAGAAAGTTGAGGCGGCTGCAGCTTCGCGCGACAAAAAGCCGATCAAGACCTGGTCGCGTCGCTCGACGATTCTGCCGGATTTCATCGGCCTGACGATCGCTGTTCACAACGGCCGTCAACACGTTCCGGTGTACATCTCGGAAAACATGGTCGGCCACAAGCTTGGCGAGTTCGCACTGACCCGTACGTTCAAGGGTCACGCAGCCGACAAGAAGGCCAAGAAATAAGGGGCAATCAAGATGGAAGTGAAAGCAATTCATCGCGGTGCCCGCATCTCGGCGCAGAAAACGCGCCTTGTGGCTGACCAGATCCGCGGTTTGCCGGTCGACAAGGCGCTGAACGTTCTGACGTTCTCGCCGAAGAAGGCGGCTGGCATCGTGAAGAAGGTTGTGCTGTCGGCAATCGCGAATGCGGAGCACAACGAAGGCGCTGATATCGACGAGCTCAAGATCAAGAGCATCTACGTCGACAAGGCTGCATCGCTCAAGCGTTTCACCGCGCGCGCCAAGGGCCGCGGTAACCGCATCGAGAAGCAATCCTGTCACATCACTGTGACGGTCGGGAATTAAGGAGCCATACGATGGGACAGAAAATTCATCCGACTGGCTTCCGCCTGGCTGTCAGCCGCAATTGGGCTTCGCGTTGGTACGCGAACAACAACAATTTCGCGGCGATGCTGCAGGAAGACATCGGTGTTCGTGAATACCTGAAGAAGAAGCTGAAGAACGCTTCGGTCGGTCGGGTGGTCATCGAGCGTCCGGCGAAGAACGCGCGCATCACGATTTACAGCTCGCGTCCGGGCGTGGTCATCGGCAAGAAGGGCGAGGATATCGAACAGCTGAAGACGGAACTGCAACGCCGCATGGGCGTGCCGGTTCACGTCAACATCGAAGAAATCCGCAAGCCGGAAACCGATGCTCAGCTGATCGCTGACTCGATCACGCAACAGCTCGAGCGCCGGATCATGTTCCGTCGCGCGATGAAGCGTGCGATGCAGAACGCGATGCGTCTGGGTGCCCAAGGCATCAAGATCATGAGCGCAGGCCGTCTGAACGGTATCGAAATCGCTCGTACGGAGTGGTATCGCGAAGGTCGCGTGCCCCTTCACACGCTGCGTGCTGATATCGACTACGCGACTTCGGAAGCGAAGACGACTTACGGGATCATCGGCGTCAAGGTGTGGGTCTACAAGGGCGATACGCTCGGCCGCAACGACGCACCGGTGGTGGAAGAAGTAGCCGAAGACAAGCGTCCGCGTCGCAATGCGCGTCCGGGCGACCGTCGTCCGCGCCGTGACGGCGAAGGCGGCGCTCCGGGTGCTCGTCGTGGCGCACCGCGCCGCGGCGCCGGCAAGCCCGAAGACGGCAAGACTGGAGAATAACGATGCTGCAACCGAAACGCAGAAAGTATCGTAAAGAGCAGAAGGGTCGTAACACCGGCAAGGCGACGCGCGGCAACGCAGTGTCGTTCGGTGAATTCGGCCTGAAGGCGATCGGTCGCGGTCGTTTGACCGCACGCCAGATTGAAGCGGCGCGTCGTGCAATGACGCGTCACATCAAGCGTGGCGGCCGCATCTGGATCCGGATCTTCCCGGACAAGCCGATTTCGCAGAAGCCGGCCGAAGTGCGTATGGGTAACGGTAAGGGTAACCCGGAGTACTACGTCGCCGAGATTCAGCCGGGCAAGATGCTCTATGAAATGGACGGCGTAACCGAAGAACTGGCACGCGAAGCGTTCCGTCTGGCTGCAGCCAAGCTGCCGCTCAAGACGGCATTCATCGTGCGCCAGCTCGGCGCCTAAGGAGAAAACATGAAGGCTTCCGAACTTCTCCAGAAAGACCAGGCCGCGCTCAACAAGGAGCTGGCGGACCTGCTGAAGGCGCAATTCGGCCTGCGCATGCAACTCGCGACCCAGCAGCTCACGAACACGAGCCAGCTGAAGAAGGTTCGTCGCGACATCGCACGTGTGCGGACCGTCATGACTCAGAAGGCGAACCAGAAATGAACGATAGCGTGAAAACCTCGCTGAAGCGGACGCTGGTCGGTCGGGTCGTCAGCAACAAGATGGACAAGACCGTCACCGTGCTGATCGAGCACCGCGTCAAGCATCCGATCTACGGCAAGTATGTCGTGCGCTCGAAGAAGTACCACGCGCACGATGAAGCGAACACCTACAACGAAGGCGATCTCGTCGAAATCCAGGAAACTCGTCCTGTTTCGAAGACGAAGGCCTGGACGGTGTCGCGCCTCGTCGAAGCCGCTCGCGTCATCTAAGCGGGCAGCGCAGTAGGCAGTAACGGGCACTTCTCCACGAAGTGCTTGAAATCGCAAAGTTTTTGCTTGCGTGACCAGGGTTATTTGTTATAATCCTGGTCTTCCCTCTTTATGGGAGCCCCGTCGCGGGCGAAGTTGGTGGGGGAAGCGGACTGGCGCCTGCCTGTCCGAAAGATTCACCGAATTGCGATGGCGGGTTTCGTTTGCCGTCGCTGCTGTTCCAACCCAAGCAGCCGATTGGCTGACGGGACCAAGACTGACCGAATGCATCATGGTGGTGCATCCGGATTAAGTTGGGAAAGACAAACCATGATCCAGACCGAATCTCGGCTCGAAGTAGCCGACAACACGGGTGCACGTGAAGTCCTGTGCATCAAGGTGCTCGGCGGCTCGAAGCGTCGTTATGCCGGCATTGGCGACATCATCAAGGTGAGCGTCAAAGAGGCAACGCCGCGCGGGCGCGTGAAGAAAGGCGAAATTTACAACGCCGTGGTGGTCCGCACCGCCAAGGGCGTGCGCCGTCAAGACGGCTCGCTGATCAAGTTCGACGGCAACGCCGCTGTGCTTTTGAATAACAAGCTCGAGCCGATCGGCACCCGTATCTTCGGGCCGGTGACGCGTGAGCTGCGTAGCGAACGATTCATGAAGATCGTTTCGCTGGCGCCGGAAGTGCTGTAAGGAGTCGCGATGAACAAGATTCGCAAAGGTGACGAAGTCATCGTCGTCACTGGCAAGGACAAGGGCAAGCGCGGCGTCGTGCTGGCTGTCGGTGCAGAGCATGTGACGGTTGAAGGTATCAACCTCGTCAAGAAGCATGTGAAGCCGAACCCGATGAAGGGTACGACGGGTGGCGTGGAAGCGAAGACGATGCCCCTGCATATTTCGAACGTCGCACTGGTCGACGCGAATGGCAAGGCGTCGCGTGTTGGCATCAAGGTCGAGGAAGGCAAGAAGGTTCGCTTCCTGAAGACGACCGGTGCCGTACTGAGCGCCTGACGCAGCGGAGTAAAAAATGGCTCGTTTTCAAGAGTTTTACAAAGAAAAGGTTGTGCCCGGCCTGATCGAGAAGTTCGGTTACAAGTCGGTCATGGAAGTGCCGCGCATCACCAAGATCACGCTGAACATGGGTCTTGGCGAAGCGATCGCTGACAAGAAGATCATCGAGAACGCCGTTGGCGACCTCACGAAGATCGCTGGTCAGAAGCCGGTCGTGACGAAGGCACGCAAGGCAATCGCAGGCTTCAAGATCCGCCAGGGTTACCCGATCGGCGCGATGGTGACGCTGCGTGGCCGTGCAATGTACGAATTCCTCGACCGTTTCGTGACGGTTGCCCTGCCCCGCGTGCGTGACTTCCGCGGCGTGTCGGGTCGTGCTTTCGATGGCCGTGGCAACTACAACATCGGTGTGAAAGAGCAGATCATTTTCCCCGAAATCGACTACGACAAGATCGACGCACTGCGTGGGCTGAACATCAGCATCACGACGACTGCGAAGACCGACGACGAAGCAAAGGCTCTGCTCGCCAGCTTCAAGTTCCCGTTCAGAAACTGAGGTTACCGTGGCTAAACTGGCACTGATCGAACGTGAAAAGAAGCGCGCCCGCCTGGTCGCGAAGTTCGCAGCAAAGCGCGATGCGCTGAAGGCGATCGTCGAAGACCAAAGCAAGTCGGAAGAAGAGCGCTACGAAGCACGCCTTGAGCTGCAGCAATTGCCCCGCAACGCAAACCCGACCCGCCAGCGTAACCGCTGCGCGATCACGGGCCGTCCGCGTGGCACGTTCCGTAAATTCGGCCTCGCGCGTAACAAGATTCGTGAAATCGCATTCCGTGGCGAGATTCCTGGCCTGACCAAGGCGAGCTGGTAATAGGAGAAACGTAAATGAGCATGAGTGATCCTATCGCCGATATGCTGACTCGCATCCGCAACGCGCAGATGGTCGAGAAGGTATCGGTTGCGATGCCCTCGTCGAAGGTCAAGGTTGCAATCGCACAAGTCCTGAAGGACGAAGGTTACATCGACGATTTCGCCGTCAAGGCGGAAGGTGCGAAGTCCGAACTGAATATCGCGCTGAAGTACTACGCAGGTCGCCCGGTCATCGAACGCCTCGAGCGCGTGTCGAAGCCTGGTCTGCGCGTGTACCGCGGCCGTAACGACATTCCGCAGGTCATGAACGGCCTGGGCGTGGCAATCGTGTCGACGCCGAAGGGCGTGATGACCGACCGCAAGGCGCGCGCTACCGGCGTCGGCGGCGAAGTCATCTGCTACGTCGCTTAAAGCCGAGGAGAGAGAAACATGTCTCGAGTAGGTAAGAGCCCGATCGCGCTGCAAGGCGCGGAAGTCAAGCTGGCCGACGGTGCGATCACCGTCAAGGGCCCGCTGGGCACCATCACGCAAGCGATCAATCCGCTCGTGAACGTGGCGAACAACGACGGCACGCTGAACCTGTCGCCGGTGGATGAAAGCCGCGAAGCAAATGCACTGTCGGGCACGATGCGCGCGATCATCGCGAATGCCGTGCACGGCGTGACCAAGGGTTTCGAGCGCAAGCTGACGCTGGTTGGCGTCGGTTATCGTGCGCAAGCGCAAGGCGACAAGCTGAACCTGTCGCTGGGTTTCTCGCACCCGGTGGTGCACCAGATGCCGGAAGGCGTCAAGGCAGAAACCCCGACGCAAACCGAAATCGTGATCAAGGGGATCAATAAGCAACAAGTCGGTCAAGTAGCTGCGGAAGTTCGCGGTTACCGTCCGCCGGAGCCCTACAAGGGCAAGGGCGTGCGCTATTCCGACGAGGTTGTGATCCTCAAAGAAACGAAGAAGAAGTAAGGGTGCGCAATCATGGATAAGACTCAATCTCGCCTGCGCCGCGCTCGCCAGACGCGTATCAAGATCGCTGAGCTGCAGGTCGCGCGTCTCGCCGTGCATCGCACGAACACGCACATCTACGCTCAAGTGTTCTCGCCCTGCGGCACCAAGGTGCTCGCCAGCGCGTCGACGCTCGAAGCAGAAGTGCGCGCTGAACTGGCCGACAAGTCGGGCAAGGGCGGCAACGTTAATGCCGCGACGCTGATCGGCAAGCGTATTGCCGAGAAGGCAAAGGCTGCCGGCATCGAATCCGTCGCCTTCGACCGCTCGGGCTTCCGCTACCACGGCCGCGTCAAGGCGCTGGCTGAGGCAGCTCGCGAAGCTGGGCTCAAGTTCTAAGGAAGGAATTCGTCATGGCAAAGATGCAAGCGAAAGTTCAGGCTGACGAGCGCGACGACGGCCTTCGCGAAAAGATGATTTCGGTCAACCGCGTGACCAAGGTCGTGAAGGGTGGCCGTATTCTCGGCTTCGCCGCACTGACCGTGGTTGGCGACGGCGATGGCCGCATCGGTATGGGCAAGGGCAAGGCGAAGGAAGTGCCGGTCGCTGTCCAGAAGGCAATGGAACAAGCTCGCCGCAACATGTTCAAGGTGCCGCTCAAGAACGGCACGCTGCAACACGAAGTGCACGGCAAGCATGGCGCATCCGCTGTCCTCCTCGCTCCGGCGAAGGCAGGTACGGGCGTGATCGCCGGCGGCCCGATGCGCGCAGTGTTCGACGTGATGGGCGTTCAGAACGTCGTGGCAAAGAGCCACGGTTCGACGAACCCGTACAACCTCGTTCGCGCCACGCTGGACGGTCTGCGCAAGCAGTCCACCCCGGCAGACATCGCGGCGAAGCGCGGCAAGTCCGTCGAAGAAATTTTGGGCTAAGCCCGGGTGGTCACCATGTCTGAAAAAACTGTCAAGGTTCAGCTCGTTAAGAGCCTGATCGGGACCCGCGAATCGCACCGCGCGACCGTGCGTGGCCTGGGCCTGCGCCGACTCAACTCGGTCAGCGAGCTTCAGGACACGCCGGCGGTCCGCGGCATGATCAACAAGGTCTCGTACCTCGTTAAGGTCATCGCGTAAGCGGCCCTACGGATCAAGGAGTTGATATGGAATTGAATAACCTGAAGCCGGCAGCTGGCGCCAAGCACGCCAAGCGTCGCGTCGGCCGTGGCATCGGTTCGGGCCTCGGCAAGACGGCTGGCCGTGGTCACAAGGGTCAGAAATCGCGTTCGGGCGGCTTCCACAAAGTCGGTTTCGAAGGCGGTCAGATGCCGCTGCAACGTCGTCTGCCGAAGCGCGGCTTCACGTCGCTGACGAAGGAATTCGTCGGTGAAGTGCGCCTGGGCGACCTCGAGAAGCTGCCGGTCGATGAGATCGATCTGCTCGCACTGAAGCAAGCCGGCCTGGTCGGCGAGCTGACGAAGAGCGCAAAGATCATCGCGACGGGCGAACTGAAGCGCAAGATCGTCGTGAAGGGTCTCGGTGCCACCAAGGGTGCGCGTGCTGCGATCGAAGCGGCTGGCGGTTCGTTCGCCGAGTGACACGCTAGCGCGTCGTCATTTGCATTCATCGGAGAAGGTACTTGGCTAACAGCCCGAGTCTTGCAAAACCCGGTCGAAGCACGGCGAAATTCGGCGATCTGCGCCGGCGAGCGATGTTCCTGCTCCTGGCGCTGATCGTCTATCGCATCGGCGCGCACATTCCCGTGCCGGGCATCGATCCGGATCAACTGGCTAAGCTGTTCCAGAGCCAGGCGGGCGGCATCCTGGGCATGTTCAACATGTTCTCGGGTGGCGCGCTTTCCCGCTTCACGATCTTTGCGCTGGGGATCATGCCGTACATTTCGGCGTCGATCATCATGCAGTTGCTGGCGATCGTATCGCCGCAGCTCGAGGCGCTGAAGAAGGAAGGGCAGGCAGGGCAACGGAAGATCACGCAGTACACACGGTATTTCACCGTCGTGCTCGCGACCTTCCAGGCGTTCGGTATCGCGGCTGCGCTGGAAAACCAGCCGGGCCTCGTCACCGATCCCGGCATGCTGTTCCGTCTGACGACGGTCGTGACGCTGGTTACCGGCACGATGTTCCTGATGTGGCTCGGCGAGCAGATTACCGAGCGTGGTCTGGGCAACGGTATCTCGATCATCATCTTCGGCGGGATCGCAGCAGGGTTCCCGAATGCCGTCGGTGGGTTGTTCGAGCTGGTGCGTACGGGTTCGATGAGCATCATTTCGGCGATCATCATCGTCGTCCTGATTGCCGCGGTGACTTATCTGGTCGTGTTCATCGAACGCGGGCAGCGCAAGATCCTCGTGAACTACGCGAAGCGCCAGGTCGGCAACAAGATCTACGGTGGGCAGTCGTCGCATCTGCCGCTGAAGCTGAACATGTCGGGTGTGATTCCGCCGATCTTCGCATCGTCGATCATTCTGTTCCCGGCAACGATTCTCGGCTGGTTCAGTACCGGTCAGCCGACGGGAAGCTGGATTTCCAACACGTTGCATAACGTTGCGGAAGCGCTGAAGCCGGGCCAGCCGGTCTATGTGTTGCTGTACACGCTGGCGATCGTGTTTTTCTGCTTCTTCTACACCGCACTGGTGTTCAACAGCAGGGAAACCGCAGACAACCTGAAGAAGAGCGGCGCGTTTGTTCCGGGTATCCGTCCGGGCGATCAGACCGCACGATATATCGACCGCATCCTCACGCGTCTGACGCTGGCCGGTGCGATCTACATCGTCTTCGTGTGTCTGCTGCCGGAATTCCTGGTGCTGCGCTGGAACGTGCCGTTTTATTTTGGTGGAACGTCGCTGCTGATCATTGTCGTCGTCACGATGGACTTTATGGCGCAGGTGCAGTCGTACGTTATGTCGCAACAGTATGAGTCACTGCTCAAGAAGGCTAACTTCAAGGGCGGCAACATCCCAATGCGTTAATAAGGACTATGGCCAAAGACGATGTAATCCAGATGCAGGGCGAGGTGATCGAAAACCTCCCGAATGCGACCTTCCGCGTGAAGCTGGAAAACGGCCATGTCGTGTTGGGGCATATCTCCGGAAAGATGCGGATGCACTACATCCGCATTCTCCCGGGCGACAAGGTGACGGTTGAATTGACGCCTTACGATCTGTCTCGTGCGCGGATCGTGTTCCGGGCGAAGTGATTTGAAAAAAGGGTATTATCATGAAAGTGATGGCATCGGTTAAGCGCATTTGCCGCAATTGCAAGATCATCAAGCGCAAAGGCGTCGTTCGCGTGATCTGCAGCTCGGATCCGCGCCACAAGCAGCGCCAAGGCTGACCGCGCGTTTGTTTGCGCTTTTTGTTTGAGGAAAAACAATGGCTCGTATCGCAGGGGTTAACATCCCGAATCACCAGCATACCGAGATTGGCCTGACGGCTATCTTCGGTATCGGCCGCACCCGTTCGCGCAGCATCTGCGTGGCAGCTGGCGTCGATTTTTCGAAGAAGGTCAAGGACTTGACCGACGCAGACTTGGAAAAGCTGCGTGAAGAAGTGGGCAAGTTTGTCGTCGAAGGCGATCTGCGCCGTGAAGTGACGATGAACATCAAGCGCCTGATGGACCTCGGTTGCTACCGTGGTGTTCGTCATCGCAAGGGCCTGCCGATGCGCGGTCAGCGTACGCGTACGAACGCACGTACTCGCAAGGGTCCGCGTCGTGCAGCGCAAGCGCTGAAGAAGTAAGCGGAACTGACAGTTACAGGAAAACGTAATGGCTAAGGCTTCGAACACCGCGGCGCAACGCGTTCGCAAGAAGGTTAAGAAGAACGTCGCTGAAGGCGTGGTTCACGTTCACGCGTCGTTCAACAACACGATCATCACGATCACCGATCGCCAAGGCAACGCACTGGCATGGGCGACGTCGGGCGGTCAGGGCTTCAAGGGCTCGCGCAAATCGACGCCGTTCGCTGCCCAGGTCGCAGCCGAGTCGGCTGGCCGCGTCGCGATGGAATACGGCGTGAAGAATCTGGAAGTGCGGATCAAGGGCCCGGGCCCGGGCCGTGAGTCGGCAGTGCGCGCACTGCACGGCCTCGGCATCAAGATCACCGCGATTTCGGATGTCACCCCGATTCCGCACAACGGCTGCCGTCCGCCGAAGCGTCGTCGTATCTAAAGATGTGCTGGCACGTTCGTGCTGGCACATTGCCTGTCGCCGCGTAGCGTCGACGGGCGTTGCTTTTTTGATTGACTAAGCCCACCGTTCGCCCCAAAGGGAGCGAACTAGCGCGGATTTCGATCCGCGTGACTGATTGATAAAGGAATGCAAAGTGGCACGTTATATCGGCCCTAAGGCCAAGCTGTCCCGCCGTGAAGGCACCGACCTGTTCCTGAAGAGCGCGCGCCGCTCGCTCGCCGACAAGTGCAAGCTCGACAGCAAGCCGGGCCAGCACGGCCGTACCTCGGGCGCACGTACGTCCGACTACGGTACGCAGCTGCGTGAAAAGCAGAAGGTCAAGCGCATTTACGGCGTGCTGGAGCGTCAGTTCCGTCGCTACTTCGCTGAAGCCGACCGCCGCAAGGGCAACACGGGTGAAAACCTGCTGCAACTGCTCGAGTCGCGCCTCGACAACGTCGTGTATCGCATGGGCTTCGGCTCGACCCGCGCTGAAGCGCGTCAGCTGGTGAGCCACAAGTCGATCACCGTGAACGGCGTCGTCGCAAACGTCCCGTCGCAGCAAGTGAAGGCGGGTGACATCGTCGCGATCCGCGAAAAGGCGAAGAAGCAAGCGCGTATCGTCGAAGCGCTGTCGCTGGCCGAGCAAGGCGGCATGCCGAGCTGGGTTGCAGTCGATGCGAAGAAGTTCGAAGGCACGTTCAAGCAAATGCCGGAACGCGCTGAAATCGCAGGCGACATCAACGAAAGCCTGATCGTCGAATTGTATTCGCGTTAATCCGATTGACGGCCGAGGTACCCCGATTGCGTTGCGCAAGGAGGGGCCTCGGCTGTTTATTTTCTGGTTGTTACCGGTCAGCCTTATCGGTGTAACGAGCCGAGGGTATTGAAAAGGAAAGCCCATGCAAACCAGTTTGCTGAAACCCAAGATCATCGCCGTGGAATCGCTGGGCGAGAACCACGCGAGGGTGGTCATGGAACCGTTCGAACGCGGTTACGGCCATACCTTGGGCAATGCGCTTCGCCGCGTGCTGCTGTCGTCGATGGTTGGCTACGCGCCGACCGAAGTGACGATCGCGGGCGTGGTGCACGAGTACTCGACGCTGGATGGCGTGCAGGAAGACGTCGTCAACCTGCTGCTGAACCTGAAGGGCGTGGTGTTCAAGCTGCATAACCGTGACGAAGTGACGGTTACGCTGCGCAAGGAAGGTGAAGGCGTTGTCACGGCCGGCGATATCGAGCTGGCTCACGACTGCGAAGTCATCAACCCGAATCACGTGATTGCCCACCTGTCGAAGGGTGGCAAGCTCGACGTTCAGATCAAGATCGAAAAGGGTCGCGGCTATGTGCCCGGCAACGTCCGTCGCTACGGCGAAGACACGGCCAAGATCATCGGCCGCATCGTCCTCGACGCATCGTTCTCGCCGGTTCGCCGCGTGAGCTATGCGGTTGAAAGCGCACGTGTCGAGCAGCGTACCGACCTCGACAAGCTCGTGATGAACATCGAAACGAGCGGTGTGATCACGCCGGAAGAAGCGATCCGTCAATCGGCCCGCATCCTGGTCGACCAGTTGTCCGTGTTCGCGGCGCTGGAAGGCACGGAAACGGCAGCCGAAGCGCCGTCGCGTGCACCGCAGATCGATCCGATCCTGCTGCGTCCGGTGGACGATCTCGAGCTGACGGTTCGTTCGGCGAACTGCCTGAAGGCCGAGAACATCTACTACATCGGTGATCTCATCCAGCGCACGGAAAACGAGCTGCTGAAGACGCCGAACCTCGGTCGCAAGTCGCTCAACGAGATCAAGGAAGTGCTCGCTTCGCGCGGTCTCACGCTGGGCATGAAGCTCGAAAACTGGCCGCCGGCTGGTCTCGACAAGTAAGCCCGCTTGTAGCGCTGCTGTTGCTGTAGTTGGCAAAGATGCGGATTTTCCTTTAAAATCCGCATCTTGCTTTTTTCGTTACCGGCCCGTGCACCCATCGAGGTGCGATAGAAGAGCTGGATCAAAACTTTGAATCAAGGAAACTGAAATGCGCCATCGTCATGGTCTGCGGAAACTGAACCGCACGAGCAGCCACCGTCTGGCTATGCTCCGTAACATGTCCAACTCGCTGATCGAGCACGAAGTCATCAAGACGACGCTGCCGAAGGCGAAGGAACTCCGTAAAGTCGTCGAACCGCTGATCACGCTCGGCAAGAAGCCGTCGCTGGCAAACCGTCGCCTGGCGTTCAACCGCCTGCGCGATCGTGACTCGGTGGCGAAGCTGTTCGACGTGCTCGGTCCGCGTTTCGCGAACCGTCCGGGCGGCTACCTGCGCGTGCTGAAGTTCGGCTTCCGCGTGGGCGACAACGCACCGATGGCACTGGTCGAACTGCTCGATCGTCCGGAAGTCGACGAAACGGAAAACGTGCAAGAAGCTGAATAAGCTTCCGGTACGCAGCAGTATCTGAAAGGGGCCGAGCAATTGCTTGGCCCTTTTTGTTTTTGAAGCGGCGGCTGCGATCGATTGTCGCAGGGTGGTGCCGGCAGCGTTGCGCGGGCTGCGCTACGATACGGGGCAGCCGGTGCGCTCCCGGGTGGGCAATGTGCGTCGGCAGGAGTCAGGTGCCGATAGACCAGCCAGGAGGATGCGGATGATAGTGGTGCTGATGCTGACGACGGTGCCCGATGCCGCGACCGCCGAAGCGCTTTCCGCCGGTGCGCTCGATGCGCGGCTTGCCGCGTGTGTGTCGGAGCTCGGTGCGATCAGGTCGCGCTATCACTGGCAGGGCAAGGTCGAAACGGCCGACGAGATCCAGTTGCTGTTCAAGACGAGCCCCGTGCGGGCGCTCGAACTGGAGCGATTTATTCTCGCGCATCATCCATACGAGACACCTGAAATCGTCTCGTGGCAGGCGACGGCCTCGGCCGCCTACGGCCAGTGGGTGACCAGCGAAACTCAACGTCTATTTCATGTTTAACGGTATGGCGCTTTCCGTGCGCGTGCGCGCGCTGCGGTTCCTCGCAGTCCTGTTGTCGTTCATGCTCGTGCTGGGCGGCGGCCTGTCGGTCGCGCGCGCGGCCGACGATTTCCTCGATCCGTCGGTGGCGTTCAAGTTCAGCGCGAGCGAATCGCCGGGGCAGGTGGACGTCCGCTTCAAGGTCGCCAACGGCTATTACCTGTACCGCGAGCGGTTCGCGTTCGCGGTGAAGAGCGGGCAGGCGACGCTCGGCGAGCCGCAGTTCCCCGCCGGCCACGTGAAGTTCGACCAGACGTTCCAGAAGAATGTCGAGACCTACCGCGACGAAGTCGTCGTTCACGTGCCCGTCAAGCAGGCGTCGGGGCCGTTCGAGCTCGCGGTGACGTCGCAGGGCTGCGCCGACGAAGGGATCTGCTATCCGCCCGCCGAGCACGTCGTGAAGGTCGACGGCGCCGCGCTGGGTGCGGCCTCGTCTTCGGGCGATGCGGCTGCCGAGGGCAGTTGGTTCGACAAGGTCACGAGCGCCGATTTCGCGCAGTCGCTGCTCGAGGGGCACGGCTTCTTCACGATCGTCGCGCTGTATTTCGTCGCGGGCGTCGTGCTGAGCCTCCTGCCGTGTTCGTACCCGATGATCCCGATCGTGTCGGCGATCATCATCGGCCAGGGCACGCGCGCGACGCATGCGCGCGGCTTTGCGCTGTCGCTGACGTACGTGGTCGGTATGGCGCTCGTCTATACGGTGCTGGGCATCGCCGCGGCGCTGGTCGGCCAGAGCCTCGGCGCGTGGCTGCAAAACCCGTGGGTGCTCGGCACGTTCGGCGTGCTGCTCACCGCGTTCGCGGTATCGCTGATTTCGGGCAAGGACATCGCGCTGCCCGCGCGCTGGCAGAACGGTGCAGCCGAAGTGTCGAGCGCGCGACAGGGCGGTCACTTCGTTGCGGTTGCCGCGATGGGCGCGTTGTCCGCGCTGGTGGTCGGCGCATGCATGACGGCGCCGCTGTTCGCGGTGCTCGCTTTCATCGCACACACGGGCAATGCGCTGCTCGGTGGTGCCGCGCTGTTCGCGATGGGGCTGGGGCTCGGCGTGCCGTTGCTCGTGGTCGGCATCGGTGCGGGTACGGTGCTGCCGCGCGCAGGTGCATGGATGGACGGCGTGAAGGTGTTCTTCGGCATCGTGCTGCTCGCGGCCGCGCTGTGGATCGTGTGGCCGGTGCTGGCCGGCGGCCTGAAGATGGTGCTCGCCGCGTTGTGGCTGCTCATCGCGGCCGCGGCGCTTGGCCTGTTCACGCCGCATGCCGGAGCCGCGTCGATCTGGCGCCGCCTCGGCCGTGGCCTCGGCGCCGCGCTCGCGATCTGGGCGGCGACGCTGCTGGTCGGTCTTGCAGCGGGCTCCAACGACCCCGTGAAGCCGCTGGCTGTCCTTGCTGCGCGCACGGTCGAGTCGGGCGATGTGTCGGCAGCCGGTGCGGCTGCCGGGCAGCAGGGGCCGGCGTTCGCGTCGGTGCGCTCCAGCGGCGAACTCGACGCGCTGCTGAAGACGTCGGGCCAGCCCGTGATGCTCGACTTCTACGCCGACTGGTGCGTGAGCTGCAAGGAGATGGAGCATCTGACGTTCACGGATTCACGTGTGCAGGCGCGGCTCGCGCAGCTTCACCTGGTACGTGCGGACGTCACCGCGAACAATCCGGACGACCAGGCGCTGCTCAAGCGCTTCAACCTGTTCGGGCCGCCGGGCATCATCTTCTTCGATCGCAACGGCAACGAAATCGGCCGTGTGGTCGGCTATCAGGCGGCCGAGACGTTTCTGCGCAGTCTCGATCGCGCGGCGGTACCAACGGTGTAGCGCACGCTTGTCGGTGGCTTGTACACCGACTGCAAACGAAAACGGCGGGACACCGAAGTGTCCCGCCGTTTTTCGTGGCGCTGCCGGCGCGTGGCTCAGCGCTGCGCTTTCAGGAGGCGTGCGGCGTCGAGTGCGAAGTACGTGAGCACGCCGTCGGCGCCCGCACGCTTGAACGCGAGCAGCGATTCGAGCACGACCTTGTCGTGGTCGAGCCACCCGTTCATCGCGGCGGCCTTCAGCATCGCGTATTCGCCGCTCACCTGGTACACGTAGGTCGGGAAGCGGAACTCGTCCTTCACCCGGCGCACGATGTCGAGATACGGCATGCCGGGTTTGACCATCACCATGTCGGCGCCTTCGTCGATGTCGAGGCGCACTTCGCGCAACGCTTCGTCGCTGTTCGCCGGATCCATCTGGTAGGTCATCTTGTTGCCCTTGCCCAGATTGGACGCCGAGCCGACCGCGTCGCGGAACGGGCCATAGAACGCCGATGCGAACTTGGCCGAATACGCCATGATGCGCGTATGGATATGGCCGTCGCTTTCCAGCATCTCGCGGATTGCGCCGATGCGGCCGTCCATCATGTCCGACGGCGCGACGATGTCGACGCCGGCTTCCGCCTGTGCGCGTGCCTGATCGATCAGGATCTCGATCGTGTCGTCGTTGATCACGTAGCCGTTCTCGTCGAGCACGCCGTCCTGGCCGTGGCTCGTGTACGGATCGAGTGCGACGTCGGTCAGCACGCCGAGTTCGGGGAAGCGCTTCTTCAGCTCGCGCACCGCGCGCGGGATCAGGCCTTCCGGGTTGGCTGCCTCGCGGCCGTCAGGCGTTTTCACCGACGGCTCGATGGCCGGGAACAGCGACAGCACGGGCACGCCGAGTTCGACGCATTGCTCGGCGACATGCATCAGCAGATCGACGGACACGCGTTCGACGCCGGGCATCGACGGCACCGGCTGCCGTTCGTTGGTGCCTTCGACGACGAATACCGGATAGATCAGGTCGTCGGTGGTCAGGCGGTTTTCGCGCATCAGGCGCCGGGAGAAGTCGTCGCGGCGCATCCGGCGCGGACGATGAAGCGGATGAAAGCTCATGGCGATTGGGTAGAAATCAGGGCAAGAAGGACCTTACGGAACCCTTCGGTCATTTTCGGGAGCGTTGGTATATGATAGCGATCGAGCGGCACGCGTCGCGTGCAGCTCCCCGCTTCTCCTCCCTGAGCGGGTGCCTGTCGTTTTTCGATTAGGCTGTTTGACCCGCCGTTCAACGGCGGGTTTTTTTATGAGCCGGCCGAATCCGCAGGCGCCGTCAGGTGCGCGCCGCCGATCCCGGCCGCGCGTTGCCCGATCATTGTGCTACAGGCTCGCTTTTTTCGTCGGCGGCGGACGGCCGCACCCAGCTCTCGATCAGTTCGTGCGCCTCGTCGAGCCCCGTGCGCTTCATCGCAGAGAACAGCTGGACCGTCAGCTTGCCCTGGACGCCCTGGTCACGATACGCATCGAGCCCCTTTTGCGTGGTCCGCAGCGCATTGATGCTTTCTTGCCGCGTCAATTTGTCGCACTTCGTCAGCAGCGTGTGGATCGGCTTGCCGGTCGGTACGAACCACTCGATCATGCGGCGATCGAGGTCGGTCAGCGGGCGGCGCGAATCCATCATCAGAATCAGGCCGCAAAGCTGCGAGCGGGTTGCCAGGTAGGACGACAGCAGCATTTCCCAGTGGGCCTTGGCGGCGCCGGGCACTTCCGCGTAGCCGTAGCCGGGCAGGTCGACGAGATTCGCGACGGGCTCGGCGGCCGGGCCGACGGAGAAGTAGTTGATATGCTGCGTGCGGCCGGGCGTCTTCGACGCGAAGGCCAGCCGCTTCTGGTTGCACAGCACGTTGATCGCCGTCGACTTGCCGGCATTCGAGCGGCCCGCGAACGCGATTTCCGGCTGGACCGTCGGCGGCAGGTCGCGCAGATGGTTGACGGTCGTGTAGAAGCGGGCTTGATGGAGCAGAAAGGCCATGGGAACCGGAAGGACGGGCGGCGCGAGCCGCTTGGTGGAGGCGGGGTAGCCCCGATAGGCGCGGGAGCTTTCAACACGATATTGTACAATACGGCGGTTTTACCGAAGGACACCGGGCGCCTGCCTCGCGCTTTTATGTGGCTTCTGCGGTAGACTGAACGCCGTCGTTTTTTGCAGAACCTCAAATTCCCACAAGACGAAACAGGGTGTGCGAATGAATCGACTGTGCAAGTCTCTGATGGTGCTTCAGGTTGCAGCAGGGTTCGTAGGTTTCGTGGCGGAGGCAAACGCGGCGGAGGCGGCAAAGCCGGATCTCGACCGCGGCAAGGCGATTGCCGGGCAGGTGTGCGCATCGTGTCACGGTGCCGATGGCAATAGCGCGTCGGGCAGTTTCCCGAAGCTTGCCGGCCAGCATCCCGAATATCTGGTCAAGCAGTTGAACGACTTCAAGACGCAGCCGGGCGCGAAGGGGCCGGCGCGGACCAACGCGGTGATGGTCGGATTCGCGAGCGCGCTGAGCGCGGACGACATGCGCAACGTCGCCGCGTACTACGGGTCGCAGACGACGAAGCTCGGCACCGCACGCGATGCGGCGACTGTGCCGATCGGCCAGAAGATCTATCGCGGCGGCATCGCGGAGAAGGGCGTACCCGCCTGCGCGAGCTGCCACGGGCCGACAGGGCAGGGTCTCCCGGTCCAGTACCCGCGTCTGTCGGGGCAGTGGGCCGATTACACGGTCGCGCAGTTGACCGCGTTCCAGCAGGGTGCCGGCGCGCGCAACAACAACGAGGCGATGCATCAGATCGCGACGCGGCTGTCGGACAACGAGATCAAGGCCGTCGCGGATTACATCGCGGGCCTGCGTTGAGCGGTCAGCCGCGAATGAAATGACCGGGCGCCCGAAGGGCGGCCGGAGTCAGAACAAGAAAAGGGTGGGGCGCCGCGCAGTCGCGGCCGCCTTGCCCTTTTTTGTTGTCAGTCGGAGTTTGAATGAGCGTTACCACGTCGGGGTTGCAGTCGAAGTCGGGTCAGGGTGCGTCGAAGCGCGCGGTCGAGCTGCTGAGCTCGATGCGCTTCGCGATTGCGTTGCTGGTGGTGCTGTCGATTGCGAGCATCATCGGCACGGTCCTGACCCAGGACGATCCGTATCCGAATTACGTGAACCAGTTCGGGCCGTTCTGGGCGGACATCTTCCGCTCGCTCGGCCTGTACAACGTGTACAGCGCGTGGTGGTTCATGCTGATCCTGATCTTCCTCGTCGTGTCGATCTCGCTGTGCGTGATCCGCAACGCACCGAAGATGCTCGCCGATGCAAAGAGCTGGAAGGACAAGGTTCGCGAAGGCAGCCTGCGGGCTTTCCACCACAAGGCCGAGTACACGGCTTCCGGCACGCGCGCGACCGTCACGGCAACGCTCGCCACTTTCGTCACCAAGGCCGGCTACAAGCACGTCGTGCGCGAAAACGACGGCGCGACGCTGATCTCCGCGAAGCGCGGCGCGATGACCAAGTGGGGCTACATCTCCGCGCACCTCGCGATCGTCGTGATCTGTATCGGCGGCCTGCTCGACAGCAACCTGCCGATCAAATTCCAGATGTGGATGTTCGGCAAGAGCCCGGTCAACACGAGCGCGACGATCAGCGAGATCTCGCCCGACCATCGCCTGTCCGCGTCGAACCCGACGTTCCGCGGCTACGCGTGGGTGCCCGAGGGCCAGTTCGTGTCGACCGCGATCCTGAACCAGCCGAGCGGCTCGCTGATCCAGGACCTGCCGTTCTCGATCCAGCTCAACAAGTTCATCGTCGACTACTACACGACGGGCATGCCGAAACTGTTCGCGAGCGACATCGTCGTGATCGATCGCGAGACCGGCCGGAAAATCCCGGCGCGCGTCGAGGTCAACAAGCCGTTCACGTACAAGGGTGTGTCGATCTACCAGTCGAGCTTCCAGGACGGCGGCTCGCAGATGCAGATGACGGCCTATCCGATGACGGGCGGCAACGCGAAGACCTTCCCCGTGCAGGGCACGATCGGCAGTTCGGCGCCGCTGCAGATGCCGGGCGCCGACGGCGACACGATCGAGTTCGCCGATTTCCGCGCGATCAACGTCGAGAACATGGCCGACGCGAACGGCAAGCCGGACGTGCGTGGTGTGGCGACGACGAGCTCGCTGAAGGAAGTGTTCGACGAACGGCTCGGCTCCGGCGCGAAGACGTCGAAGCCGACGCAGCTCCACAACATCGGCCCGTCCGTGCAGTACAAGATTCGCGGCAAGGACGGCCAGGCGCGCGAATTCAACAACTACATGCTGCCCGTCGACATGAACGGCGAGCGCGTGTTCCTCGCCGGCGTGCGCACGAGCCCGAACGACCCGTTCCGCTACATGCGGATTCCGGCCGACAGCCAGGATTCGATCGGCGAATGGATGCACCTGCGCGCCGCGCTCGAGGATCCCTCCGTGCGCGCCGAAGCCGCCGCGCGCTTCGCGCAGCGTTCGCTGCCGGGCACCGACGCATCGCTGCGCGGCCGCCTGCAGGACAGCGCGTTGAAGGTGCTGACCCTGTTTGCGGCGAGCGACGACAGCGTCGGCCGCGGCGCCGACGGCCAGCCGATCGGCGGCTTCCAGGCCGTGGCGACGTTCATCGATCGCTCGGTGCCCAAGGCCGAGCAGGAGAAGGCCGCGAGCCTGCTGCTGCGGATGCTCGAAGGCTCGATGTGGGAGGTCTGGCAGATCGCGCGCGAGCGTGCGGGGGAGTCGGCGGCACAGCAGGGCACCGACACGATCCGTTTCGTACAGAACGCGATCAACGCGCTATCTGACAGCTTTTTGTATGGATCGCCGGTCTATTTGCAACTTGACTCATTCAAGCAGGTGCAAGCTTCGGTATTTCAGTTGACGCGCGCACCCGGCAAGAATCTGGTGTATCTTGGCAGCCTGCTGCTGGTCGCCGGCATCTTCTCGATGTTCTACGTGCGCGAGCGGCGCCTCTGGTTCTGGCTGAAGGACGCCGGTTCGGGCGTCGATGTGGTGATGGCAATGTCCACGGCCCGCAAGACCTTCGATTTCGAGAAAGAATACGTGCAGACGCGCGACGCGGCCGGTGCCGCCTTGCACGCCGCACCTCGCGATGCCGCGCCGGCCGGTGCGGCATCGACGGCCCGCTCGCCTGCCGGCGGCGGTTCCGATTCCGAGAATTCCACCCGGTAACATCATGGATCTCACGCAAGTTTCCTCTTCCCATCGGGCGTCGGCCCAGGCGCCGGTCACGGCACCGCTGTTCGACGATCGTCCGTTCCTCGCGCGCCTGTCGTTGCTCGACTGGCTGTTCGCACTGGCGCTCGTGGTGGGCGCGGGCTATGCGCTCGTGCACTACAACGCGCACATGGATTACTACGACAAGGCGGTGATGATCGGCACCGTGCCGGCGCTCATCGCGCTCGGCTGGCGCTGGAAGCCCGCGCGGCTGATGATGGCGTCGATCGCCGTGCTGGCGCTGCTGTCGATCCAGATCTACCAGGGCGATCTCGCGCGCGCCGATTCGGCGTTCCTCCTCAAGTACTTCCTGTCGAGCCAGTCGGCCATCCTGTGGATGAGCGCGCTGTTCGTGCTCGCGACGATCTTCTACTGGATCGGCCTGCTCGCGCGTTCGGAATCGGGCTCCGCGATCGGCCAGAAGCTCACGTGGGTTGCCGTGCTGATGGGCTTCACCGGCCTGATGGTGCGCTGGTACGAGTCCTACCTGATCGGTGCGGATGTCGGGCACATTCCGGTGTCGAACCTCTATGAAGTGTTCGTGCTGTTCAGCCTGATCACCGCACTGCTCTATCTGTATTACGAAGGCCACTACGGGACGCGTTCGCTCGGCGCGTTCGTGCTGCTGGTGATCAGCGCGGCGGTGGGCTTCCTGATGTGGTATTCGGTCGCGCGCGATGCGCAGCAGATCCAGCCGCTCGTGCCGGCGCTGCAGAGCTGGTGGATGAAGATCCACGTGCCGGCGAACTTCATCGGCTACGGTAGCTTCGCGCTGTCGGCGATGGTGTCGGTCGCGTACCTGATGAAGGAGCGCGGCGTGCTCGCCGATCGCCTGCCGACGCTCGACGTGCTCGACGACGTGATGTACAAGTCGATCGCGGTCGGTTTCGCGTTCTTCACGATCGCGACGATCCTCGGCGCGCTGTGGGCGGCCGAGGCATGGGGCGGCTACTGGAGCTGGGACCCGAAGGAAACCTGGGCGCTGATCGTGTGGCTCAACTATGCGGCGTGGCTGCACATGCGCCTGATGAAGGGCCTGCGCGGGACGGTGGCCGCGTGGTGGGCGCTGACGGGCCTGCTCGTGACGACCTTCGCGTTCCTCGGCGTCAACATGTTCCTGTCCGGGCTGCACAGCTACGGCAAGCTGTAAGATTCCCGCTGCTCGTCCGACTATGAGACCGCCGGTGCACTGCGTGCCCGGCGGTTTTCTTTTGTAACGGACGGGCGGTCCGGCCATCGAACGGCGCAAGATGAGGCCGGTCGAACGCCCATGAAGCTGCGCGTGGCGCAGGCAGGAGGAGCAGCACGATGTGGATCAAACGCCCTTTGCTGAACGTACTGACCGGTGGCGATATCGCGCCCGGCGAAATCACGCCGCGCGCGGTCTTCGAGAACCGGCGGCGCGTGTTGCAGGCGGCCGGCCTCGCGGCGGCGGGCGGGCTGCTCGGCGGCAGCGGCGCGGCATTTGCCGCCTATGCGTCGCCCGACGCGCGGGCGGCGAAGCTCGCGGCGAAAACGAACCCGAAGTTCGTCGCGGCCGACAAGGTGACGCCGTTCAAGGACATCACGTCCTACAACAACTTCTACGAATTCGGCACCGACAAGAGCGACCCCGCGCAGAATGCGGGCACGCTGCGGCCGCGCCCGTGGCGCGTGAGCGTCGAGGGCGAGGTGCTGCATCCGAAGGTGTTCGATCTCGACGAACTGCTGAAGCTCGCGCCGCTCGAGGAGCGCGTGTACCGGTTGCGCTGCGTCGAGGGATGGTCGATGGTGATCCCGTGGATCGGCGTGCCGCTGTCCGAGCTGATCAAGCGGGTGCAGCCGACCGGCAATGCGAAATACGTGCAGTTCATCACGCTGGCCGACCCGTCGCAGATGCCCGGCCTGTCGACACCCGTGCTCGACTGGCCGTACTCGGAAGGGCTGCGGATGGACGAAGCGATGAATCCGCTGACGCTGCTGACGATGGGCGTCTACGGACAGGTGCTGCCGAACCAGAACGGCGCGCCGGTGCGTATCGTCGTGCCGTGGAAGTACGGCTTCAAGAGCGCGAAGTCGCTCGTGAAGATTCGCTTCGTCGACAAGCAGCCGAAGACGAGCTGGAACACGTATGCGTCGAACGAGTACGGCTTTTATTCGAACGTGAACCCGAACGTCGATCATCCGCGCTGGAGCCAGGCGACCGAGCGGCGCATCGGCGAGGACGGCTTTTTCACGCCGAAGCGCAAGACGCTGATGTTCAACGGCTACGGCGACCTGGTCGCGTCGATGTATCAGGGCATGGACCTGAAGAAGAATTTCTGAGGGCGAAGGTGAGAAACGACATGCCTCCTTCGAGGCTGACGCCCGCGCGTGCAGCGGGCGCCGGCCCGGCTGCACGTGCCGTGCGGGCCGGTGCGACTCGCCCTGCCGCGCCGCGCTGGCTCCCACCGGCCAAGGTGCTGGTATTCGCGGCGGGCCTTTATCCGCTCACGCGTCTCGTGCTGTTCGGGCTGACCGACAGGCTCGGCGCGAATCCGATCGAGTTCATCACGCGCTCGACGGGCCTCTGGACGCTCGTGATGCTGTGCGTCACGCTCGCCGTCACGCCGCTTCGGCGCATGACGGGGTTCGCCACGCTGCTGCGCTTTCGCCGGATGATCGGGCTGTTCGCGTTCTTCTACGCGACGCTGCACTTCACGACTTACCTGTGGTTCGACAAGTGGTTCGACGTCGTCGCGATCCTGAAGGACGTCGGCAAGCGCCCGTTCATCACGGTCGGTTTCGCCGCGTTCGTGCTCCTGATTCCGCTCGCGGCAACGTCGCCGCGCGCGATGGTGCGTCGGCTCGGCCGCCACTGGGCGACGCTGCACAGCGCGATCTACGCGATCGCGCTGTTCGGTGTGCTGCACTTCTGGTGGATGAGGGCCGGCAAGCACGATCTCGCGCAGCCGAAGCTGTATGCGGCGATCGTCGTCGCGCTGCTCGGCTGGCGGCTGGTTGCATGGGGATGGCGGCGCGTGCGCGCGTGATGGCGCAGCCAAAAACAAAAGGCGATGACCGGGAAGTCATCGCCTCGTTTCGCGAGCCTGCGCAGGCGGCGCGTCGTTACTTCGCGACAGCCGGGCTCGATGCCGGTGCAGCCGTGGCAGATGCCCCGCTCGACAATTCGGGCGACAGCATGAGCGGCGTGCCGGACGAATCGGGCACACTGTCGGACGACGCGTTTTCATCGGTCGGCTTCACGTCCGACGGCGGTGTGTCCTGCTGCTGGAGTGGCTTGGGCAGCGGAGGCACGGTGGGCAGATAGAGCGCGCCGCTTTGACCGCAGCCGGCAAGAATCGCCAAAGCCGCTACAATCGCGCTCATCCGGAAAACGACTCGCATGATCGTCCCTGAACAATTGAACCGATAGAGTTTAGCATGTCCGATACCGAATACCTGACCCGTGCCGAGGCCGTGCTGGCGGCCGTCGAGCGTACCGTCGACGACGCCAACGACGGCGATCACGACATCGATCTGGAGCGCAACGGCAGCGTCCTGACGCTGACGTTCGAGAACGGCTCGAAGATCATCGTCAACCTGCAGCCGCCGATGAAGGAAGTGTGGATCGCTGCGAAGGCGGGCGGATTCCACTACCGTTTCATCGACGGCGCGTGGCGCGATACGCGCACGGGCACCGAGTTCTTCTCGGCGCTCACCGAATACGCGACGCAGCAGGCCGGCCTGCCGATCACGTTCAGCGCATGACGATCGGGGCCCGCCCCGACGCGTGACCCAACGAAAAAAGCGCCCCGCGGGGCGCTTTTTTCATGTCCGGGCCGACGGTCAGTGCGCCTGGAACAGGTTCATGATGTCCTGCTTTTCCTGCTCGTCGACGTGCGGCACGGTCGCATCGACGTTTTGCGCGGCCGGTGCCTGCGGCACGCCGACCGTCGACACGAAGCCGTGACCCGGTGCGAACTCGGTGAAGTACAGCTCGCCGCCGAGCGATTCGACGCCGTCCGGCATCGTCGGCTTGAACTCGGGCACGCCCTTCAGCGCGGCACCCATGTAGTCGATCCAGACGGGCAGCGACAGGCCGCCGCCCGTTTCGCGATCGCCGAGGCTGCGCGGATTGTCGTAGCCGATCCACGCGATCGCGGCGAGCGTGTGCTGGTAGCCGGCGAACCACGCGTCGTGCGAGTCGTTCGTCGTGCCGGTCTTGCCCGCGAGGTCGGTGCGCTTCAGCACGTTGGTCCGTGCACCCGTGCCGCGTTGCGCGACGCTCTGCAGCAGGCTGTTCATCACGTACGCGTTACGCGCGTCGATGGCGCGCGGCGCATTCTGTTCGGCGACGAGCGGCTGCGCGCGCACGACGATCGCGCCGCTCGGATCGGTGACTTCGGCGATCAGGTACGGATTGACGCGGTAGCCGCCGTTCGCGAATACCGAATACGCGCCCGCCATCTGCAGCGGCGTGACCTGGCCCGCGCCGAGTGCCATCGGCAGGTACGCCGGATGGCGTTCCGCGTCGAAGCCGAAGCGCGTGATGTACTGCTGCGCGTACTTCGTGCCGATGTGGTTCAGGATCCGGATCGACACGAGGTTGCGCGAACGTTGCAGCGCCGTGCGCATCGACATCGGGCCTTCGAAGCCGCCGCCGTAGTTCTTCGGCTCCCACGGCTGGCCGCCCGTTTCGGCCGCGCTGAAATACAGCGGACCGTCGTTGATCACCGTCGCCGGCCCGAGGCCCTTGTCGAGCGACGCCGAATAGATGAACGGCTTGAACGACGAACCCGGCTGCCGCCATGCCTGCGTGACGTGGTTGAACTTGTTCTTGTTGTAGTCGAAGCCGCCGACGAGCGAGCGGATCGCGCCGTCCTGCGGGACGATCGACAGGAACGCCCCCTCGACCTGCGGCAACTGCGTGATCGACCATTTGCCGGCGTCGTTCTTCACGACGCGGACGATCGCACCCGGGCGGATGCGGCGATTCGGCTGCGCATTGGCCGACAGCGCGCCCGACGCGAAGCGCAGGTTGTCGCCTTCGATCGTCGCGTTGCTGCCGTCGATGAACGCGACCGTGATCTGGCGCGGGTTTGCGGCCGTGACGACCGCTGCAATCAGTTCGCCGTTGTCGGGGTGTTCGAGCAGCGCATCGTCGATCGCCTGTTCGCGGTCGTCGGCGCCGGCCGGCAGCTCGATGAAGCCTTCCGGCCCCCGATAGCCGTGCCGGCGTTCGTAATCCATGATGCCCTTGCGCAGCGCGGTATAGGCGACCTGCTGATCCGCGGAGTCGATCGTCGTGACGACGTTGAAGCCGCGCGTGTAGGTTTCCTCGTGGTATTGCGCGTACATCATTTGTCGGACCATTTCCGCGACGTACTCGGCGTGCACGCTGAAATCGCGGCCCGGCCCCTTGACGACGAGCGGCTGTGCGACGGCCTCGTCGTACTGCTCGCGCGAGATGAAATTCAGCTCGAGCATCCGTTGCAGGATGTATTCCTGGCGCACCTTCGCGCGCTTCGGGTTCACGACCGGGTTGTACGCGGACGGCGCCTTCGGCAGCCCCGCGAGCATCGCCGCTTCGGCGAGCGTGATGTCCTTCAGGTCCTTGCCGAAGTAGACCCGCGCGGCGCTCGCGAAGCCGTATGCGCGCTGGCCGAGATAGATCTGATTCATGTAGACCTCGAGAATCTGATCCTTCGTCAGCGCACGTTCGATCCGGTACGCGAGCAGCATCTCGTAGATCTTGCGCGTGTAGGTCTTCTCGCTCGACAGGAAGAAGTTGCGCGCAACCTGCATCGTGATCGTGCTCGCCCCCTGCGACGCATGGCCGTTCGTCAGCGCGACGAAGCCGGCGCGCACGATGCCGGTGAGGTCGACACCGCCGTGATCGTAGAACCGCGCGTCCTCGATCGCGAGGATCGCCTTCTTCAGCGAATCGGGCACGTCCTTGAAATGGACGACGTCGCGGCGCTCTTCGCCGAATTCGCCGATCAGCACGTGATCGGACGTATAGATGCGCAGCGGCACCTTCGGGCGATAGTCGGTCAGCGCGTCGAGCGACGGCATGTTCGGCCACGCGACGACGAGCGCGTAGCCGAGCACGAGGCCGCCGGCCACGACGAGCGCCACGCACATCGTGGCGAATCCGAGCAGGACTTTTTGCCACCAGGGCCGCTTCTTCGGCTCCGGGGCGGGAGGCGGGGACGTAGGAGTCGTGGATTGCATAGGCATACCGGAAAACAGTCCCGCGATTATAGCTGCCCGGTAAGACCGGTCCTGACGCGGGGGCCGCCCGCCCTGAAGCCGCGGGCCGGCGCACTTCCAGCATAGCCCGCGCGCGGCCGTCGCGAGCGGATGCTGGCCGTTAGGCCGACTGTCGGCCCGACGCGCCGTTTTGCAGAATCAGTCTCGGAAACGCGGCGTGGGCCGCGACGAGCTCGGGAGGCTGGGATGGCGGGAAGATGGCGGGCGCGGTTTGCGCAGGGTGGGCACCGGTCGACGGGAATCGACGTCGGTGCGGACGAGGTGAGGGTGGTCGTGTTGAGCCGGCGTGGCCGGGGCGCCGAGGTGTGCGTCGAGGGGCTGGAGCGGGAGCCGGTCGGGTTGGCGGGCGGGCCGGAGGATGCGCGTTGGGCGGCGGTTGCGCGGGCGCTGGCCGCGGCCGTGTCGAGACTGTCGGCGGCCGACGTGCGGTGTAGCGCGCGCGGCGTGATGGCGTTGCACGATGACGAGATGCGCACCGCGATGCTGGACCTGGCCGGGCGGGACGACATCGAGGACGCCGCGCGGCAGGCGGCCGAACGCATTTCGGGGCTCGCGCCGGACAGTCTCGCGTTCGACTGGCGGCAGGACGGCGGAGCGGGGGAGATCGAGGTTGCCGTGGCCTCGCTGGCGCTGCTCGAACGGCGGGTCGATGTGGCCGCGCAGGCCGGTGTCGATCTGACGGTGGTCGACGGCGAGTCGGCCGCGGCGCTGCGTGCGTTGCGCTATGCGGCGCAATGCGAACTCGACGCGCAGGCGGGCCCCTGCGCGGCGCTCTGGTTCCATGACTCGGGCGTGCGAGGCTGGCGAATCGACGGTTCGTCGGCCGTACCGGTGCTGACGCTGTCCGGCGCGGCGCCGGGGGCGTTTTCCGATGCATTGCGCCGGCGCGCGCTCGGGGCCGTGTGCTGTGTCCTCGTGGCCGGGGACGAGCGCTGTATCGCCCGCTTCGATACGTCCGTCGCCGAGATCGGCGACGTGGTCGGCGCGGTTGCGGTGCCGTTCGACTGCACGGGCTGGAGCGCGCAATCGTGCCTGTCCACCGGCATGCCGGGCGGCCCGGCGTTGGCTGTTGCATTCGGGCTGGCATTGCGCGGAGTGTGGGAATGACGGCCCTCCGTGCGGAGCCGGGCGGCTTCAACCTGTTGCCGTACCGTGAGCGGCTGGCGCGGGCGTTGCGACGTCGTCGGGCCGCGCAGTGCGGTACGGCGATTCTGCTCGGCGTACTCGGCGCCGGCCTGTGGACGGGCGCCGCCAGCGGGGCGCGGTGGCGTGTGGATGCGGAGCGCGCAATCGTGGAGGCGCGGCTGCGGCAGTTGCAGCCACAGGTGGGTGCCGCGACGCGCGCCGCCAATGCGGCGGCCGTCGTCGCGCAGCGTGACGCGCAGGCGGCCGCGCGTGCCGCACCTTACCGGCACGTCGCGGGGCTGCTGGCGACGCTGGCGCAGGTGCACGCCGGCACGGTTCGGCTCGATGCGCTGCGCACGACGTCGGCGGGTGCCGTGCTCGATGTCCGCGCCGTGAGCTACCGGGCGGCCGCGCGATGGCTCGCGGGGATGGCGCGCGAGCAGCGTGGCTGGCGGATCGATATCGATGCGTTGAAGCCAGCCCCGGATGCACCGGTCGCCGCCGGCGGGATGCCGTTCCGGTTTTCGGTCCAGTTGCGCTGGCACGACGCGATGCCGTCCCGGAAAGCATCGGGAGGCGGCGCATGACGGCGCTCGCGCATCGGCCCGCACCGCATCGCGGCGGATGGCGGAGCGGCGTGCGGCGCGTGTCGCCGGCGACTGCGCATGTCGCAGGCTGCGTGCTCGCGTTCGCGGCCGTGCTGACGGGCGGCATTCATCTGGCGAATGCCGCGGACTGGAGCGGGCTCGCGCACAGCCGCGCGTTGCTGGCGGCGGCGCAGAAGCAAGAGGCCGACGCGCAGCGTGTTCTCGTGGCCGCTGCACGGCAACACGACGCGCATCCGGCGGCGGCCGACGGCGATCGCTCGTCGCGTGAGCCGGAATGGGCCGCTTTGATGCTGGAGCTGGCCGATCGCGCCGCGTCGAGCGGGCTGCGCGGCGTATCGATCGAACCGCTGCGCGCCGAGGGGGCAGTGCCGGAAGGGCAGCGCTCGGTGCGCATCGTCGCGGACGGCGGGTTTCGCGCGTTGCTGCAGATGGTCGGATGGCTGGCGCGTTTCCCGGTGCTGGCGGTGCCGACCACGCTGCGTGTCGAACGAGGAAGGGAGGCCGTGCGTGTGGAAATGGCGGTCGACGTGTTTCCGGGGTTACCGGCGACGACGTCCAAGGGCGGGGAGACGCCGGTTCTGGCCGACGCGCCCGGCGCCGATCCGTTCGGCGAGGCCGGCTCGCCTGAAACGGAGGGGGCGGCTGCCCGCCTCGCCGGCACGATTCGCGACAGGCGTGCCGGTCTCGCGTTGTTCGACGACGGTGACGGCGCATTCGCGGCCTTGGTGCCCGGCGAAGCCCTCGGGGCCGCGCGGGTGGTGCGAGTCGATCCCGTCGCCGTGACGCTCGCGACGGCGGATGGCGCGTACCGAGTCGCCCTGGACGACGGGAGGCGCCCATGATGAAGCAGGGATGTCGGGCGCTCGCCGTCTGGGCCGGATTGACGGCGGCCGGTGCAAGCGCCTCGTTGCCGCCGCTGCCGGCCGTCTGGCCTGCAGCATCGACGGAGATGCCGGTGCCGGGCCTGCCGTTGCCCCAACGCGCGGTGGACGGGGCGGAGGGCCCCGCATCCGCGGAGGCCGGCCCGCCGCCGTTCGACCAGGCGGCTCGCACGGCGCTTCAAGCGGAGGCCGCCGCCCCGGCGCCCGGGCTGGAGGGGCCGCCGATCCCGTTGGCGCCGCCGGCCCGGATGGGCGACGCCGCGGCGCGGCAACCGGGCGATGCGGACGACGCACGGCGGATTTCGCTGAATCTGCAGGGAGCGGGGCTTGCGGCCGCGTTCGACGCGTTCGCGCGGTTCACCGGGCTCAATATCGTCGTCGGCGAGCAGGTGCGCGGCACCGTCACGTTACGTCTGAACAATGTCCGCTGGCGCGACGCCTTCGACACGCTGCTCGACACGCACGGGCTCGCGATGTCGCGGCGGGGTAACGTGATATGGGTCACGCCGGCGGCCGAGCTGGCGGCGCGCGAACGCGAGCGCTTCGAAATGCACGCGCGGGCGGCGGATCTGGAGCCGCTTGCGAGCCGGACGTTCGCGCTGCGCTACCCACGCGCGCAGGACGTGCAACGGCTGCTGGCCGGCGCGACCGGCCAGCGCCTGCTGTCGAAGCGCGGCGCCGCGGCGGCGGATCCGCGGACGAACCTGCTGTTCGTCACCGATCTCGCGCCGCGCCTCGACCAGGTCGCGAGCCTGATCGAGGCGATCGACCGGCCGTCGCGGCAGGTCCGGATCGAGGCCCGCATCGTCGAGGGCGAGCAAGGCTTTTCGCGCAATCTGGGCGCACGTGTCGCGCTGAGGGCGCAGGCGCGGCCGCCGTCGGGCGAGAGTGCGAGCGAAAGCGCCTCGTTCACGACCGGCGCGCGCAACGCGCTCGACCTTGCTGGGCGGCCGCTCGGCGGCTTCGAAGCGGCGACCGCCGGTTTCACGCTGTTTGCGGCGCCGCTCAGCCGTGTGCTCGACGTCGAACTGAGCGCGCTCGAGGCACAGGGGCGGGGCCAGATCGTTTCGAGCCCGCGCGTGGTGACCGCCGATCGCGTCAAGGCGATCGTCGAACAGGGTTCGGAGCTGCCGTACCAGGCGAAGGTGGGCAATGGCGTGAGCGGCGTGCAGTTCCGCCGGGCGACGCTCAAGCTCGAGGTCGAGCCGCAGATCACGCCGGACGGGCGCGTCGTGCTCGACCTGGACGTGACGAAGGACAGCGTCGGCGAGCCGACGGCGGCCGGCCCCGCGATTCATACGAAGCACGTACAGACGCGCGTCGAGGTCGAGAACGGCGGGACGGTCGCGATCGGCGGGATCTATGAGCAACTGAACCGGAACGATGTGACGCGCGTGCCGCTCTTGGGCAAAATACCGTTTCTGGGCGCGCTTTTCCGGCACCGCGCGCAACGCGACCAGCGCAGCGAACTGGTCGTCTTCATCACGCCGACCGTCGTCGATGCGCGCTGCGATGCACGCGGCATGGGCAGCGCGGATGCCGAAAAAACGGGGCCGGAAGCCGCCGGCGCAGGCTCGACAAGGCAGCCGCTTTGCCAGTAAGCTGCGCCACACACCAGCAAGATTGAAGCAGAGGAAGCCGTTGCAAGCGCGGGACCCACATGCAAACGTATTTTTCGTCGGCCTTATGGGAGCGGGTAAGACCACCGTGGGCCGTGCGGTCGCGCGTCGTCTCGACAGGACGTTCTTCGACTCCGACCACGAAATCGAGGCCCGCACGGGCGCGCGCATTCCGGTGATCTTCGAGCTGGAGGGCGAGGCCGGGTTTCGCGATCGCGAAACGCAGGTCATCGCCGATCTCACGCAGCGCGAGAACATCGTGCTCGCGACGGGCGGCGGCGCGGTGCTGCGCCCGGAAAATCGCGACTGCCTGAAGAGCAACGGTATCGTCGTCTACCTGCGCGCGAACCCGCACGACCTGTGGCTGCGCACGCGCAAGGACAAGAACCGCCCGCTGCTGCAGACCGACGACCCGAAAGGGCGCCTCGAAGCGCTGTATGAAGTGCGCGACCCGCTGTACCGCGAATGCGCGGATTTCGTCATCGAGACCGGCCGTCCGTCGGTCAACGGTCTCGTCAACATGGTGTTGATGCAACTCGAACTGGCGGGCGTCATCGCCAAGCCGCTACAAGCATGATTACTGTCAACGTCGACCTGGGCGACCGCGCCTATCCGATTCACATTGGCGCCGGCCTGATCGGCCGCGCCGAGCTGTTCGCACCTCACATCAAGGGTTCTTCCGTCACGATCGTCACGAACACGACGGTCGATCCGCTCTACGGCGACGCGCTGCGCGCGGCGCTCGCGCCGCTCGGCAAGCGTGTGTCGACGGTCGTGCTGCCGGACGGCGAGGCGTACAAGAACTGGGAGACGCTGAACCTGATCTTCGACGGCCTGCTGACCGACCGCGCGGATCGCAAGACGACGCTCGTCGCGCTCGGCGGCGGCGTGATCGGCGACATGACGGGCTTTGCGGCCGCATGCTACATGCGCGGCGTGCCGTTCATCCAGGTGCCGACGACGCTGCTGTCGCAGGTCGATTCGTCGGTCGGTGGCAAGACGGGCATCAACCACCCGCTCGGCAAGAACATGATCGGCGCGTTCTACCAGCCGCAGGCAGTGATCGCGGACATCGGCGCGCTGACGACGTTGCCCGACCGTGAACTGGCGGCCGGCGTCGCCGAGATCATCAAGACCGGCGCGATCGCCGATGCGGCATTTTTCGACTGGATCGAGGCGAACGTCGACGCGCTGAACCGTCGCGACCCGGCTGCGCTCGCGCACGCGGTGAAGCGCTCGTGCGAGATCAAGGCGAGCGTGGTGGCGGCCGACGAACGCGAAGGCGGCCTGCGCGCGATCCTGAACTTCGGCCACACGTTCGGTCATGCGATCGAGGCCGGGCTCGGCTACGGCGAGTGGCTGCACGGCGAGGCGGTCGGCTGCGGGATGGTGATGGCAGGCGACCTGTCGGTGCGGCTCGGCCTGCTCGACGAAGCGTCGCGGCAGCGCCTCGATGCGGTGATCGCGGCTGCACACCTGCCGACCCGCGGGCCCGCGCTCGGCGACGCGCGCTACATGGACCTGATGCGCGTCGACAAGAAGGCGGAGGCCGGCGCGATCAAGTTCATCCTGCTTAAGCGATTCGGCGATACGTTGATCACGCAGGCGCCGGACGAAGCCGTATTCGCTACACTGGCGCAGACGACCCGCTAACGGGCGGCCCGGATGCCCCGGCGCCCCTGACATGGAGGAGACGTGAGCGAGACATCCAGCAGCACACTGCCCGAAGCCGGCCGCGTATCCGCTGCGCCGGTGGCCGAGCCGCCGACACTGGCGGCGCTGGAAGCCCATCTCGCTCCGTATGCCGCGCACGCGTCGCAGTCGCGCGGCCGCCGCCATCCGGAAACACCGCCGGCGGCGCGCACCGAATTCCAGCGCGACCGCGACCGCATCGTCCATTCGACCGCGTTTCGCCGGCTCGAATACAAGACGCAAGTCTTCGTCAATCATGAAGGCGACCTGTTCCGCACGCGTCTCACGCACAGCCTCGAAGTCGCGCAGATCGCCCGCTCGGTCGCGCGCAACCTGCGCCTGAACGAGGATCTCGTCGAGGCGATCTCGCTCGCGCACGATCTCGGCCATACGCCGTTCGGCCATGCCGGGCAGGACGCGCTGAACGCCTGCATGCGCGAGCATGGCGGCTTCGAGCACAACCTGCAGAGCCTGGCGGTCGTCGACGAGCTCGAGGAGCACTACGGCGCGTTCAACGGGCTGAACCTGTGCTTCGAGACACGCGAGGGCATTCTGAAGCACTGCTCGCGCGAGAATGCGCGCAAGCTCGGCGCGCTCGGCGAGCGCTTCCTGCAGGGCCGCCAGCCGTCGCTCGAAGCGCAGCTTGCCAACATCGCGGACGAGATCGCGTACAACAACCACGACGTCGACGACGGCCTGCGTTCCGGCCTGATCACGATCGAGCAGCTCGCGGAAGTCGAGCTGTGGCAGCGCCACTACGAGGCGGCGCTCGCCGAGTTCCCGCACCTCGAAGGCCGCCGTCTCGTGCACGAGACGGTGCGCCGCATCATCAACACGCTGATCGTCGACCTGATCGACGAAACGACGCGCAATCTCGCGCGCGTCGCGCCGGCATCGCTCGACGACGTGCGCGCGGCGCCGCCGCTCGTGTCGCACAGCGAATCCGTTGCTGCCCAGGCGGCCGCCCTCAAGCGTTTCCTCTTCAAGAACCTCTATCGCCACTACAAGGTGATGCGCATGGCGAGCAAGGCGCAGCGCGTCGTCACCGGGCTGTTCGATGCGTTCATCGACGATCCGCGGCTGCTGCCGCCGCCGTACCAGTCCGACGACGCCGCGCAGCAGCCGCGCCTCGTCGCGCACTACATCGCCGGCATGACCGACCGCTTCGCGCTGAAGGAGTATCAGCGCCTGTTCGTCATCAACGACAACTGACTGTCACAAACGATCACTAGACTTCGCCGGTTCAATGGCGATGGGAATGTTGCACACGCTGTTGGTAACGTTTTCATAGGAGAGAGGTCGATGAAGAAGAAGCCTGCGGGGACACTGGTTCGTTCGATCGCGCTCGGCGGCGCGCTGATGTTCGGGGTGCAGCACGTGGCGCTCGCCGCGACGGAAATCCAGTTCTGGCATGCGATGGAGGCCGCGCTCGGCGAGCGGGTCAACGCGATCGCCGACCAGTTCAACGCGTCGCAGAGCGACTACAAGATCGTGCCGGTCTTCAAGGGCACCTACGACCAGGCGCTCGCGGCCGGCATCGCGGCCTACCGCAGCGGCAATGCGCCGGCGATCCTCCAGGTCTATGAAGTCGGCACGGCCACGATGATGCAGGCGAAGAAGGCCGTCGTGCCCGTCTACGACGTGTTCAGGCAGGCCGGCGTGCCGCTCGACGAAAAGGCGTTCGTGCCGACCATCGCGAGCTACTACAGCGACGCGAAGACGGGCCATCTCGTGTCGATGCCGTTCAACAGCTCGACGCCGGTGCTGTACTACAACAAGGACGCGTTCAAGAAGGCCGGGCTCGATCCGAACCAGCCGCCGAAGACGTGGGCCGACGTGAAGGACGATGCCGAGAAACTGCGCAAGTCGGGGATGGCGTGCGGCTTCACGACCGGCTGGCAGGGCTGGATCCAGCTCGAAAACTACAGCGCGTGGCATGCACTGCCGTTCGCGAGCCGCAACAACGGCTTCGACGGTACGGACGCCGTGCTCGAATTCAACAAGCCGCAGCAGATCGCGCACGTGTCGTTCCTGCAGCAGATGGCGAAGGACGGCACGTTCACGTACGCGGGCCGCAAGGACGAAGCATCGGCGAAGTTCTACAGCGGCGACTGCGGGATCATGACGACCTCGTCGGGCGCGCTCGCGAACCTGCAGAAGTTCGCGAAGTTCAGCTTCGGCACGGGCATGATGCCATACGACGCGAACGTGAAGGGCGCGCCGCAGAACGCGATCATCGGCGGCGCGAGCCTGTGGGTGCTGGCGGGCAAGGATCCGGCGACCTACAAGGGCGTCGCGAAATTCCTCGCGTTTCTCGCATCGCCGGCCGTCGCCGCGAAGTGGCACCAGGACACGGGTTACCTGCCGGTCACCAAGGCGGCATACGACCTGACGCGCGAACAGGGCTTCTACGCGAAGAACCCGAGCGCCGAAACCGCGATCAAGCAGATGCTGAACAAGCCGCCGCTGCCGTACACGAAGGGGCTGCGCCTGGGCAACATGCCGCAGATCCGCACGGTCGTCGACGAGGAGTTCGAACAGGTCTGGGCGCAGAAGAAATCGCCGAAGGACGCACTCGATTCGGCGGCCTCGCGCGGCAACGAGCTGCTGCGCCGCTTCGAGAAGTCGGGCAGCTGAGCGCGCATCGCGTTCGTGCCGCCGGCCGCGCCGCGCAAGCGCGCGGGCCGGCCGGCGGCGCGGTTTCCTTTCCGTTTCGCCTGACCGGATATCCGCGATGCAATCCCGTTCCCGTTTCGGCACGAGCCTGCTGCCGTACCTGCTGATCGCGCCGCAACTCGCGATCACCGCCGTGTTCTTCCTGTGGCCGGCCGGCGTCGCGCTGTGGCAGTCGACGCAGATGCAGGACGCGTTCGGCACGTCGAGTGAATTCGTCGGCTTCGCGAATTTCACGCACCTGTTCGCCGATCCGTTGTATCTCGATTCGTTCCGCACGACGCTCGTGTTCAGCACGCTCGTCACGGTGAGCGGGCTCGTCGTGTCGCTGCTGCTCGCCGCGTGCGCCGACCGCGTGACCCGTGGCGCGCGCACATATCGCACGCTGTTGATCTGGCCGTACGCGGTCGCGCCGACGATCGCCGCCGTGCTGTGGGCGTTCCTGTTCAATCCGAGCATCGGCCTGATCACCTATGCGCTCGCGAAGGGCGGCATCGTGTGGAATCACGCGCTGAACGGCGGGCAGGCGATGTTCCTCGTCGTGCTCGCGTCGGTATGGAAGCAGGTGAGCTACAACTTCCTGTTCTTCTACGCGGGCCTGCAGGCGATTCCGCGTTCGCTGATCGAGGCGGCGGCGATCGACGGCGCGGGGCCGGTGCGACGTTTCTTCAACCTCGTGCTGCCGCTGCTGTCGCCCACCAGTTTCTTCCTGCTGGTCGTCAACCTCGTCTATTCGTTCTTCGACACGTTCCCGGTGATCGACGCGGCTACCGGCGGCGGCCCCGCGCAGAGCACGAAGACGCTGATCTACAAGATCTATGCGGAAGGCTTCCAGGGGCTCGACATCGGCAGCTCCGGCGCGCAGTCGGTGGTGCTGATGATCATCGTCGTCGGGCTCACGGTGATCCAGTTCCGTTTCGTCGAACGCAGGGTGCAATACGCATGATCGAAAATCGCAAGGGTTTCGACCTGTTCTGCCACGCGGTGCTGATCGCGGGCGTCGTGCTGATCGTGTTCCCCGTCTACGTCGCGTTCTGTGCGGCGACGATGAGCGCGCAGGAAGTGCTCACGGTGCCGCTGTCGCTCGTGCCGAGCACGCACCTGTTCGAGAACATCGCGTATATCTGGGGCCACGGCAGCGGCGCCGCGACGGCGCCGTTCGGCCGCCTGCTCGTCAACAGCTTCGCGATGGCGCTCGGCATCTCGGTCGGCAAGATCGCGGTGTCGATCCTGTCCGCTTACGCGATCGTCTATTTCCGCTTCCCGTTCCGCAACACGGCGTTCTGGCTGATCTTCGTCACGCTGATGCTGCCGGTGGAAGTGCGGATCTTCCCGACCGTGCAGGTCGTGTCGACGCTGCACCTGACGAACACCTACGCCGGGCTGACGCTGCCGCTGATTGCGTCGGCCACCGCGACGTTCCTGTTCCGGCAGTTCTTCATGACGCTGCCCGACGAACTGATGGACGCCGCGCGCATCGACGGCGCGGGGCCGATGCGCTTCTTCTGGGACGTCGTGCTGCCGCTGTCGAAGACGAGCATCGCGGCGCTGTTCGTGATCACGTTCATCTACGGCTGGAGCCAGTACCTGTGGCCGATCCTGATCACGACGGAGGCATCGCTGTCGACGGCGGTGGTGGGCATCAAGATGATGATCGCGAGCGGCGACGCCGCGACCGAATGGCAATACGTGATGGCGGCGACGCTGCTGGCGATGATTCCGCCGCTCGTCGTCGTGCTGGCGATGCAGCGCTGGTTCGTGCGCGGCCTCGTCGATTCCGAGAAATGAACCACGGACGGTAACCGGGAGAAGGACCAGGTATGGCTGCGCTGAGCTTGAAGGGCGTCAGGAAATCCTACGACGGCAAGCAGCACGTGCTGCATGGCATCGACGTGGAGATCGCCGACGGCGAATTCATCGTGCTGGTCGGCCCGTCGGGCTGCGGCAAGTCGACGTTGCTGCGGATGATCGCGGGGCTCGAGACGGTGACGGACGGCGAGATCGCGATCGGCGAGCGCGTCGTCAACACGCTGGAGCCGAAGGATCGCGACATCGCGATGGTGTTCCAGAACTATGCGCTGTATCCGCACATGACGGTCGCGCAAAACATGGGCTACGGGCTGAAGATCCGCGGGATCGAGCGCGCGACGATCGACTCGCGGGTGGCAGCGGCCGCGAAGATCCTCGAACTCGAGCCGCTGCTCGCGCGGCGCCCGCGCGAGCTGTCGGGCGGCCAGCGGCAGCGCGTCGCGATGGGGCGCGCGATCGTGCGCGAGCCGTCGGTGTTCCTGTTCGACGAGCCGTTGTCGAACCTCGACGCGAAATTGCGCGTGCAGATGCGGCTCGAGATCCAGCGGCTGCATGCGCGGCTCGCGACGACGAGCGTCTACGTGACGCACGACCAGATCGAGGCGATGACGCTCGCGCAGCGCGTGATCGTGATGAACCGCGGCTACGCGGAGCAGATCGGCGCGCCGGTCGACGTGTACGAGAAGCCGGCAACGGTGTTCGTCGCGGGCTTCATCGGCTCGCCCGCGATGAACCTGATGCACGGCCGGCTGTCGGACGACGGCGCGACGTTCACGGTCGCGGGCGGCGGCCCCGCGCTGCCGGTCGCCGGTTCGCCCGGCATCGGCGCGGAGATCGCCACCGGGCGCGACTGGGTGCTCGGCGTGCGTCCGGAGCACATGACACCGCAGCCGGGCGTCGCGCAGGCGACGCTGCCGGTCGACTCGTGTGAGCTGCTCGGCGCCGACAACCTCGCGCACGGCCGCTGGGGCAACCATGACGTCGCGGTGCGCCTGCCGCACGCGGACCGCCCCGCGCGCGGCACGGCGCTGGCGGCCGCACTGCCCGCGCACCGGCTGCATTTCTTCGATCCGGAGACCGGCAAGCGTGCCGGCTGAACCTGCTGCACCTGCCGGGAGACCGACGATGACAACCCGTACCGACTGGCCTTATCCGCGCGTCGTCGCCCATCGAGGCGGCGGCACGCTCGCGCCGGAGAACACGCTCGCCGCGCTCGACGAGGGCGCGCGCCGTGGCCACCGGATGGTCGAATTCGACGCGAAGCTGTCGGCCGACGACGTGACGTTCCTGCTGCACGACGACACGGTCGACCGGACGTCGAACGGTCACGGGCCGGCGGCGGGCATGCGATATGAGGCGCTGGCCGCGCTCGATGCGGGCGCGTGGCGCGACGCGCGCTTCGCGGGCGAGCGGATGCCGACGCTCGAGGCGGCGGCGGCGCGCTGCATCGCGCACGGGCTGGCCGCCAACGTCGAGATCAAGCCGTGCCCGGGGCGCGAGCGCGAGACCGGGCAGCGCGTGGCGGCCGACGCGGCCGCGTACTGGCGCGATGCCGCGGTGGCGCCGCTCTTGTCGTCGTTCTCGTTCGATGCATTGCAACAGGCGCGCGCGACGGCGCCGGCGCTGCCGCGCGGGATGCTTTACGAGGCCGTGCAGGATGACTGGCATGCGCAGGTTGTCGGCGCGCTCGGCTGCGTTTCGTTGCATGCAGACCACAAACAGCTGGACGAACCGCTCGTGCGCGCGATCAAGGCGGCCGGCCTGCGCATCCTGGTTTACACGGTGAACGACCTCGAACGCGCTCGCGAACTTGCGCGCTGGGGTGTCGACGCGGTCTGCACGGACCGGATCGACCTGATTGCCCCCGATGCGCTGGACGACATCGTGTAGCGGAATGCGCCGCGCGATGGCGCGTACGGGAAGACCCTGAGACAAAAAAACGACGCCCCGGCGGGATTTCCGCCGGGGCGTTTTACATCGTGGAGACGTTACGTCAGGAAAAATCCGCTACAAATTGCAGCAGGATTAACCATTCCCCAAATATTCGACTACGCTTAGAAGCGGTAGCCGACGTTCAGGTACGTGACGATCGGGTTCAGCGAGATGTGAGCCTTCGACGTTTCGGTCAGCGTGCCGACCTGGGTCCGCTTGGCCGTCGTGAAGGTCGCGGTCACGCTCACCGGGATGTACGACATCGAGAAGCCGGCGAACCAGTGTTTCGTGAAGTTGTACGTGAAGCCGGCGTTGAAGACAGGCGCCCACTGGTTGCTGGTCTGCGCGCTGGTCGGGCCGCCGAGCACGCCGTTCTCGAACGCGCTGTTCGTGATCTTTGCGCCGGTGAACCAGATATACGAAGCGCCGATGCCGACATACGGACGGAACTTCGCGTTGGCGTCGTTGAAGTAGTACTTCAGGAGGAGCGCGGGGCTCCACTGGTACGCACGGCCCAGCGTACCGAAACGCGAGAACTGGCCCTTGCCGGTGATGTCGAACTTCGGCGGGATGCCGGCGATGAACTCGGTAGCGATGTGGTCGGTCACGAAGTAACCGGTTGCCAGTGCGAGCGTGTCGGCGTCGCTGATGCCGGCGCCGGTGTTGGGAACCGACTGGTTGATCGGCGTGCCGCCTACGCCGTACAGGAACAGCGGGTCGCTGCTGTCCTGCGGCGCAAGGTGCAGCCAGCCGGTGCTGACGTAGAAATCACCTGCGGATTGTGCATGTGCCGTACCGCCCGCAAACGTAAATGCGAGCGCTGCAGCCCCCGTAATGGCCAGTTTTCGTTTCATTGTGTCTCCTCCGATCTAAGGCGTGCTCATTATGACGACTGCGTTTAAAACCAAACAAGCTCGTAAGTTAGAGTTTTCACCCTAGGATTAGTACGACCGTACGCATCCGCGCACCGACAGGACGGGCATTCTGTGCAAGTGCGCACTTCCGGACCCTCGGGTATTTCCTAACGCGTTCAAACGGACATTCAGCATGGCACGGTTAGCACGACTCTACGTTCCCGACCAGCCGCAGCACGTGATACTGCGCGGCCTGGATCAGCAACCCGCGTTCGTCGACGACCAGGACTACGAACTCTTCATCGATTGCCTGAAGGCCGCCGCGCGCGATCATCACCTGTCGGTGCACGCCTACGTGCTGCTGCCGCGCCAGGTGCAACTGCTCGTCACGCCGAGCGACGAGGCGAGCCTGCCGAAAGCGATGCAGGCTGTCGGCCGCCGCTACGTCGCGCATTTCAACCGGCGCTATTCGCGGCGCGGCACCCTGTGGGAAGGCCGCTATCGCGCGACCGTGATCGAAGGCGAGCGCTATTTCCTGCTCGCGAGCCGCGTCGTCGAGATGAGCCCGGTGCGCGCGCAGCTGGTCGCGACGCCGGAGGCCTATCGCTGGTCGAGCTACCGGCATCACGTCGGGCTCACCGTCGACAGCCTGATCACCGACCATCCGCTCTACTGGGCGCTCGGCAATACGCCGTTCGACCGCCAGCGCGCGTACAAGGAGCTGTGCGAGCAGCCGCTCGACGAGCGGCAGGCCGACCAGTTGCAGCAGGCGACGCTGAAAGGCTGGGTGCTCGGCGGCGAGAACTATCGCGAGTGGGCGGCGCGCACGGCAAACCGTCGCGTATCGCCGCTGCCGCGCGGACGCCCCAGAAAGGTGCGCGAGAACACGCCGCCGATCCAGCAGTAACGCGGGAAAGGCGGGCCAGAAGCGGCGCTGCGGGCGCCGCTTCTTTTTGCACCAAAACGATACGTCCCCAATAAAATGGCACCAGATCGAAGCATCCGTTTAATTGGGGTTCGATCAAGCGGTTTTTGTTGCTATTCCCTTGATTCGTCGCGTATATTCCGAATTCCGGTGGCCCGGGCGAAGCATGCCCACCCACTGTCGGCCGCGCCGTCTCCCGTCGGGAGCGGGATCGACGGCAACAAGAAAATGGTTCAACGGCCTCCAGGCCCCCTTTACGACGGTGTCCCCATGAACGACCACCAGCAGCCGCTCGCCGCGGTGCCCGCCGCACAAGGTCTGTATGACCCGCAAAACGAACACGACGCCTGCGGCGTCGGCTTCGTCGCTCACATCAAGGGCAAGAAGAGCCACGAGATCATTCAGCAGGGTCTGAAGATCCTCGAGAACCTCGATCACCGTGGCGCGGTCGGTGCCGATCCGCTGATGGGCGACGGCGCGGGCATCCTGATCCAGATTCCGGACGCGTTCTATCGCGAGGAAATGGCGAAGCAGGGCGTGAACCTGCCGCCGGCCGGCGAATATGGGGTCGGCATGATCTTCCTGCCGAAGGAAAACGCATCGCGTCTCGCGTGCGAGCAGGAGCTGGAGCGCACGGTGAAGGCCGAAGGCCAGGTCGTGCTCGGCTGGCGCGACGTGCCAGTCGACCATGCGATGCCGATTTCGCCGACCGTGAAGGCGAGCGAGCCGCTGATCCGCCAGATCTTCATCGGCCGCGGCAAGGACATCATGGTGACGGACGCGCTCGAGCGGAAGCTGTACGTGATCCGCAAGACGGCCAGCCACCGCATCCAGGCGCTGAAGCTCAAGCACGGCAAGGAATACTTCGTGCCGTCGATGTCGGCGCGCACGATCGTCTACAAGGGGCTGCTGCTCGCGGGCCAGGTCGGCGTGTACTACCGCGACCTGCAGGACACGCGCGTCGTGTCGGCGCTCGCGCTCGTGCACCAGCGCTTCTCGACCAACACGTTCCCGGCATGGGAACTGGCTCACCCGTACCGGATGATCGCGCACAACGGCGAGATCAACACCGTGAAAGGCAACGTGAACTGGCTGAACGCGCGTACCGGCGCGATCGCATCGCACGTGCTCGCCGACGATCTGCCGAAGCTGTGGCCGCTGATCTACCCGGGCCAGTCCGATACGGCGTCGTTCGACAACTGTCTCGAACTGCTGGTGATGGCCGGCTACCCGCTCGTGCACGCGGTGATGATGATGATCCCGGAAGCGTGGGAACAGCACACGCTGATGGACGAGAACCGCCGCGCGTTCTACGAATACCACGCCGCGATGATGGAGCCGTGGGACGGCCCGGCCGCGATCGCGTTCACCGACGGCCGCCAGATCGGCGCGACGCTCGACCGTAACGGCCTGCGTCCGGCGCGCTACATCGTCACCGATGACGACCTCGTCATCATGGCGTCGGAAGCCGGCACGCTGCCGATCCCCGAATCGAAGATCGTCAAGAAGTGGCGCCTGCAGCCGGGCAAGATGTTCCTGATCGACATGGAACACGGCCGCATCATCGACGACAAGGAGTTGAAGGACAACCTCGCGAACGCGAAGCCGTACAAGAGCTGGATCGACGCGGTGCGCATCAAGCTCGACGAGATCGAGCCGAAGGCCGAGGAAGTCGCGGCCGGCCGTACGCAGGGCGCCGCGCTGCTCGACCGCCAGCAGGCGTTCGGCTATACGCAGGAAGACCTGAAGTTCCTGATGGCGCCGATGGCGCAGCAGGGCGAAGAGGCCGTCGGTTCGATGGGCAACGACTCGCCGCTCGCGGTGATGTCGAACAAGAACAAGACGCTCTATCACTACTTCAAGCAGCTGTTCGCGCAGGTCACGAACCCGCCGATCGACCCGATCCGCGAGAACATGGTCATGTCGCTCGTGTCGTTCATCGGCCCGAAGCCGAACCTGCTCGACACGAACAACATCAACCCGCCGATGCGTCTCGAAGTGTCGCAGCCGGTGCTCGACTTCAAGGACATCGCGAAGATCCGCGCGATCGACCAGTACACGGGCGGCAAGTTCAGCGCATACGAGCTGAACATCTGCTATCCGGTCGCGTGGGGCAAGGAAGGCATCGAGGCGCGCCTGGCGTCGCTGTGCGCGGAAGCCGTCGACGCGGTGAAGTCGGGCTACAACATGCTGATCGTGTCCGATCGCAAGACGGACGCCGAGCATGTCGCGATCCCGGCGCTGCTCGCCACGTCGGCGATCCACACGCACCTCGTCCAGCAGGGGCTGCGCACGAGCACGGGCCTCGTCGTCGAGACGGGCTCCGCACGTGAGACGCACCACTTCGCGCTGCTCGCGGGCTACGGCGCGGAAGCCGTGCACCCGTACCTCGCGATGGAAACGCTCGCGAAGATGGCCGAAGGCCTGCCGGGCGACCTGTCGCCGGAGAAGGCCGTCTACAACTTCACGAAGGCGGTCGGCAAGGGCCTGCAGAAGGTGATGTCGAAGATGGGCATCTCGACGTACATGTCGTACACGGGCGCGCAGATCTTCGAAGCGCTCGGCCTGTCGAGCGACCTCGTCGAGAAGTACTTCAAGGGCACGGCGTCGAAGGTCGGCGGCATCGGCCTGTTCGAAGTCGCGGAAGAAGCGATTCGCCTGCACCGCGACGCATTCGGCGACAACCCGGTCCTGCGCGACATGCTCGACGCGGGCGGCGAGTATGCATACCGCGTGCGCGGCGAAGACCACATGTGGACGCCGGACTCGATCGCGAAGCTCCAGCACGCGACGCGCAGCAACTCGTACCAGACGTACAAGGAATACGCGCACCTGATCAACGACCAGACCAAGCGTCACATGACGTTCCGCGGTTTGTTCGAGTTCAAGGTCGAGCCGACCAAGGCGATCCCGATCGACGACGTCGAGCCGGCGAAGGACATCGTCAAGCGCTTTGCGACGGGCGCGATGTCGCTCGGTTCGATCAGCACCGAAGCGCACGCGACGCTCGCGATCGCGATGAACCGGATCGGCGGCAAGTCGAACACCGGCGAGGGCGGCGAGGACGAGAAGCGTTACCGCAACGAGCTGCGCGGCATTCCGATCAAGTCGGGCGAGACGCTGAAGTCGGTGATCGGCGACGAGATTGTCAGCGACATTCCGCTGAAGGACGGCGATTCGCTGCGCTCGAAGATCAAGCAGGTCGCGTCGGGCCGCTTCGGCGTCACCGCCGAGTACCTGGCATCGGCCGACCAGATCCAGATCAAGATGGCGCAGGGCGCGAAGCCGGGCGAAGGCGGCCAGCTGCCGGGCCACAAGGTGTCCGAGTACATCGGCAAGCTGCGTTACTCGGTGCCGGGTGTCGGCCTGATCTCGCCGCCGCCGCACCACGACATCTACTCGATCGAGGATCTGGCGCAGCTGATCCACGACCTGAAGAACGTGAACCCGAGCTCGAGCATCTCGGTGAAGCTCGTGTCGGAAGTGGGCGTGGGCACGGTCGCGGCCGGTGTCGCGAAGGCGAAGGCCGATCACGTCGTGATCGCCGGCCATGACGGCGGCACGGGTGCGTCGCCGCTGTCGTCGGTCAAGCACGCGGGCACGCCGTGGGAACTCGGCCTCGCCGAAACGCAGCAGACGCTGGTGCTGAACCGCCTGCGCGGCCGGATCCGCGTGCAGGCCGACGGCCAGATGAAGACGGGCCGCGACGTCGTGATCGGCGCGCTGCTCGGTGCGGACGAATTCGGCTTCGCGACGGCACCGCTCGTCGTCGAAGGCTGCATCATGATGCGCAAGTGTCACCTGAACACGTGCCCGGTCGGCGTCGCGACGCAGGATCCGGTGCTGCGTGCGAAGTTCAAGGGCCAGCCCGAGCACGTCGTGAACTACTTCTTCTTCGTCGCCGAGGAAGTGCGCGAGATCATGGCGCAGCTCGGCGTCGCGAAGTTCGACGACCTGATCGGCCGCGCCGACCTGCTCGACACGCGCAAGGGCATCGAGCACTGGAAGGCGAAGGGCCTCGACTTCTCGCGCGTGTTTTACCAGCCGGAAGAGTGCGAGGACGTCGCGCCGCGTCACGTCGACGTGCAGGATCACGGCCTCGAGCGCGCACTCGACCACGTGCTGATCGAGAAAGCGAAGGCGGCGATCGAGAACGGCGAGCACGTGTCGTTCATCCAGCCGGTGCGCAACGTGAACCGCACGGTCGGCGCGATGCTGTCGGGCGTGATCGCGAAGAAGCACGGCCACGAAGGCCTGGCCGACGACGCGGTGCACATCCAGCTGAAGGGCACGGCCGGCCAGAGCTTCGGCGCGTTCCTCGCGAAGGGCGTGACGCTCGACCTCGTCGGCGACGGCAACGACTACGTCGGCAAGGGCCTGTCGGGCGGCCGGATCATCATCCGTCCGACCAACGACTTCCGCGGCAAGTCCGAGGAAAACATCATCTGCGGCAACACGGTGATGTACGGCGCGATCGAAGGCGAAGCCTTCTTCCGCGGCGTCGCGGGCGAGCGCTTCTGCGTGCGCAACTCGGGCGCGACGGCGGTCGTCGAAGGCACGGGCGACCACGGCTGCGAATACATGACGGGCGGTACGGTCGTCGTGCTCGGCGAGACGGGGCGCAACTTCGCGGCCGGCATGTCGGGCGGTCTCGCGTACATCTACGATCCGGAAGGCACGTTCGCGGCGAAGTGCAACAAGTCGATGGTCGCGCTCGAGCCGGTGCTGCAGCAGGCCGAGCAGGAGCGCACGGTCGACCGCGCACTCTGGCACGAAGGCACGACGGACGAAGCGCTGCTCAAGGGGCTCGTCGAGCGTCATTTCCAGTTCACGGGTTCGCCGCGCGCGAAGTCGCTGCTGGAAAACTGGGACGCGGCGCGCCGCCAGTTCGTGAAGGTGTTCCCGCACGAATACAAGCGCGCACTGGGCGAGATCGGTGCGAAGAAGGCGGCGAAGGAAGAACTGGCCGCCTGAGCGACGAACGACATAGCGAATGCCGCGCGCGCCTGACGGCCGCGCGCGGCTCCCCCACCCGATACACCGAACAGAAGAGCACCTTATGGGCAAGGCAACCGGTTTTCTGGAGTTCGAACGCCGCCACGAGGCGTACGAAGCACCGCTCACGCGCGTGAAGCACTACAAGGAATTCGTCGCGGCACTGACCGACGCGGACGCGAAGGTCCAGGGCGCGCGCTGCATGGATTGCGGCATCCCGTTCTGCAACAACGGCTGCCCGGTCAACAACATCATTCCGGATTTCAACGATCTCGTTTACCGCCAGGACTGGCAGCAGGCGATCGAAGTCCTGCACTCGACCAACAACTTCCCGGAGTTCACGGGCCGCATCTGCCCGGCGCCGTGCGAGGCGGCGTGCACGCTCGGGATCAACAACGACCCGGTCGGCATCAAGTCGATCGAGCACGCGATCATCGACAAGGCCTGGGCGGAAGGCTGGGTGAAGCCGCTGCCGGCCGAGCACAAGACGGGCAAGAAGGTTGCGGTCGTCGGTTCGGGCCCCGCGGGCCTCGCCGCCGCGCAGCAGCTCGCGCGCGCGGGCCACGACGTGACGGTGTTCGAGAAGAACGACCGTGTCGGCGGCCTGCTGCGTTACGGGATTCCCGACTTCAAGCTCGAGAAGTGGCTGATCGACCGCCGCATGCGCCAGATGGAAGCGGAAGGCGTGACGTTCCGCACCAGCGTGTTCATCGGCAAGGATCCGCTGCCCGAGTCGATCGGCAGCCTCGCGAAGGAAACCATTTCTCCGGACACGCTGAAGGAAGAATTCGACGCGATCGTGATCGCGGGCGGTTCGGAAACGCCGCGTGACCTGCCGGTGCCGGGCCGCGAGCTCGCCGGCGTGCATTACGCGATGGACTTCCTGCCGCAGCAGAACCGCGTGAACGCGGGCGACAAGCTCGCCGACCAGCTGCTCGCGAAGGGCAAGCACGTGATCGTGATCGGCGGCGGCGATACGGGTTCGGACTGCGTCGGCACGTCGAACCGTCACGGCGCGAAGCAGGTCACGCAGTTCGAGCTGCTGCCGCAGCCGCCGGAAGAGGAGAACAAGCCGCTCGTGTGGCCATACTGGCCGATCAAGCTGCGCACGTCGTCGTCGCACGAGGAAGGCTGCGAGCGCGACTGGGCGGTCGCGACGAAGCGTCTCGAAGGCAAGAACGGCAAGGTCGAGAAGCTGATCGCTGCGCGCGTCGAATGGAAGGACGGCAAGATGCAGGAAGTGCCTGGCTCCGAGTTCGAACTGAAGGCCGATCTCGTGCTGCTCGCGATGGGCTTCACGCAGCCGGCGGCGCCGGTGCTCGAAGCGTTCGGCGTCGCGAAGGACGCGCGCGGCAACGCACGGGCGGCGACCGAAGGCGATCGCTCGTACTACACGTCGGTCGACAAGGTGTTCGCCGCAGGCGACATGCGTCGCGGCCAGTCGCTCGTGGTGTGGGCGATCCGCGAAGGCCGCCAGTGCGCGCGCTCGGTCGATGCGTACCTGATGGGGCATTCGAACCTGCCGCGATAAGCTGAATATCGCGAGCGGGTTCGACGGAAGCCGGGCGTCCGAAAGGGCGCCCGGTTTTTTATGGCTGGCGCCAGCCGGGGCACCCCGGTTTCACGTGCGAGACGGCGCCGTCCGATCGGGCTGCCTTGCCGTGCCGACACGCCTCATTTTCGCGAAGCGTCGTCTAACCTGATGACATCCGGGCGCGATTTCTCGTCATCCCAAATCCTTTCGTTTTGTAATAATCCTTGAAAACTGTCATATCATGTCGCCCCTCGGGCCGCGTTCGCGGTCGACGCTCATGACTGACCCTATTTACAAGGAAACCGGATGGAAGCACTCCTGCATGGGCTGATCGACGCCGTCAACGGCGTGTTGTGGAACTACGTGCTGATCGCGCTGCTGCTCGGCGCCGGTGCGTGGTTCACGTTGCGGTTCCGGATGATCCAGCTGAAGGCGCTGTTCCTCAGCATGAAACTGGTCGGCAGCAAGGGCGAGCCGGGCAGCATCTCGTCGTTCCAGGCGTTCGCGACCGGGCTCGCGAGCCGCGTCGGCACCGGCAACATCGCCGGCGTCGCGGTCGCGCTGACGGTCGGCGGGCCGGGCGCGATCTTCTGGATGTGGATGACGGCGCTGGTCGGGATGTCGTCCGCGTTCGTCGAGGCGACGCTCGCGCAGATCTTCAAGGTGTCGCACCCGGACGGCAGCTATCGCGGCGGCCCCGCGTACTACATCCAGACGGGCCTGCGCTCGCGCGGCTTCGGCGTGCTGTTCTCGCTGTCGCTGATCCTCGCGTTCGGTTTCGTGTTCAACGCGGTGCAGGCGAACGCGATCGCCGACGCCTTCCATACGTCGTTCGGCTGGAGCCGCGAGACGGTCGGCCTCGGCCTCGTGCTGCTGTCCGCACCGATCATCTTCGGCGGCATCCGCCGTATCGCGACGGTCGCGCAGGTGATCGTGCCGCTGATGGCGATCGGCTATCTCGCGCTCGCGGTCTATGCGGTCGCGACGCACATCGCGCTCGTGCCGGACGTGATCGCGCTGATCGTGAGGAGCGCGTTCGGTCTCGAGCAGGCGGCAGGCGGCCTGACCGGCTACGCGGTCAGCCAGGCAATCGCGATCGGCGTGAAGCGCGGGCTGTTCTCGAACGAAGCGGGGATGGGTAGCGCGCCGAACGCGGCCGCGACCGCGAGCACGCGGCACCCCGTCACGCAGGGGCTGATCCAGATGCTCGGCGTGTTCGTCGACACGATCGTGATCTGCAGCGCGACCGCGTTCGTGATCCTGCTGTCGGGCCAGTACGAAGTCGGCACGGGGATGGAAGGCGCGGCGCTCACGCAGCGCGCGATCTCGAGCCACGTCGGCGACTGGGGCGGCATCTACATGGCCGTCGCGATCTTCTTCCTCGCGTTTTCGTCGGTGATCGGCAACTACGCGTATGCGGAGGGCAACGTCGAATTCATCACGAAGCGGCGCGGCGTGCTGCCGCTGTTCCGTGTCGCGGTGCTCGGCATGGTGATGTTCGGCAGCGTCGGGCAACTGCCGCTCGTCTGGGCGATGGCCGATACGAGCATGGGATTGATGGCGATCATCAACCTGATCGCGATCCTCGCGCTCGGCAAGCATGCGCACGCCGCATGGGCCGACTATCGTCGCCAGCGCGCGGCGGGTATCGCCGATCCGGTGTTCACGCGCAACACGATCCCCGAGCTCGCGCGCGTGCTGCCGGCCGACGTGTGGGGCGAGCACGGCCCGCTGCCGCAGCGTCCCGCTTCGGCTCAAACGGCACGCACGCCACGTGCCGCGGTGAGCGAGTCATGAACGGCGACCGGCTCCGTGCGTTCGTCGCGCTGATGCCCGATGCGGCCTCGCGCGACGCGCTGCACGCGTTGCCGGTCACCCGCGGGGCGCGGCGCACGCAACCCGCGCAACTGCACATGACGCTCGCGTTCATCGGCGCGATCGAACGGGACCGATGCGAGGCGCTGGCCGCGCATCTGCCCGCGCTCGCGGCCGCCCATGCGCTGCCGTTGCTGCCGGTCGAGCGGATCGCGTGGTGGCCGAGCCTGCCGCGCGCGAGGCTGATCGTCGCGGAGCTCGCGGCCGATCCTGCCTGCCTGGCGTTGAATGCCGGGCTGGTTGCGCTGCTGGGCGAACTCGGCGTGCCGGCCGACCGGCGGCCGTTCCGGCCGCACGTGACGCTCGCGCGGCTGCCGCGCGATGCGGTCGGCCAGCCCGCGCACGGTGGTGCGCCCGGGCGGGCGGTCGCGGTGCGTGTCGAAGCGCTGACGTTGTTCGAAAGCCGGCTGTCGCACGAGGGCGTGTCGCATCGGCCGGTCGTGTCCGCGCCGATCGCATGGGCGGATAGTGAGGCGGACGGTCTGGCGCCGCAGTGAGCGGCTAGCGCGCCGTGGTGTGATTGCCGGACGCGATGTGTATCGCGTCGGCGATATCGTCCGGCCTGCCGGGTCTGCCGGGCCAGCTGAGCCAGCTGAGCCAGCTGAGCCGCCGAGGTACCGGGCCACCGGGCCGCCGAGGCACCGAGGCACCGAGCCACCGAGCCACCGGGCCACCGGGCCACCGGGCCACCGGGCCACCGAGCCACCGAGGCACCGAGGCACCGAGGCACCGGGCCACCGGGCCACCGAGCCACCGAGGCACCGAGGCACCGGACCACCGGGCCACCGAGGCACCGGGCCACCGAGGCACCGGGCCACCGAGTCAGCCGGGCCACTGGGCCACCGGGCCTACCGGCTGTAGCGCGCGAGCGTCAGGCCCGACAAGTCGATCTCCGGTTCCCGTCCCGTGACGAGATCCGCCACCACCTTCCCCGACCCCATCGACATCGCCCAGCCCGTCGAGCCGTGGCCGACGTTGAGCCAGAGCCCGTCGATCCCGCTCGCGCCGAGCAGCGGCGGCCCGTCGGGCGTCATCGGCCGGCGGCCGACCCAGAAGCGCGCCGATGCGCGATCGGCCGCGTGCGGGAACCAGTCGTCGAGCACCTTCATCAGCGTATCGAGCGCCTGCCGGCGCAGCGCTGCATGCCGATTGCCGAGTTCCGCCGTACCCGCGACGCGCAACGTCGGGCCGAAGCGCGTGATCGCCGTCTTCAGCGATTCGTCCATCAGCGCGGCGTGCGGCGCTTTTTCGTCGTCGACGACGGAGAGCGTCGCCGAGTAACCCTTCACCGGATAGAGCGGCACGTCGATGCCGTGCGGCCGCAGCAGCGCGGCGCTGTCGACGCCGAGCGCGACGACGATCGCGTCGGCGGCGAGCCGCGCGTCGCGTTGCTTGCTGCCGGCGTTCGATGCGTGCGGATGCGCTCGTGCACGATCCGGCGTATCGCCATCCTCGTTGCCGTTACCGACGGTCCGCACGCCGCGCACCCGGCCCGCTTCAACGTCGAGCGCCTGCACGACCGTCTGAAAGCGGAACGTCACGCCGTTTGCTTCGCACAGCGCCCGCAGTTCACGCGTAAAGCGTGCGCAATCGCCCGCTTCGTCGTCGGGCAGGTAGATGCCGCCGACGGGTGCCTGCCGCGCCCAGCGCAGGCCCGGCTCGATCGCCGTGCAGCCGGCCGCATCGAGCTCGCGAAACGCGATGCCGGCGTCGCGCAGCACCTTCAGCGCGGGCTGCACCATCTGCACGTCGAACGCACCGCGCAGCAGCTGGAGGTAGCCCCGGCTCGCGCCGTAGTCGAACGGATGCCGGTCGCGAAAGGCGTGCAGGCATGCGCGGCTGTAATAGGCGATGCGCTGCATCCGCTGCTTGTTCACACGAAACCGCTCGAATTCGCACTCGCGCAGCCAGCGCGCGATCCAGCGCCACTGCGCGGCTTCGAGCGTCGGCCGGAAGATCAGCGGCGACGCGGGCTCGAACAGGTACTTGAGGATCTTGCCGGGCATCCCGGGGGCGGCCCACGGCGTCACGTAGCCGGGCGCGATCACGCCGGCGTTGCCGAGGCTCGTCGCCAGCGCGACATCGGCCTCGCGTTCGATCACGGTGACCTCGCAACCTGCTTCGCGCAGGTGCCAGGCGGTGGTGACGCCGATCACGCCGGCGCCGAGAACGATCACGTGCATGCGGTTTCCGGAACGTGGCGGTTGCTCAGGACGCGACGGCCGGATCGTCGACGAGCGACTTGCCGCGCGTTTCCGGCAGGACGAGCGCCGCGACGATCACGAGCAGGTAGCCGCCGCCCGCGACGAGGCCGATCGCCTTCACGAGCGACATCGACTGCGACAGCGAGCCGACGAGGATCGGGAAGAACGAGCCGAGCCCGCGCCCGAGGTTGTAGCAGAAGCCCTGGCCCGAGCCGCGGATCGCACCGGGATACAGCTCCGACAGGTACGCGCCGACGCCCGCGAAGATCCCTTGCACGACGATCCCGAGCGGGAAGCCGAGCAGCAGCATCGCGGTGTCGGTGATCGGCAGCATCGTGTACGCCATGCCGAGCGAGAACGAGCCGATCGCGAACAGGATGAACGACGCGCGGCGGCCGAGCCGGTCGGACAGGATCGCGCCGACCACGTAGCCCACGAACGAGCCGACGATCAGCACGACGAGGTAGCCGCTCGTGTTGAACACCGACAGGTGGCGGACGGTTTTCAGGTAGGTGGGCAGCCACGTCGTGATCGCGTAGTAGCCGCCCAGCATCCCGGTGCACAGCGCGCTGCCGAACAGCGTCGCGCGCAGGTGCGGCGGCGAGAAGATCTCGAGGAAGTGGCCCGACACGCGGCCTTCGTCGCGCGCGCGGCGGGTGGCCGTGTAGATGTCCGGATCGCTGACGTTGCGGCGGATGTACAGGATCCACAGCGCGGGCGCGATGCCGATCCAGAAGCATGCGCGCCATGCGACCTGCTCGGGCAGCAGCGCAAAGAACGCCCAGTAGAGGATCGCGGCCGCGCCCCAGCCGAACGACCAGCTGCTCTGCACGGTGCCGACGGCTTTCGCGCGGTGTTCGGGCGAGCGGATCGTCTCGGCCATCATGATCGTCACGACCGACCATTCGCCGCCGAAGCCGAAGCCC
>NZ_LDUL01000068.1:0-6962 GCF_001043615.1 Burkholderia sp. LK4
ACAGATCGCGCAGCGCGTCGAGGCCGGCCTTCGCGCGCGCGTCGTCGAAGTTGATGAACAGATCGTCGGCCACGAACGGCAGCGCGGTCCGGCTGCCGAGCTGCAGTTCCAGTGCCGCGATCCGCAGCGCGAGAAACAACTGGTCACGCGTGCCTTCGCTCAACCCGGCAACCTCGACCGATGCGCCCTTCGTCCGCCGTGCATACAGGGCGGGCGGCGTCCGTTCGGTATCGACGGTCAGCCGCGAGAATTCGCCGAGCGTGAGCCCGGCGAAGATTTCGCCCGCGCGCCTGAGCATCGGCCCCTGCTTCTGGTCGCGATAGCGATCCGTCGCCCACTTCAGCAACCGGCTTGCGGTGGCCGCTTCCAGATACTGTTCGGCTGCATCGCCCATCGCCGCCAGCGCTTCCTGCCGTTTCGACTCGGCAACGGCCGCGCTCGCCTGGCCGTCGATCGCGCCGAACGCCTGATCGGCCACGACCTGCTGCTGTGAAAGCTCGTTGAGCCGCTTGCCGACATCGGCGAGCGATTGCTTCACCGCTTCGAGGTGCGCAGGTACGTCGACGATGTCCTGCTCCGCGACCTCGGCTTCGACGGCGGAGCGGGACAGGCCGTCGCCGTCGCGCACCAGTGCCTCGTGCGCGGCATCGACCGCCTGCCGGAGCTGGCGCTGCCGGTCCGAGCGTTCGGCCAGCGGCAGCGCGGCATCGATCGACACGACACCGGCCAGTTGCAGCAGCGGCTGGACGCGCGCCTCGGCACCGGCCACCGCGGCGGCGGCATCCGCGACCTTGCCGTCGGCCTGCCGCACGGCCTCGTCGGCCCGATCGATCGCACGCGCGATTTCCCTGGCGGCGGCGAGGCGCATCGTCAGCCGGCGCGCGACGTCCGGCCAGTCGCCGCTCGTCAGCCATTCCGGCGCGAGCGCCGCGGCAAGCCGCCGTGCGCCCGCCTCGAGCGCGGCCAGTTCCGCACGGATCGCGACGATCCGGTTGCGCGGCGCGTCGGCATCGGCCAGTTCGGCCGTCACGGCGTTGGCAAGCGCGAGCGCACCTTCCGCCGCGGCCAGCGTCGCCGCGCTCGTGGAAAGCTTCGCGTCGGCCAGCGCGTCGCGCCATTGCGCGTGCCACGCGTCGTAGGCCGCCTGCGCGTGGCCGGCCCGCGATTGCGCCGTCGCGCATCCGCGTTCGGCTTCCCGCGCGCGCTCCTCGAGACTGTCCTGCTGCGCGAGCGCTTTCTCGGCCGACTGTACGAAAGCCTCGGCGGTCGCGACGAGTGCCGCCAGACCATCCGACTCGCCGCCTCGCGACACGGTACGCAGCGCTGCGCGCAACGCGGCTTCGGCACCGGCCCGCGCGGCGCGAATCGTGTCGAATTCGCGACGCTGGCGATCGAGATCGGCCTGCGCGGCGAACACCGTGTCGCGCTTCGCCAGCCAGTCGCCCATCGCCGCCAGCGGCATCCCGGGCACCGCGGCCGTCGTCGCGAGCGCGGCCCATGCGTCGCGATGCGCGGCGAGCTCACGCTCGCGCTCGTCCAGCGCGGCCTGCCTGCGCGTCACGCCCGCACGCGCGGATTCGACCTGCTGACGCAGCGACTGCAACGTCGCCGCTGCCTGCGTCGCGCCCAACTGCGCGTCGACGAGTTCGTCCGCAAGGCGAATTGCATCGTCGAGCGCGGGCGCGCCCGTCGCGAGATCGGTCGCGCCGCTGCGGATATCGCCCCACGCGCCGTCGCGCCGCGCACGCGCTGCCAGCACGTCGGCGGTCGTGACGACCTTGTGGTTCTCCGCGAAGTGCTTCTCCTGCAGTTCGAGCCGCTCGAGCTCTTCGAGCGCGCCGTCCCGTGCGTCGCGTGCGGCAGCGGCCGCGCTCGCGCGTTCGCTGTCTTCCTTCAGCAGCGCACCGAGCCGTGCCACCGACGGCACGTCGAGCGCGCGCAGCGTGTCGACCGGCATGCGCCACCGGCCGAGCGCATCGAGTGCGCCGGACAGTGTGCGCTCGGCAGCAGCGATTTCCTGTTCGAGCGCCTGCTCGCGCTGGCCGCTGTTGCGAAAGCCCTGCGCATCGGCCAGCGCCGCGCGCAGCGTTTCCGGCACATCGACGGTCGACAGGCGCGCCTGTTGTTCCCGCACCTGTGCAAGCTCGCGCGTGCGTTCGTCGAGCGATTCGCGCGCGCCGGCCAGCGCCTGGTGCAGCGCACCGTGTTCGCGCAACAGGTTGGCCACGGTCTTCAGCGACAGCGCCGTCGGCAGCGACGCACGCAGCGACGCTTCGTCCGTCGGCCAATCGAGCTGGGCGGCTGCGGCGAACGCGGCGGACAGGTGCCGCTCGACGTCCGCCCCCAGCAGCAGCAGATCCTGCGCGTGAGTCATGCACGCGCCGCGCAGCCGATCGAGCGCCTCGATGTCGGCTTCGAGCGCCAGCGTGTCAGCGTCGGCGTCGATCGCATCGCGCGTCTGCCGTTTCGCGAGCAGGTCGGCACGCCGTTCCTCGAGCACCTTCTGTTCGGCCGCGAGATCGCCCTGCGCCTTCAACAGATCCGCATACGCGGTGGGCGGCAACTCGACGACCGCGCCCAGTTCCGCGAGCGCCGCGTCCTTGACCGTCAGCTCCTTGAGGTACGGCGCCAGCCGTCGCACGCGCTCGAGCTTCGAGCGCAGCGCTTCGAGCCGGCGCTGTTCCGCGCGCGCCTGCTCGATCTGCTGTTCGACCGCTTCGCGCGCGTCCTTGCGTTCGACCCAGTCGCGCGTGCGCACCTGAACCGTCTTCAGTTCGGTCACGGCTTCGTTGAACGACGTTTCGGCGAGCGCAAACGCGCTGCCGCTGCGACGCGGCGCCCACAGCTCGACCGCACGCGCATCGAGCTCCTCGCGCACCGGCCCGAGACTGCCGACGCCGGCGGCCGATTCGAACAGCACCTGGCCGAGCTTGTCGGATGCGTCGAGAATGCTCCGGCCGCCGGCGACCAGACGCCCGTGATCGAGCCCGAACATCTGCTCGAAGAACTCGCGCGTGGCGCCGTCGAGAACGGCGGCCAGGTAATCGTCGGGCAACCTGTCGTCGGCGGGCGTGCGCAGCGGACTGCGCCCACGGGCGCGGTGGAACGCGAGTTCGCCCGTGCCGCTCTCCAGCACGCCGCCGATCCGCAGTTCCGGTGTGCTGTGCAGGAAATCGAGCGGAGTCTGCAACTTCATCCCGAACAGCAGTTCCGACACGGCCATGCGGATCGTCGACTTGCCGGCCTCGTTCGGCCCCACGATCACATGGAAATCCTCGCCGGCCGACGGGAAACGCAACGTCTCGTCGGTGAACTTGCCGTACTTGATCAGATCGAGCTGGTTGATCCGCATCGCTTACTCCCCCCTCGCCAGCCGCGCAAGCAACGCGGGCCCGACCTGCTCGACGAGTGCCGTGAACTCGCCCGCGCGTGCCATCGCCAACAACGGCACCTCTTCCTTCACGTCGCTGCGCACCTTGCCGACGAACGGCTTCAGGTCGCGTTCGAGCAACTCGAGGAAATCCGGATCGCGCGCGGCGTCGGCCAGGATCTGCTTCAGGTCCTCGAGCGCTTCGAGCTGCTCGCTTTCGCCCGGCTGGTGATCGGCCGCGGACGTCGCGAGCCGGACCTTCTCGAGCCACAGCCGCTCGTTGCCGATGATGCCGATCTGGTTCAGCACCTCCGCGCGCAACTGCGGCGCGCGGCCGAAAAAGAGGCCGTGGGCGGGCGTACGCCCCGCAACCGTCACGCGCACCGCGCGCGGCACATGGCCGTCGACGGTCAGCAGCGCTTCCAGCGACTGGCCGATCTTTCTCGACAGGTCGGCGACGGTCAGGCAATCGGACGCGTCGACCGACACGGCTTCCCAGCGCAGCACGTCGAGATACAGACGCTCGACCTGCGTGCGGCCTTGCTCGACCGTCACGAGCACCGCGCCGCGGCGGCCCGTCTCGCGGATATGGCGCCCCTGCAGGTTGCCGGGAAACACCACGGTGGACGGCCCCGACCATTGCTGGAATTCGTGCACGTGGCCGAGCGCCCAGTAGTCGTAGCCTTTCGCGTGGAGTTCGGCCAGCGTGCACGGCGCATAGTTCGCGTGCGCCGCATAGCCTTCGAGCGCCGTATGCAGCACGCCGATGTTGTAGTAACCGGGCACCGGGTCCGGATAGCCGATCGCGAGATTGTCGACGACGGCCTTGTCCTTGAAGCTCTGCCCGTGCAGCGCGACTTCGAATTCAGGCAGCTTGTGGGTTTCCGCCTTGCGGTGGCCGAACACCGTGACGTTGTCGGGCAGCGTCAGCTTCTTCGTCATCTCGCTTTCGGCATCGTGGTTGCCGCCGAGGACGAACGCACGGATGCCGGCCTTGCGCAGGCGCCCCATCTGCTGGCCAAAGAAGATGCCCGTGTTGTGATCCTTCCAGTCGCCGTCGTACAGGTCGCCGGCAATCACGAGGAACGCGACTTCCTCTTCGATCGCACGATCCACGAGTTGCCGCAGCGCCTCGCGCGACGCGTTGCGCAACTGCGCGGCCGGCGCGTCGGGATACGCGCTCAGGCCGTGCAACGGGCTGTCAAGGTGTATGTCTGCCGCGTGGATGAACTTCACGAAGAATCCTCTGTTTCATGACGATAAAGCCGGCGATCGCCGCGCGATGCCGTGAGCCAGGCCATCAGTCGCAATCCTGGTAGCCGCCGGGTTCGCCGCAACGGATACAGCGGAACATATACGCGGTCGGTGAACCGTCCTTGTCGAGTGCGGCAAGGAAATGCTCCCACTCCGCGCCCTCGTCGAGTCCGGTCGATTCCCGAATCGACGCGACTGCCTGTGGGCCGAGCGCGCGCAGTTCTCCGGCACCCGCACGGCCGATGAACTGCGCGGCATCGCCGCAATGCGTCCACCACCGCTCCTGCTGCCAACCCTGAAAGCCCGGCGTGCGACAAGCGATTTCGCTGACGACCGCGTCGGGCACTTCGTCCCATTCGCCGCCGCCGATGCCGTCCGTGTCGGTGAAAGTTGCGCCGAGCCGCGCGTGTGCCGAACCGTCGGCGATGCACCATGGGCAGATGCAATTCTCATACTCGTCGACCGCATACACGGGGCCGGCGTAGACGTAACCACGTGCATCGCCGCAACACACGCAGCGCGCGTCCGAGCGGATCACGCTGCCCGTTGCCAGCGGGTCGGGATGGTACCTGAAAGCGGGTAACGACATGACGCTCTCCGTGGAGCCGGAAGGGAGGAAAGCACGCGATGCGAATTCGAATCGCCATCGTGCCACGGGATGACCGTGTTACTGCGGTACCTCGGTCTCGACAAACGTGTCGTTCACGAAACGATAAACGCGATGCAGCGCGCCGCCGTGCGCGACATATTCCCACCGGATGTCGATGGCGGCCGGATCGTCGCACCACGCGATCGCCCGGTAAGGCGACTGAGTTCCACCGTCGGTTTCGAGAGAAACGGAATCGAGACAGCTTTGGACCGGCAGCGAGAAACGTGGCACCGCACGGGTGCCGCGCAGTTCCAGCACGTATAGCGACCCTTCTTCGCCCGCGCCGCAATATCCGGTCGGACGGCTGCTCGACGAGCGATTGACGACGACCAGCAGATAGTCGTTGCCGTCGATCCGCTTCGAACGGCCCGACGGGAACGCAACGCTCGATGCGTCGGCCAATGCACGGCGCAGCGCAGCCGGCACGATCAGTGCCGATTTCGTGTGACGGACCGCATCGACTTCGAACAGCCTCGGGCTCGCCCATTCGATCTGGTGACCGTTGGCGAGCCGCACCGATTCCGGCGCCGGCGTTTCGGCGAATGCGACGGCGGCATTCGAGGCCAGCAGCGCCAGCGCCGCGAGCTTCAATGCAATCGACGATCTCATCGGGCCGATCCATGCTCGCAAGAATCGAGCAGGACCGTCGTGAAGTCCGTCGCATGCGCCGGCATGCCGCTCGGGCCGCGGCGACCCAGGATCGCTGCGCGCGCATCGTTCGCCACGACGCGCGCGGCCGATCCACGACGCAACGTCACTCGCCGCGCGGCACCGGCGGCGGAGCATAGCCGTTGTCATTGCCGGGGAACGGATTCGCGTTGCGGCGCAGCGCTTCCTCTTCATTCTCCTTCTGCGCGAACAGCGCGACGCCGATCACGCCGACGTTCGCCGAATCGCCGTACTTCGAGTTCGCGACGTAGCTGTCGGGCACCGCCGCGAAGCGGAACGCGGCGACTTCGTCGCGGCTCTTGCGGAAGCCCTCGATCGTCAGCGTGCGGCCCGGATACAGCACGTAACCGCCATTCGTGTAGCTGCCCGGCCGCCCCGACAGCACGTCGAGCCCGTCGACGGTCGACACGACTTCGAACGTACGGCGCCCCTGGTTGCGCAGCACGATCATGTAGCGCGAACCTTCGACGCCCGCCATGTGCCAGCGGCCGTTGCTGCGCGCAAGACGCAGCGGCGCCCCATTTTCGTCCGTAAACGACAGAGCGATGTCGCCGTTGGCGAGCGCGACGCGGGTCGGCAACCGGCGAACCTGGGACGCGGGCGGATGTCCGGGCAACGCATCGTTGTAATAGACCGACGCGAGATCCGTCGGCTTCGCCGGATCCGCGCGTTCGAAATCGACCTGGCGGGTTTCGGATCGCACCGACTCGCCCCACGCGGTGCCGAGCCCGCGGCGTTCGCTGGCATCCGGCGCGGCGGCGGACGCGCCGGTGCTGGCGGACGGCGGGGGCGGCGCGGCGCAGGCGGCCAGCCAGAGCGCGCAGGCGAGCGCGAGAAGACGGAACAGGATGGTCATGACGTGAAGCCTCGGAATGTTATCGGGCCGCGCCGGACTGGCCGGAACGGCGTTTTGGTGTCGTCTGTCGTCACGATGTCGATCGGACATGCTGGCCCGTGTCGGCCGGCACCGCGATCCCGGCGGCCCGGCGATCGGGAGCCCCGCTATTTAAGCATGGCGGG
>NZ_LDUL01000069.1:0-90629 GCF_001043615.1 Burkholderia sp. LK4
GGACGAACCACCACCGGACGAACCGCCGCCGGAAGAACCACCACCGGAAGAACCGCCACCGGAGGAAACCCCACCGGAAGAACCACCCCCGGAAGAACCACCCCCGGAAGACCCTCCCGAACCACCGTTACCAGACGCGTTGCCACCGCGGCCCGAGCCACCCGAACCGCTCGTGCCGCCGGATGTTCCGCTCGTCGTTCCGCCGACGCCGGCAGGTCCGACGGTACCGTTCCCGTTGCTGCCGCTTCCGCCGCCATTGCCATTTCCGCTACCGGGGCTGCTGCCGCTGCCATTGCCGGTCGCACCTGAGCCATTCCCCCCGGCGCGCCCACCGGCGAAGACGTGCACCGAGCACGCAGCCGGATTCGCTGCGCACGGCGAAGCGTCGTCGACCAGCATCATGACGGCGTCCGCGCCGGCAACGGCATCGGGCGCGGAGTCCGGTGTCGCGTCCTGTGCGACGGCATACGAGCAGCAGCACGCGAACGCGGCTGCGGCGAACAAGGTTGCGCGATGGCACCGTCCCGTCGTGCGGAACGGTCGTTTCGACTTGAGCATCATGGCCTCCCCATGCGCGCGATGCCTCGTCGCCGCGCGGCAATCTACGTGTAGTGCAGGGGGCCGGTAAAGGTTCGTAGTCCTGTCGGCAGCCGATCGCCTTCGGGCCGGCGCTGGACGCCAGCCTCGATCGCGGAGCGGCATGCGGGCCCGCCGTGCGAAGCCCTAGCTGCCAGATTCGTGCCATCGGCCGCTTGAGCCCGCGGCACAAGGCGCGCGCAGCGCGCGACGGCGCATGCAACGTCTTTGGTAGGAGTTTTGTTTCCGGAATGAAACGTCTGAGCTAAGTTCAGCGCGCGGGCGCATCGGCCGCGCGCTGCCAGCGGTGGAAGAGGATTGATGCGATCCAGCAGACGAGGAACAGGGCGACGATGCCGTAGCCGATCGAGCCGAAGCGCTCGCCGACCGCATCGAGCGCGTCGCGCACGGGGCCCGTCAGCGACAGCTTGTCGGCCAGCAGGCCGGCTGCCTCGATCCCGCCGATCGCCAGCGCGACGGCCGCCGACACGAACGTGATGCTCGCGTTGTAGAGCAGCTTGCGCTGCGGATCGTCCATTGCCCAACCGTACGCGTGAATCATCAGCACGTTATCGGTCGAGTCGATCAGCGTCATGCCGGCGGTGAAAAGCGCGGGAAACAGCATGACCGCATAGACCGGCAGCCCCTGGCTCGCCTGTGCGGCCGCGATCGCGAGCAGGCCGATTTCGGTTGCAGTATCGAAACCGAGCCCGAACAGCACGCCGACCGGATACATGTGCCAGCTCTTCGACACGAACCGGAACAGCGGACGCAGCAGCCGGGACACGAGCCCGGCCGGGCGGTGCACATGCGCCGCATCGTGCGCGTGCCCATGCCCATGCCCGTGCGTGCCGCGATAGCGCCGCCACACGTCGCGCAGGATCGCCAGGTTCACGCACGCGAGCACGAGCAGGAAGGTGGCCGACACCGCCGTGCCGATCGTGCCGCCGATCTCGCGGAACGCATCGAACCGGTCGCGCAGCGCGAATGCCGTCAGCGCGATGCCGAGCGTCGCGGCGATCACGATCGTCGAATGGCCGAGCGAGAAGAACAGCCCGACGCTCACCGGACGCTGGCCGTCCTGCATCAGCTTGCGCGTCGCAACGTCGATCGCGGCGATGTGATCGGCGTCGACCGCGTGACGCAGCCCGAGCCCGTAAGCGATCGCCGCGGTGCCGAGCAGCAGTGGATGATCGCGCAACACGGCGAGCGCCCACAGCCAGACGGAGGCGTTCGCGGCGATCAGGCCGGCATAGAGGATCAGCAGGCGGCGCAGGGCAGGGGTGGGCGGCATCGGGATGGTTCCATCTGACGAATCGCGCTGCATTGTGGCACGCGAAAAAAATACCGGTCGTGCCGATCAAAAAGCCGCGCGCACGGCATGCACGCATGAAAAAAGGCCCGTCCGGTTCCGGACGGGCCTTGCTGCGTGCGACAGCGCGAGATCGCGCCGCGCTTACTTCACTTTCGCGCTGATCACGCCTTCCGATACGTTGGCCGGCGTTTCCGCGTACTGCTTGAACTCCATCGTGTAGGTTGCGCGGCCCTGCGTGGCCGAACGCAGCGATGTCGAATAGCCGAACATCTCCGCGAGCGGCACCTCGGCGCGCACGAGCTTGCCGCCGCCGCCCGCGATGTCTTCCATCCCCTGCACGATGCCGCGACGGCTGGACAGGTCGCCCATCACGTTGCCCATGAATTCCTCGGGCGTCTCAACCTCGACCGCCATCATCGGCTCGAGCAGCACCGGCTTCGCACGGCGCATCGCTTCCTTGAACGCCATCGAGCCGGCCATCCGGAACGCGTTTTCGTTCGAGTCGACGTCGTGGTACGAGCCGAACGTCAGGTGCACCTTCACGTCGACGACCGGGTAGCCCGCGAGCACGCCGCTCTTCAGCGTTTCGGTGATGCCCTTGTCGACGGCCGGGATGAATTCACGCGGAATCACGCCGCCCTTGATCTCGTCGAGGAACTCGTAGCCCTTGCCGGGGTTCGGCTCGAGCGTGATCACCGCATGGCCGTACTGACCGCGGCCACCCGACTGCTTGACGAACTTGCCCTCGACGTCGGACGCCGTCGTGCGCACCGTCTCGCGATACGCGACCTGCGGCTTGCCGACCGTCGCTTCGACGCCGAATTCACGCTTCATCCGGTCGACCAGGATTTCGAGGTGAAGCTCGCCCATCCCCGAAATGATCGTCTGGCCGGACTCTTCGTCGGTCTGCACGCGGAACGACGGATCTTCCTGCGCGAGACGGTTCAGCGCGAGGCCCATCTTTTCCTGGTCGGCCTTCGTCTTCGGCTCGACGGCCTGCGAGATCACCGGTTCCGGGAACTCCATCTTCTCGAGGATGATCGGCTTCGCCGGGTCGCACAGCGTGTCGCCGGTGGTCGCTTCCTTCAGGCCGACGGCCGCCGCGATGTCGCCGGCGCGCACTTCCTTGATTTCCTTGCGCTCGTTCGCGTGCATCTGCAGGATCCGGCCGAGCCGTTCCTTCTTGTCCTTGGTCGCGTTCAGCACCGTGTCGCCGGATTCGACGACGCCCGAATACACACGGAAGAAGATCAGCTGGCCGACGAACGGGTCGGTCATGATCTTGAACGCGAGCGACGAGAACGGCTCGTCGTCGCTCGGATGACGTTCCGCCGGCTTTTCCGGATCGTGGAAGTCGTGGCCGAGGATCGCGGGCACGTCGACGGGCGACGGCAGGTAGTCGATCACCGCGTCGAGCATCGCCTGCACGCCCTTGTTCTTGAACGCGCTGCCGCACAGCATCGGCACGATCTCGTTCGCGATCGTGCGCTGGCGCAGCGCGGCCTTGATCTCGTCCTCGGTCAGTGATTCATGGTCGTGCAGATACTTCTCGAGCAGTTCCTCGCTCGCTTCGGCCGCGGCCTCGACCATCTTCTCGCGCCATTCGTGCGCGAGCTCGACGAGGTTCGCGGGGATGTCCTCGTACGTGAACTTCACGCCCTGGCTTTCGTCGTCCCACACGATCGCCTTCATCTTCACGAGGTCGACGACGCCCTGGAAATGATCCTCCGCGCCGATCGGAATCTGGATCGGCACGGCGACGCCTTTCAGGCGCTCGCCGATCTGCCGCTGCACGCGGAAGAAATCGGCGCCGATGCGGTCCATCTTGTTGACGAACGCGATGCGCGGCACCTTGTACTTGTTGGCCTGGCGCCAGACGGTTTCGGACTGCGGCTGCACGCCGCCGACCGAGTCGTAGACCATGCACGCGCCGTCGAGCACGCGCATCGAGCGCTCGACTTCAATCGTGAAGTCGACGTGCCCGGGCGTGTCGATGATGTTGATCCGGTGCTCCGGATAGTTGCCGGCCATGCCCTTCCAGAAAGCCGTGGTCGCGGCCGACGTGATCGTGATGCCGCGTTCCTGCTCCTGCTCCATCCAGTCCATCGTGGCCGCGCCGTCGTGCACTTCACCGATCTTGTGGCTCACGCCGGTGTAAAACAGGATGCGCTCGGTCGTCGTGGTCTTGCCGGCATCGATGTGAGCACTGATCCCGATATTGCGATAGCGCTCGATGGGGGTTTTGCGGGGCACGTGAACCTCCTTAGGTTCGGATCGTAAGCGGGCCGGCTGGGCCGGCCCGGGCTGGACTAGCGAGATTTAAAGGATAGCGCTTGTCCGTGGCTTTTGCAGATGCGGGCAGTGTTTGCCGAATCAAGGCGGGCGCCGGCGGCGGCAGGCGAAAAAAAAGCCGGCGCGCAACGGGCGGCCGGCTTCGGTCGGTACGCGGCGCCGGTCGGCGGCGCGGCGATATCCGTTACTGGGCTTGCGGCAGCCCTTCGAGTTTCATGCCGGGCTTGATGCCCTTCGCCGCGAACCAGCCCTTGCTCATTTCGAGGGCATAGACGCCGTTGTTGCGCGGGCAGTGGTTGTCGGTCGTCTCGGCCTTCATCTCGTCGATGTCGGTGATCGTGCCGTCCGCGCGGATGAACGCGATCGACAGCGGGATCAGCGTGTTCTTCATCCAGAAGCAGTGCACCGCGTTCTCGTTGAACACGAACAGCATGCCTTCGTTCGGCGCGAGCTGCGAACGGTACATCAGCCCCTGTTCGCGGTCGGGGTCGTTCGCGGCGACGGCCGCGTCGATCACGTACATGCCGGCGCGCAGCTTCACGCGCGGGAATTCGCTCGGCTGCTTGGCGCCGGGCGGCACTTGCGCGCTGGCGGCCTGCATGCCGAGCGCGAGGACGGCGAGCGCGGCGGGAAACACGGCGGCGCGCGCAAGGCGGCCGAGCGACGAGCGCAGGGAGAATTGCACAGCAAGGCTCCTATCTGGAAAACAAGACCCGCATGGTACGCGATGCGCGCCGACGGGCACAAAAAAGAAAAAGGCAGATCGCCTTGCGGTGATCTGCCTTTCAACGCCGTAAGAACGGCAAGACTGCGTGTTCTTGACTGCGTTATTACAGCAAGCTTACTTAGTTCGAAGCAGCTGCCGGTGCTGCTGCGTCGCTTGCTGCAGCCTTCTTCGATGCCTTGTGGTGCTTCTTGGCTGCGTGGTGCTTCTTGGCAGCGTGCTTAGCCGGTGCCGAAGCAGCTTCAGCAGCAGCCGGAGCAGCTTCCGGAGCCGATGCTTGTGCGAATGCAGCCGTTGCGAAGAGGCCAGCGACCAGAGCGGCGATCAGTTTGTTCATGTTGTGTTCCTCAGCTTTAGTTAATTAACCAAATGACCCGGCAATAGGAGTCATGTCGTCTAACGGTGCCATCCACCTTTCGGTTGACAGACGCTTCGAGAAATTTCTCATTGCGCTGCGGGCGCCGAATCGTATTCGATAAAAACGTCGCTTTCGTGACGCAAACACGGCTCGGCTGCCAATGCCGGATAGCTAAGGTTGGCATCTGCGTGGTTTAACGCGCGATCTTCGCGGGCGGTTGACGAAAAAGATGACGAAAAATTCGCACGTCCCGAATCCGTCATCCGGCGGGCGCGAAACCGTCCCACGGCGCGCGCGGCGGCAGTGCGATTGTTTCTCCCGGTGCAATGTCGAGCGCGAATATATCCAGTGCGCCGATGCCGACGCGTACCAGGCGCAACGTCGGGAAGCCGACGGCCGCCGTCATCCGGCGCACCTGCCGGTTCTTGCCTTCGGTGATCGCGAGTTCGATCCACGTCGTCGGGATCGCGGCGCGGTAGCGGATCGGCGGGTTGCGCGGCCACAGCGTGTCGGGCGGTTCGATGAATTCGGCGCGGCATGGCCGCGTCACGTAGTCGCCGAGGTCGACGCCGCGCGCGAGCGCCTTCAGGTCGGCGGCGCCCGGCGCGCCCTCGACCTGTGCCCAGTAGCGCTTCACGAGCTTGTGGCGCGGCTCGGCGATGCGCGCCTGCAGCGCGCCGTCGTCGGTGAGCAGCAGCAACCCCTCGCTGTCCGCGTCGAGCCGGCCGGCCGCGTAGACGCCGGGCGTTTTTACCCAGTCGCCGAGCGACGGGCGCGTCTCGTGCGCGGAAAACTGGCAAATCGTGCCGAACGGCTTGTTGAGGGCGATCAGGTTCATGGCGGGTCGCGCGCCCGGCGCGCCGCGGGAGGCGGGGGCGGGCGGTCTATGGCAAATGGCGGAATCTTAATGCATAATACGGAACGCCAAGTCCTCTGTCTTATATAAGACATAAGTGGGGTCTTGATACGCAGTGCCGCGCTTCATGCCGAAGTGCCCGGTTGGGGCGCTAGAATAGCGGCTCGCTGTTGCCGTCACGGGGTGGCCATGCCGCGCCCCCGCCGCGCGCGCAGCTTCGACCAGCATCACCTGCTCAGCCACGTCACTGGAGTCGATCATGCCGTATCAGCACATCAAGGTTCCGGAAGGCGGTGACAAGATCACCGTCAACAAGGACTTCTCGCTCAACGTTTCCGATCAGCCGATCATTCCCTATATCGAAGGCGACGGTACGGGCTTCGATATCACGCCGGTCATGATCAAGGTTGTCGACGCGGCGGTCGCGCATGCCTACAAGGGCAAGCGCAAGATCCACTGGATGGAGATCTTCGCGGGCGAGAAGGCGACGAAGGTGTACGGTCCGGACGTGTGGCTCCCGGACGAAACGCTGCAGGTGCTCAAGGAATACGTGGTGTCGATCAAGGGGCCGCTCACGACCCCGGTCGGCGGCGGCATCCGTTCGCTGAACGTCGCGCTGCGCCAGGAACTCGACCTGTACGTGTGCCTGCGCCCGGTGCAGTACTTCAAGGGCGTGCCGTCGCCGGTGCGCGAGCCGCAAAAGATCGACATGGTGATCTTCCGCGAGAACTCGGAAGACATCTACGCGGGCATCGAATGGGCCGCGGGCTCCGAGCAGGCGAAGAAGGTCATCAAGTTCCTGCAGGACGAGATGGGCGTGAAGAAGATCCGTTTCCCGGAAACTTCGGGCATCGGCGTCAAGCCCGTGTCGACCGAAGGCACCGAGCGTCTCGTGCGCAAGGCGATCCAGTACGCGATCGACAACGATCGCAAGTCGGTCACGCTGGTGCACAAGGGCAACATCATGAAGTTCACGGAAGGCCTGTTCCGTGACGCCGGCTACGCGCTGGCGCAGAAGGAATTCGGCGGCGAGCTGATCGACGGCGGCCCGTGGATGCGCGTGAAGAATCCGAAGACGGGCAACGAGATCGTCATCAAGGATTCGATCGCCGATGCGTTCCTGCAGCAGATCCTGCTGCGCCCGGCCGAATACGACGTGATTGCCACGCTGAACCTGAACGGCGACTACATCTCTGACGCACTGGCCGCGCAGGTCGGCGGCATCGGGATCGCACCGGGTGCGAACCTGTCGGATTCGGTCGCGATGTTCGAGGCGACGCACGGCACGGCACCGAAGTATGCGGGCAAGGATTACGTGAACCCGGGTTCCGAGATCCTGTCGGCGGAAATGATGCTGCGCCACCTCGGCTGGACGGAAGCAGCCGACACGATCATCGCCGCGATGGAGAAGTCGATCCTGCAGAAGCGCGTCACGTACGACTTCGCGCGCCTGATGGAAGGTGCGACGCAGGTGTCGTGCTCGGGCTTCGGTGAAGTGCTGATCGAGAACATGTAAGTCCCCTTCCGGGGTGGGCCGGCAGGTTGCCGGCCGCCCCGGCGCTGACTGCCGGCGCCGGAGCGTTTCGTGGATGGCAGGTTTGTTGGCAGGGCGGTCCGGCGTGCGGGCCGCGGCGCCGCGATGCGGCCCGGAGGCCCTGCAAGGTAGAACATGACGGCCCTCGCAACACCACCGCCCGGCTGAGCCGGCGCGCCCCTTTCGCGACCGACCCGGTCGCTCCCCGCCGGTTACCGCCGGCGCTCCTCAGTCCAAATTTTCACGTAGCAACGCATCGACCATGTCCACTTCGCCCAAGATCATCTACACCCTCACTGACGAAGCGCCCGCGCTCGCGACCTATTCGCTGCTGCCGATCGTCAAGGCCTTCACGCGTTCGTCCGGCGTCGCCGTCGAAACGCGCGACATCTCGCTCGCCGGCCGCATCGTCGCCGCATTCGCAGACGACCTGCCGCCCGAGCAGAAGGGTTCCGACGATCTGGCCGAACTGGGCCAGCTCACGCTGAAGCCGGAAGCGAACATCATCAAGCTGCCGAACATCAGCGCATCGGTGCCGCAGCTCAAGGCCGCGATCGCCGAACTGCAGGCGCAGGGCTACGCGCTGCCGGCCTACCCGGAAGATCCGTCGACGGACGAAGAGAAGGCGGTCAAGGCCCGCTACGACAAGATCAAGGGCAGCGCGGTGAACCCGGTGCTGCGCGAAGGCAACTCCGACCGCCGCGCGCCGCTGTCGGTCAAGAACTACGCACGCAAGCATCCGCACAAGATGGGCGCCTGGAAAGCCACGTCGAAGGCGCACGTCGCGCACATGAGCGAAGGCGACTTCTACGGCAGCGAGAAGTCGGCGCTGATCGCCGAAGCCGGCAGCGTGAAGATCGAACTCACGACGACCGACGGCGCGAAGAAGGTGCTGAAGGAAAAGACGGCCGTGAAGGCCGGTGAAGTCATCGACGCATCGGTGATGAGCCGCAACGCGCTGCGCAGCTTCATCGAAGCGCAGATCGCCGACGCGAAGGCGCAGGACGTGCTGTTCTCGGTGCACCTGAAGGCGACCATGATGAAGGTCTCGGACCCGATCCTGTTCGGTCACTTCGTGTCGGTGTTCTACCGCGACGCGCTTGCGAAACACGCAGACGTGCTGGCGCAGGCCGGTTTCAACCCGAACAACGGGATCGGCGACCTGTACGCGCGCCTGAAGGACCTGCCGGCCGACACGCGCGAAGCGATCGAAGCCGACATCAAGGCCGAATACGCGGTGCGTCCGCGCCTTGCGATGGTCAACTCGGACAAGGGCATCACGAACCTGCACGTGCCGAGCGACGTGATCGTCGACGCATCGATGCCGGCGATGATCCGCGATTCGGGCGGCATGTGGGGCCCGGACGGCCAGCTGTACGACGCGAAGGCCGTGATTCCGGATCGTTGCTACGCCGGTGTCTACCAGGCCGTGATCGAGGACTGCAAGCAGCACGGCGCGTTCGATCCGGTCACGATGGGCAGCGTGCCGAACGTCGGCCTGATGGCGCAGGCGGCTGAAGAATACGGTTCGCACGACAAGACGTTCCAGATTCCGGCGGATGGCGTCGTGCGCGTCACCGACGAAGCGGGCAACGTGCTGCTCGAGCATGCGGTGGAATCGGGCGACATCTGGCGCATGTGCCAGACGAAGGACGCACCGGTGCAGGACTGGGTCAAGCTCGCGGTCAACCGCGCGCGCGCGACCGGCGCACCGGCCGTGTTCTGGCTCGATCCGGCACGCGCACATGACGCGCAGATCATCGCGAAGGTCGAGCGTTACCTGAAGGATCACGACACGAACGGCCTCGACATCCGCGTGATGACGCCGGTCGACGCGACGCGCTTCTCGCTCGAACGCATCCGTGCGGGCAAGGACACGATCTCGGTCACGGGCAACGTGCTGCGCGACTACCTGACCGACCTGTTCCCGATCATGGAACTCGGCACCAGCGCGAAGATGCTGTCGATCGTGCCGCTGATGGCCGGCGGCGGGATGTTCGAAACGGGTGCGGGCGGCTCCGCGCCGAAGCACGTGCAGCAGTTCGTCGAGGAAGGCTTCCTGCGCTGGGATTCGCTCGGCGAATTCCTCGCGCTCGCGGCATCGCTCGAACACCTCGGCAACGCGTACCAGAACCCGAAGGCACTCGTGCTCGCGAAGACGCTCGACCAGGCGACCGGCAAGTTCCTGGACGAGAACAAGTCGCCGGCGCGCAAGGTCGGCGGCCTGGACAACCGCGGCAGCCACTTCTACCTGTGCCTGTACTGGGCGCAGGCGCTGGCCGAGCAGACCGAGGACGCGGCGCTGAAGGCGCAGTTCGAAGGCGTGGCGAAGTCGTTGTCCGACAACGAAGCGCGCATTCTGGAAGAACTGGCTGCCGCGCAGGGCAAGGCGCAGGCCATCGGCGGCTACTACCGTCCGAACGTCGACCTGACGAGCCAGGCGATGCGCCCCAGCGCGACGCTGAACGCCATCGTCGACGCGGTCGCCTGACGCAGGCCGCGCGATCGCGCGGGTCGAAGCAAGTGACGGCGCGGCGGGCCAGGCTGCCCTCCGCCCGTTACAAGAAAAAAACGCCCCGGTCGCCCGGGGCGTTTTTTGTTGCAGGCTTGCCATTCAGACGTGAACGATTTCCCATTCGGCGATTTCGTGCGGCACTTCGAGCGTTGCCGTGTCCAGTTCGGACAGTTGCTCGCAGTCGCCGCGGGAGATGTGGTCGGCCGCCACTTCGGGGCACGAGAATGCGCCGAGCAGGGCGTTGCCGAACGTCGCTTCCCAGCCGCCGTTACCCGGCAGGATGTAGAACGACCCGAGCGCTGAACCAAAGCGAAATCCCTTCATTTCCGTTCTCCCTTTCTGATCACAAGCGATTCTGTTGTGCCGCCTGCCGGTTCGACCGGCTGTGGCCCGACCGGCTGCTTGCGCCGCGTTCCGTATCGAACGTCGTGGCGAAGCGTCAGTGCATGGGACAAAGTCTACGTCCGCGACCCGGTTGGATGGTGCATGTTGAACGGCTCCACTAAACAAAAATTCTCGTTAAAAAACAAATATTTATATTCGCCGTTTTGTATTGCGGAACGTTTTTTGGCATCGCGAAACGGGAAATTTGTGCCCTGCACCACGAATTTTTACAACGCAGAGACTTGTTCCGCATCGTGAAATATTGACGGGTTTGCGACCCGGTGACGCGTCCGACGCCGGGGCGCGGCTGAACGGCAGGCGCCGGGCGGCCGCCTGGAGACTGGATGGGGCGGGCGGCGACTGCTGTTGGGGGAGTGAGTCAAGGGCTGCGGATCGCCGATCGACGATGCTGGGCGATGCGTGCTGAATCCAGCGCGGCGTTGTCGATTGTGCGGCGTATCGCCGCCCGCCCGGCGGCGAAGCGTCTCGATATGAGCCTGCGGTTATGATGACGCGGGCATCAGGATTGGCGTCGCGCATCGGCGCTTCAGCCGGCCGGCGCGGGTGTCGCGGCGGCCGCGCGACGCAGCATGGATAACGAGGAACGATTTGATGATACGGAGAACCTTCCTGTCGCGCGCCATCGGAGTCGCGGCCGCGTCGCTGTTCGCCCGCACCGCGTGGGCGCAGCATGCCGGTCACGCCGGCATGGAATCGATGGACGACATGCCCGGCATGTCGTCCATGTCAGGAATGGCGGGTCACGGGCAGCACGGCAAGTCCGCCCCGGCCGCGCTCGCTGCCGCCGACGCGCTGCCGGCCGGCGCGCCGCTCGCGGCGCTGCGTACGCTCGCGAACGAAAGCCGCGAGCCCGGCACGTTCCGGGCCACGCTGGTGGCGCAGCCGGTGGCGCGCCCGATGCTGCACGGTGCGGGGCCGACCACGTTCTGGCAGTTCGGCGCGGGCACGCAGGGCCCCGTCGTGGGTCCGCTGATCGACGTGCGCGAGGGCGACACGGTCGAGATCAAGTTCGTGAACAAGCTGCCGCAACCGTCGACGATCCACTGGCACGGCCTGCCGGTGCCGCCCGACCAGGACGGCAACCCGTCCGATCCCGTCGCGCCCGGCGCGTCGCGCGTGTACCGCTTCACGTTGCCGAAGGGGAGCGCCGGTACCTACTGGTACCACCCGCATCCGCACATGATGACGGCCGAGCAGGTGTTTCGCGGGCTCGCCGGCCCGTTCGTCGTGCGCGCCGCGGACGATCCGCTGGCGGGCTGGCCCGAGCGCAACCTGTTCGTGTCGGACCTGAAGCTTGCGCGTGACGGCACGATTGCACCGAACGACATGATGGACTGGATGAACGGTCGCGAAGGCCAGTTCGTGCTGGTCAACGGCGCGCGCCGGCCGCGGATCGACGTCGCGGGCGACGAGCGCTGGCGCGTGTGGAACGCGTGCAGCGCGCGCTACTTGCGTATCGCGTTCGACGACGGCCGTGCATTCGAGCACGCGGGCACCGACGGCGGGCTGTTCGACGCGCCGCGCCGCGTCACGTCGCTGCTGATCGCGCCGGGCGAGCGTGCGGAATTGCTGGTGCGCGCCGGCGATCGCGCGTCGCGCGCGGTGCTGCAGGCGGCCGAATACGACCGCCGCAAGATGTCGATGTCGCACGATGACGGGCACGGCAGCCTGCCGGCCGATCCGGCATTGGCGCTGGCCGACGTCGCGTTTGCGCCGGCCACCGCACGTGTGTTGCCGACGACATTGCGTGCGGTGCCGCCGCTGGGCGAGCCGGTTGCGCACAAGACGGTCGCGTTCGGCGAGGAAATGGACATGGACGCGATGATGAAGGGGCCGGCGCACGGCCGTCCGGCCGGCATGCGTTTCACGATCAACGGCGAAACCTACGCGGCGCACCGCGCGACGCTGACGAGTCGTCGCGGCGACGTCGAACGCTGGGAGATTCGCAATACCACCGACATGGATCACCCGTTCCACCTGCACGGCACGCAGTTCCAGGTGATCGAGCGGGCATCGGGCGATTCGCGCACGAGCGAACCGTTCCGTGCATGGCGCGATACCGTGAACGTGCGCAGCGGCGAAACCGTGACGATTCTCGTCACGCAGGACATGCGTGGAGAGCGCATGTTTCATTGCCACATTCTCGAACACGAGGATCTCGGCATGATGGGCACGCTGAAGGTCGTGTAACGAAGTGACGATTATGTTTCACGTGCCGGATGAGTATCCGATCTGCGTGTGTGACAAGACAATACGTGTTCAATTATCGGGATTGAACGAAAAGGCCGGCCAATCGATAATCGACTGGCCGGCCTCGAAAAAAAAGAAACCCGGCGCAATGCGCCGGGTTTCTTCGTCTGATATCCGGTGCCTTATACGGCCTGGATGTTCGACGCTTGCTTGCCCTTCGGCCCTTGGACGACGTCAAAGCTCACCTTCTGGCCTTCCTTCAGCGTCTTGAAGCCATTCATGGTGATAGCCGAGAAGTGCGCAAACAGATCCTCACCGCCCTCATCGGGAGTGATGAAACCGAAGCCCTTCGCGTCGTTGAACCACTTAACGATACCAGTTGCCATTTCCTACTTCCCCTGTCACACAGTCGCTGCTACTTACCACGAGCACGCTCGAAAAGCTAAACGACCGGAAAATGCAGCCGTTCCCCCCTCACAAGCTCACCTCGGCCTCTTTCAACTTGCCAACCGGCGAATTGAAAAAAGTGCCAGCTTGATTGTTGGCGCTCTTTATTGGAGTGTCAAGCGGAATTTTTAGACGTTTAGAGGGACGTTGTAAAGAACCCATTTTCAGGGTTTTTCCGGCTTTGCTTGGCAGCACGCGGCCAAGCGCGAGGACTTGAAAAGCCGCATAATCGGCTCATATACCAGGCTCGAGTGACACGCGTTCGAGTCGTCCCGGCTTGTGGGATACTGGATGCGGACACGACGTTCCGGTGCGGTTCCCCCTGACGGTTCGTGTTCTGCGCCACGCGTGAAAGCCGGCACCGCAGCCGGCTTTCGTATGGCACGAAGAAGATCGCGTGTTCCGGGATACCGGGGAGGGCGCCGGCCGGTCGGTCGGGTAATGGCAGGATTGCGGGCCTGTCCGAGTTGTTTAGAATGGGTGTATGGCGATTATCCCGGACAAGCAGGACAGCACCGTCCTGGAACGCAAGCAGCAGAAGCTCAAGCCGCCTTCGATGTACAAGGTGGTGCTGCTGAACGACGACTTCACGCCGATGGAATTCGTCGTGATGGTGGTCCAGGAGTATTTCAAGAAGGATCGCGAGACGGCCACGCAGATCATGCTGAAGGTCCATCGCGAAGGGCGAGGGGTTTGTGGGGTCTATACGCGGGACATCGCGTCGACCAAGGTTGAGCAAGTCGTTACCCATGCGCGGCAGGCCGGGCATCCGCTGCAGTGCGTGATGGAGGAAGCATGATTGCCCAGGAATTGGAAGTCAGCCTGCACATGGCGTTCATGGAAGCACGCCAGGCGCGCCATGAGTTCATTACGGTCGAGCATTTGCTGCTGGCTCTGCTGGATAATCCGACGGCGGCCGAGGTGTTGCGCGCGTGCGCGGCCAACATCGAGGACTTGCGTCAGAACCTGCGCAATTTCATCCACGACAACACACCTACCGTCCCGGGCACCGACGATGTCGATACCCAGCCGACGCTCGGTTTCCAGCGCGTGATCCAGCGCGCGATCATGCACGTCCAGTCGACGTCGAACGGCAAGAAGGAAGTGACCGGCGCGAACGTGCTGGTCGCGATCTTCGGCGAGAAGGATTCGCACGCCGTGTACTACCTGCAGCAGCAGGGCGTCACGCGCCTCGACGTGGTGAACTTCATTTCGCACGGCATCGCGAAGACGAACAGCGGCGAAGCCGCGAAGTCGACCGACGCGAATGCGGAAAGCGAAGACGCGAACGCGCAGAAGGAAACGCCGCTCGCGCAATTCACGCAGAACCTGAACCAGATGGCGAAGGACGGCCGCATCGATCCGCTGATCGGTCGCGAGCCCGAAGTCGAGCGTGTGGTCCAGGTGCTGTGCCGGCGCCGCAAGAACAATCCGCTGCTCGTCGGCGAGGCCGGCGTCGGCAAGACGGCGATCGCGGAAGGGCTCGCCTATCGCATCACGCGCGGCGAAGTGCCGGACATCCTTGCGAACGCGCAGGTCTACTCGCTCGACATGGGCGCGCTGCTCGCGGGCACCAAGTACCGCGGCGATTTCGAGCAGCGTCTGAAGACGGTGCTGAAGGAGCTCAAGGAGCGTCCGCACGCGATCCTGTTCATCGACGAAATTCATACGCTGATCGGCGCGGGCGCCGCGTCGGGCGGCACGCTCGATGCGTCGAACCTGCTGAAGCCGGCGTTGTCGTCGGGCACGCTCAAGTGCATCGGCGCGACCACGTTCACCGAATATCGCGGCATCTTCGAGAAGGACGCGGCGCTGTCGCGGCGCTTCCAGAAGGTCGACGTGAGCGAGCCGACCGTCGAGCAGACGGTCGCGATCCTGCGCGGGCTGAAGTCGCGCTTCGAGGAGCATCACGGCGTCAAGTATTCGTCGGGCGCACTGTCGGCCGCGGCCGAACTGTCGGCGCGCTTCATCACCGACCGTCACCTGCCGGACAAGGCGATCGACGTGATCGACGAGGCGGGCGCCGCCCAGCGCATCCTGCCGAAGTCGAAGCAGAAGAAGACGATCGGCAAGAGCGAGATCGAGGAAATCATCTCGAAGATCGCGCGCGTGCCGCCGCAGAGCGTGTCGCAGGACGATCGCAGCAAGCTGCAGACGCTCGACCGCGACCTGAAGAGCGTCGTGTTCGGCCAGGATCCGGCGATCGACGCGCTTGCGGCCTCGATCAAGATGGCGCGCGCGGGCCTCGGCAAGATGGACAAGCCGATCGGCGCGTTCCTGTTCTCCGGCCCGACGGGTGTCGGCAAGACCGAAGTGGCGCGCCAGCTCGCGTTCACGCTCGGCATCGAGCTGATCCGCTTCGACATGTCGGAATACATGGAGCGTCATGCGGTGAGCCGGCTGATCGGCGCGCCGCCGGGCTACGTCGGGTTCGACCAGGGCGGCTTGCTGACCGAAGCCGTCACGAAGAAGCCGCACTGCGTGCTGCTGCTCGACGAAATCGAGAAGGCGCATCCGGACATCTTCAACGTGCTGCTGCAGGTGATGGACCACGGCACGCTGACGGACAACAACGGCCGCAAGGCGGATTTCCGCAACGTCATCATCATCATGACGACGAATGCGGGCGCCGAGTCGATGCAGAAGGCGACGATCGGCTTCACGACGCGCCGCGAGACGGGCGACGAGATGACCGACATCAAGCGCCTGTTCACGCCGGAGTTCCGCAACCGTCTGGATTCGATCATCAGCTTCCGCTCGCTCGATGAGGAAATCATCATGCGCGTGGTCGACAAGTTCCTGATCCAGCTCGAGGAACAGCTGCACGAGAAGAAGGTCGACGCGCTCTTCACCGACGCGTTGCGCAAGCATCTCGCGAAGCACGGCTTCGACCCGCTGATGGGCGCGCGGCCGATGCAGCGGCTGATCCAGGACACGATCCGGCGCGCGTTGGCCGACGAGCTGCTGTTCGGCAAGCTGCTGAACGGCGGGCACGTGACGGTCGATGTCGACGAAAACGACAAGGTGCAGTTGTCGTTCGACAAGCTGGCGAATCCGCCGCACAAGCCGAACGAAGAGACGGTCGAAGTCGAGTAAGCGATAATTCGTTGTTCATGCGAACGGCGCGGGAAGTTCTCCGCGCCGTTTCGTTTTATCCGGCGCCGGCGGCGCGATGGTGGTGCAGGGGAGTGGCAAGGCAGTGACACAACAACAACGGACGTTCGACGACATCGTCGCGCGCGAACAAGGGTTGCGCCATGCGCTGACGTCGGGGCAGATGGCGATGATCGCGATCGGCGGCGCGATCGGCACGGGCCTGTTCCTCGGCAGCGGGTTCGCGATCGGGCTCGCCGGCCCGAGCGTGCTGGTCTCGTATGCGATCGGCGCGCTGATCGCGCTGCTGCTGATGGGCGCGCTCGCGGAAATGACGGTCGCGCATCCGACCGCCGGCTCGTTCGGCGCGTATGCCGAGCACTACGTCGGCCCCCTCGCCGGCTTCCTGGTGCGTTATGCGTACTGGTTCGCGGTGGTGTTCGCGATCGGCACCGAGATCAGCGCGATCGCCGTGTTCATGAAGTACTGGTTCCCGGCCGTGCCCGGCTGGTACTGGGTGATCGGCTTCTCCGCGCTGCTGATCGCCGTGAATCTCGCGAGCGTCACGCTGTACGGCTCGGTCGAATACGCATTCTCGCTGCTGAAGATCGCGGCGATCGTCGTGTTCATCGTGCTTGGCGCGTATCTCGTGTGGTCGGCGCCGGCCGCATCCGGCATCGGGTTCGCGAACTACACCGCGCACGGCGGCTTCATGCCGAAGGGGCCGTGGGGCACCTGGGTCGCGGTGATCGTCGCGATCTTCAGCTACATGAGCATCGAAGCCGTCGCGATCGCGGCCGGCGAGGCGCGCGATCCGCAGCACGCGGTCACGCGCGCATTCCGCTCGACCGTGTTCCGGCTCGTCCTGTTCTACCTGCTGACGTTGTCGCTGATGCTCGCGATCGTGCCGTGGACGCAGGCCGGTACCGACGAAAGCCCGTTCGTGAAGGTGATGGCCGCGACCCACGTGCCGTACGCGGCGGGCGTGATCAACTTCGTGTTGCTGATCGCGGCGCTGTCGGCGATGAACAGCCAGCTTTACGTGACGACGCGGATGATGTTCAGCCTGTCGCGCGCGCGGCTCGCGCCCGCGGTGTTCGGCCGGCTCGGCACGAACGGCGTGCCGCGCGCGGCGCTGTGGATCTCGACCAGCGGCGTCGCGGTCGCGGCCGTGCTGGTCGCGCTCGCGCCCGACACGGCATTCACGGTGATGATGGCGATCGCGATGTTCGGCGCGCTGTTCACATGGTTGATGATCTTCGTCACGCACCTGCGCTTCCGTTCGCGGTACCGCGGCCCCGCGCTCGCTTTCCGGATGTGGGGGCACCCGTTCGGCAGCCTGCTCGGTGCGGGGCTCGTCGCGGCGATCCTGTTCACGACCGCGTTCACGCGCGAATTCCGGATGACGATGGTGGTCGGCGTCGTGTTCGTCGTGCTGCTCACGCTCGCGTACGCGCTGCATTACCGGCACCAACACGCTCGTTGACGGTACCGGCGCGGCCGCCCGCGCCGTTTTTTCCGGTCGCTAAGGTTCCGTTAAGCCCGCGACGACTACATTCGATCCTGCCTGCAAGGCGGGCGCGGCATGCGCCGGCTCGCCGCTTTCCTGCAAAAAGGGGTGCGAATGAACAAACTTCCCGAAATCACGCTTGCGTTCTGGATCATGAAGATCTGCGCGACGACGCTCGGCGAAACCGGCGGCGACCTGCTGTCGATGACGCTGAACGTCGGTTATGCGGTGAGCTCGATCCTGCTGTTCGGTTTCTTTCTCGTGACGCTGGGCGCGCAGCTCAGGACGACGCGTTATCGCCCGGCGATCTACTGGGCCGTGATCGTCGCGACGAGCACGGCCGGCACGACGATGTCCGATTTCATGGATCGCACGCTCGGCCTCGGTTATGCGGCCGGCTCGTCGATCCTGGTCGCGATCCTGCTGGCCATCTTCGCCGTGTGGCGGCTCAGCGGCGAATCGCTGTCGGTCGACCTGATCCGCACGCGCAAGGTCGAGCTGCTGTACTGGATCGCGATCCTGTTCTCGAACACGCTGGGCACCGCGCTCGGCGACTTCCTCGCGGACAGCTCGGGGCTCGGTTTCGGCGGCGGCGCGCTGCTGATCGGCGGGTTGCTCGCGGCGATCGTGCTTGCGCACTATTTCACGCGAATCTCGGGCGTGCTGCTGTTCTGGGCCGCGTTCGTGCTCACGCGGCCGTTCGGTGCGACGGTCGGCGATCTGCTGACGAAGCCGGTTGCGAAGGGTGGCCTCGCGCTCGGGACGATCGGTTCGTCGGCGGTGCTGCTCGGCGTGCTGGTCGCACTGGTGATCTACGCGATCGTCGCCCAGGCGCGGCAGCGCGACCTTGCGCCCGCGCGGATCGCGCAACCCGTCGAAGAGTGACGGAGACGGACAGGAAAAAAGGGGCCGCGAGGCCCCTTTGTCATTGCGCCGTTCAGTGACGGCCGGTGCTGCCGAAGCCGCCTTCGCCGCGATCGCTTTCCGCGAAGTCGTCGACGATGTTGAACTGCGCCTGCACGACCGGCACGATCACGAGTTGCGCGAGCCGCTCGAACGGATTCAGCACGAACTCGGCCTGGCCGCGGTTCCACGTCGAGACCATCAACTGGCCCTGGTAGTCGGAGTCGATCAGGCCGACGAGGTTGCCGAGCACGATCCCGTGCTTGTGGCCGAGGCCCGAGCGCGGCAGGATCAGCGCGGCGTAGCCCGGATCGGCGAGGTGAATCGCGAGGCCGGTCGGCACGAGCGTCGTTTCGCCCGGCTGCAGCGTGACCGGCGCGTCGAGGCATGCGCGCAGGTCGAGGCCCGCGCTGCCGGTGGTCGCATAGGCGGGCAGGTAGTCGCGCATGCGCGCGTCGAGAATCTTCAGGTCGAGTTTCATGCGGTCGTCGAATCGGTCGGGAAGGGCGCGGCAGCAAGCACCGCCGCGCGGGAGATCAGATCAGGCGGTTGTCGGGCAGGCGTTTCGCGATTTCCGCGACGAGCGTGTGCGCGAGTTCGTCTTTCGGTGCGCGCGGCAGGCGCGTGAGGCCGGTTGCCTCGAACAGCACGACTTCGTTGTCGTCGCGGCCGAACGTCAGCGGGCCGAGGTTGCCGACGAGCAGCGGCACGTTCTTGCGTTTGCGCTTCTCGTCGCCGTGCACGTCGAGGTCGCCGCTTTCGGCCGCGAACCCGACGCAGTACGGCGGATCGGGCAGCGCCGCGACCGACGCGAGGATGTCCGGGTTCTCGACGAATGCGAGTGCGGGCATCTTGCGGTCGGCCGTCTTCTTCATCTTGTGCTCGGCAGGCTGGGCGACGCGCCAGTCGGCGACCGCGGCCACCGCGATGAAGATGTCGGCGTCGTTCACGGCCTGCATCACCGCGTCGTACATCTGCTGGGCCGTCTGCACGTCCTGGCGGTAGACGCCCCACGGCGTATCGAGCGCGACCGGCCCCGCGACGAGATGCACGTCGGCGCCGGCCTGCTGCGCGGCGCGCGCGAGCGCGAAACCCATCTTGCCGCTCGAGCGGTTCGTGAGGCCGCGTACCGGGTCGAGCGGCTCGAACGTCGGGCCGGCCGTGATCAGCACGCGCCGGTGCGCGAGCACCTTCGGCGCGAAGTGCGCGACGATCGCTTCATAGATCGCCTCGGGCTCGAGCATGCGGCCGTCGCCGACTTCGCCGCACGCCTGCGCACCTGAATCCGGGCCGAGCACCGACACGCCGTCCGCGCGCAGTTGCGCGGCGTTGCGTTGCGTGGCCGGGTTCTGCCACATCTGGCGGTTCATCGCGGGGACGACGAGCAGCGGGCAATCGCGCGCGACACACAGCGTCGACAGCAGATCGTCCGCGAACCCGTGCGCGAGCTTCGCGAGGAAATCCGTCGACGCCGGCGCAATCACGATCGCGTCGGCTTCACGCGACAGGTCGATGTGCGCCATGTTGTTGTCGATGCGGGCGTCCCACTGGCTCGTATAGACGGGCCGGCCGGACAGCGCCTGCATCGTGACGGGCGTGATGAACTGGGTAGCGGCTTCTGTCATCGCGACCTGCACGGTCGCGCCTGCCTTCACGAGCAGCCGCGTGAGCTCGGCGATCTTGTAGCAGGCGATGCCGCCCGTCAGGCCGAGAACGAGGTGTTTTCCTGCGAGTTCTGCTTGTGCCAACTCAGGCCTCCAAGGGTCGAACGGAACGGCCGGCGCGAAGCCGACCGTCGACGCCGAGTATGCGCGCTTAGCGCGAGCCGCGCACGCGACGCAGTTCGTCGTAGATCAGCAGCACCGCGCCGATCGTGATCGCGGAATCGGCGAGGTTGAACGCCGGGAAGTGCCAGGCGCCGAGGTGGAAATCGAGGAAGTCGATCACGTGGCCGTAGACGAGCCGGTCGATCACGTTGCCGAGCGCGCCGCCGAGGATCAGCGCGAGCGACACGCTGAACAGCCGCTGGTGGCCGTGGCGCTTCAGCAGGAAGCAGATCACGAGCGTCGCGCCGATGCCGAGCGCGGTGAACGCCCAGCGCTGCCAGCCGCTCGCGGTCGACAGGAAGCCGAACGCGGCGCCGCGGTTGTACACCAGCACGAGGTTGAAGAACGACGTCAGCGCGTGCTGCGCGCCGTACACGAACGTTTTCAGGATCGCGATCTTCGACAGCTGGTCGAACAGGATCACGATCAGCGAAATGCCCAGCCAGGGCGCAAGCGCGCCGCTGGCCGGTTTCGACAGGGTTTTCGCCATATTCAAGCAGCGCTCCGGATTTCGCCGTTTTCGAACAGGTTGGAGAAGCAGCGGCCGCACAGCGTCGGGTGATCGGCGTGCGCGCCGACATCTTCGCGGTAGTGCCAGCAGCGTTCGCACTTCTGGTACTTCGACGCTGCGACGTCGACGCTTTCCTGCGCTTCGTCGTCGACCTTGACGACCGTCGCGGCCGACGTGATCAGCACGAACTTGAGATCGTCGCCGAGGCTCGTGAGCGCGTCGTAGCGTGCGCCGCTCGCATGCACGGCGACTTCGGCCTGCAGCGACGAACCGATGCGGTTCGCGGTGCGCGCTTCCTCGAGCGCCTTCGTCACGTTGCCGCGCACGTCGCGCAGCAGCGCCCACTTCTCGATCAGCGCGGCCGAGCCGGCGACTTCCGGATACGCGTAGTAGGTTTCCGTGAAGATTGTGTCGCTGGCCGGCTGGAACACCTTCCACGCTTCTTCCGCCGTGAACGACAGGAACGGCGCGAGCACGCGCAGCAGGCCGTGCGTGAGGTGGTACAGCGCGGTCTGCGCGGAGCGGCGCGCGCGCGAATCGGCCGCGCTCGTGTACAGGCGGTCCTTCAGCACGTCGAGGTAGAAGCCGCCGAGATCTTCCGAGCAGTACGTCTGCAGCTTCGCGACGACCGGGTGGAATTCGTACTTCTCGTAGTGGCCGAGCAGTTCCGTCTGCAGTTGCTGCGAGAACGCGACCGCATAACGGTCGATCTCGAGCCAGTCCTCGACGGGCACCGCGTGCTGCGCGAAGTCGAAGTCCGACAGGTTCGCGAGCAGGAAGCGCAGCGTGTTGCGGATGCGGCGATAGCCTTCGGTCACGCGCTTCAGGATTTCCTCGGAGATCGCGAGCTCGCCCGAATAGTCGGTCGATGCGATCCACAGGCGGATGATTTCCGCGCCGAGGCGGTTCGCGACTTCATGCGGATCGATGCCGTTGCCGAGCGACTTGCTCATCTTGCGGCCTTCGCCGTCGACCGTGAAGCCGTGCGTGAGCAGGCCCTTGTACGGCGCACGGCCGTCGATCATCGACGCGGTCAGCAGCGACGAGTGGAACCAGCCGCGGTGCTGGTCCGAGCCTTCGAGGTAGAGGTCGGCCGGGAACTGCAGCTGATCCTTGTGCGAGCCGCGCAGCACGTGCCAGTGCGTCGTGCCCGAGTCGAACCACACGTCGAGCGTGTCGCGGTTCTTTTCGTACAGGTTCGCGTCGTCGCCGATCAGCTCGCGCGGGTCGAGCGTTTGCCATGCTTCGATGCCCGACTGCTCGACGCGCTTCGCGACTTCCTCGAGCAGCTCGAGCGTGCGCGGGTGCAGCTCGCCGGTTTCCTTGTGCACGAAGAACGCCATCGGCACGCCCCATTGGCGCTGGCGCGACAGAGTCCAGTCGGGACGGTTCGCGATCATGCTGAACAGGCGCTGCTTGCCCCACGACGGGTAGAACGCTGTGGCGTCGATGCCTTCGAGCGCGGTTTCGCGCAGCGTCTTGCCGCCGTCGCGCGGCGTCACGTCCATGCCGGCGAACCACTGCGACGTCGCACGGTAGATGATCGCCGTCTTGTGACGCCAGCAGTGCATGTAGCTGTGCTTGTAGTGCTCGCTGCGCAGCAGCGAGCCGGCTTCGCGCAGCGCGTCGACGACCTTCGGGTTCGCGTCCCAGATCGACAGGCCGCCGAACAGCGGCAGCGATTCGATGTAACGACCGTCGCCCATCACCGGGTTGATGATGTCCGAGTCGGTCATCCCGTGCGCCTTGCACGACTGGAAGTCCTCGATGCCGTATGCCGGCGACGAGTGCACGACGCCGGTACCCGTGTCGGTCGTCACGTAGTCGCCGAGGTAGACGGGCGCGGTGCGCTTGTAGCCGGGGTGGGCCGATGCGAGCGGGTGGTGGAAGCGCAGGTTCGCGAGCTTCACGCCCGGCGCGGTTGCAACGACGCGGCCGGTCAGCTTGAAGTCGGCCATGCAGGCTTCGACGCGTTCTTCCGCGATGATCAGCAGCCCGCGCTCGGTGTCGACCAGCGCGTAGACGATTTCCGGATGGAGGTTCAGCGCCTGGTTCGCGGGGATCGTCCACGGCGTGGTGGTCCAGATCACGATGCCGCCGTCGGCGCGCGGCAGCGCCGGCAGGCCGAACGCCTGCGCGGTCTTTTCCGGTTCCGCGAACGCGAACATCACGTCGATCGTCGGGTCGGTGCGGTCCTTGTACTCGACTTCCGCTTCCGCGAGCGCCGAGCCGCAGTCGAAGCACCAGTTCACTGGCTTCAGCCCGCGATACACGTAGCCCTTCTCGATGATCTTGCCGAGCGCGCGGAGCTCTTCCGCCTCGTTGACGAAGTTCATCGTCTTGTACGGGTCGGCCCAGTCGCCGAGCACGCCGAGTCGCTTGAAGCCGACCTTCTGCTTCTCGATCTGCTCGGTCGCGTACGCGCGCGCCTTGCTCATCACTTCGGCCGCCGGCAGCGACTTGCCGAACTGCTTCTCGATCTGGATCTCGATCGGCATCCCGTGGCAATCCCAGCCGGGCACGTACGGCGCGTCGAAGCCGGCCATGTTGCGCGACTTGACGACGATGTCCTTCAGGATCTTGTTGACGGCGTGGCCGAGGTGGATGTCGCCGTTCGCATACGGCGGGCCGTCGTGCAGGATGAACTTCGGCCGGCCCTTGCTGGCCGCGCGGATCTTCTCGTAGAGGCCGCGTTCTTCCCATTCCTTGACCCACTGCGGCTCGCGCTTGGGCAGGTCGCCGCGCATCGGGAACGGCGTGTCGAGCAGGTTGACCGGATACTTGGCCTGCGGTTTCGAATCGGCTTTCTTGTTGCTCATGATGGGATCGCTATCTAAATCGGGAGACGCGCGAGCGTCGTGAATCGGGGATGCGCGCGAGTGAGCGGCGCGAGGGTGCGGCGCCAGGCGCCGCCGTCCGGATCAGCTAATTCGGTCGGTGGCCGACGTCGAGAAGCCCGTGGCGCGGCTGCCCGGCGCACGGTCGCGCTCGATGAAGTACGCGCGTGCATTCGCGACGTCCAGCGCGATCGCGCGCGACAGCGCCTCGAGATCGTCGAATTTCGCCTCGTCGCGCAGCTTTTTCAGGAATTCGACGCGGATGAGCTTGCCGTACGCGTCGCCGTGCCAGTCGAGCAGGTGGACTTCGAGCAGCACGCGGCCGGAATCGTCGACGGTCGGGCGCAGCCCGAGGCTCGCGACGCCCGGCAGCGGGGTGGGGCCGAGGCCGTGCACCTGCACGACGAAGATGCCCGCGAGCGCCGGACGCTTGTGCGCGATCGGCAGGTTCAGCGTCGGGAAGCCGAGGTCGCGGCCGAGCTTCAGCCCGTGCGCGACGTGGCCGCTGATCGCATAGCCGTGGCCGAGCGCCTGCGCGGCCGCGTCGAGATCGCCCGCGGCGAGCGCGGCGCGCACGCCCGAGCTGGAGATGCGCGTGCCGTCGCTGCCCGCGACCGTACCCATTTGCTCGACCTCGAAGCCGTACTGTTCGCCGGCCGCCTTCAGCGTGTCGAAGGTGCCTGCGCGCTTCGCGCCGTAGCAGAAATCGTCGCCGACCATCATCCAGCGCGTGTGCAGCCCGTTCACCAGCGTGCGCTCGACGAACGCCTGCGGCGACTGGCTCGCGAACGTGTGATTGAAGTGCTCGACGACGACGCGGTCGACACCGTGGTCGCGCAGCGCTTCGAGCTTGTCGCGCAGCATCGCGATGCGCGGCGGCGCGCCGGCGGGGTTGAAGAATTCGCGCGGGTGCGGCTCGAACGTCATCACGCACACGGGCAGGCCGCGCGCGTCCGCTGCCGCGCGCACGCGCGCGAGCAGGGCCTGGTGGCCGCGATGGACACCGTCGAAGTTGCCGATCGTCAGCGCGCACGGGGCGCGGCTCTCGGCGTTGGGCAGGCCGCGGAAGACTTTCACGATAGCGGATGCAGCGTCGGGGAATGGGCGGTGGGATGCCGCAAAGCAGAAGATTATAAACGTTCGGGCGGGCCGGCGGCCGAGAAGGCGGGAAACGCGGGGGCGAATGGTAAAATTCGCGGATGAAAAAACTCGTGATCCTGATTTCCGGTCGCGGCAGCAACATGGAGGCCATCGTCCGCGCGTGCGCGCAGGAACGCTGGCCGGCCGAGATTGCCGCCGTGATCGCCAACCGGCCCGACGCGGCCGGACTGGCTTTTGCCGCGTCGCACGGGGTGGCGACGGCGGTGGTCGACCACCGCTCGTTCGACGGCCGCGACAGCTTCGACGCGGCGCTCGCCGCCGAGATCGACCGGTTTGCGCCCGATCTCGTCGTCCTCGCCGGCTTCATGCGCATCCTCACGCCCGCATTCGTCAGACGATACGAAGGCCGGTTGCTGAACATCCATCCGTCGCTGCTGCCGAGCTTCAAGGGCATCCACACGCATCAGCAGGCGCTCGACGCGGGTGTCGCGCTGCATGGCGCGAGCGTGCATTTTGTCATCCCCGAGCTCGACAGCGGCGCGATCGTCGCGCAGGGCGCGGTGCCCGTGCGCGCGGGCGACGACGCGGCGGCGCTCGCGCAGCGCGTGCTGGCGGTCGAGCATGTGCTGTATCCGCGCGCGGTGCGCTGGTTCATCGAGGGCCGTTTGCGCCTCGAGAACGGCCGCGCAGTGGTGGCGCCGGAAGAGGCGCGCTGGATTTTCGCGGATCAACCGCATACCGAAACGAGTGAGGGCGTATGAAGCTGCACGGATTCCTGATCGGCCAGACCGAGACTTTGCTGGCCGAGGTGCTGAAGTTCGCCGGCCCCGCCGACGCGACGACGAGCCGGTTCTTCCGCGCGCACCCGAAGCTCGGGCATGCCGAACGCGGCGTGATCGCCGAGGCGGTGTTCGCGGTGCTGCGCCGGAAAATGGAGTTTTCGCACCTCGCCGAGAGCGGCACGGGTACGCCGGCACGACGCCTCACGCTGCTCGGCCTGATGCAGACGGTCGGCCGCAATGCGCTGAAGCCGTTCCTGTCGGACACCGAGTCGGCCTGGCTCGAGCACGTGTCGAAAATCGACCCGGCGAGCCTGCCGGTGCGCATTCGCACGAACCTGCCTGACTGGATTCACCAGGCGCTGTCGGCCCGTTTCGACGCCGACGAGCTCGCGCAGCTCGCCGCCGCGCTGAACTATCCGGCGCCGCTCGACCTGCGCGCCAATGCGCAGAAGGCGAGCCGCGACCAGGTCATCGACGGGCTGCGCGCGAGCGGCATCGACGCGGGCGCGACCCCGTTCGCGCCGTTCGGCGTGCGCGTGGTCGGCAAGCCGGCGCTGACGCGCCTGAAGCTGTTCGAGGAAGGCGCGATCGAGGTGCAGGACGAAGGCAGCCAGCTGCTGTGTTCGCTGGTCGCGCCGCGCCGCGGCGAGATGGTCGTCGATTTTTGCGCGGGCGCGGGCGGCAAGACGCTCGCGCTGGGCGCGATGATGCGCTCGACCGGGCGCCTCTATGCGTTCGACGTGTCGGAGAAGCGCCTCGCGAAGCTGAAGCCGCGTCTCGCGCGCAGCGGGCTGTCGAACGTGAACCCGGTGCTGATCGACAGCGAGCACGACGCGAAGATCAAGCGGCTCGCCGGCAAGATCGACCGCGTGCTGGTCGACGCGCCGTGCAGCGGCCTCGGCACGCTGCGCCGCAATCCGGACCTGAAGTGGCGCCAGACGCGCACCGCGATCGACGAACTCACGCCGAAGCAGGCGTCGATCCTCGCGAGCGCCGCGCGCCTGGTGAAGAAGGGCGGCCGGCTCGTCTACGCCACCTGCAGCGTGCTCGACGCCGAGAACGAACGCATCGTCGAGCAGTTCCTGGCCGATCATCCCGAGTTCGTGCTGGTGCCGGCGCAGAAGGTGCTGGATGACCAGCGCATCGCGCTCGAGACCGGCGACTACCTGTCGTTGTGGCCGCACCGTCACGCGACCGACGGCTTCTTCGCCGCGGTTCTCGAACGGCGCGCCGCGCAGTAACGACTGCACGGACTGACGATGGAAAACCTGCAGAGCCGCCTGCTGTCGCACCGGCTGGAATCGGTCATTCGTGACTTCCACCAGCCGGTGATGATCTGGCAGGCGGCGATCCTCGTCGGCGCGCTGTGTTTCGCATGGGTGACCGCGCGCTTCGTGCACGGCCGCATCGATGCACGCCGCCGGGCAGCCGGCCGCGCGCCCGGCGCGGGCGCGCAAAGCCTGAAGCGCGCGCTGTTCCCGTTGTTCGGCAGCGTCTTCGTCGGCGCCGCGCAACTCGCGTTCGACCCGTTCATGTCGACGTCGCTGCTGTCGCTGGCGCTCGTGCCGCTGTTCGGCATCGGGCTGATCTACGTGCTGTTCTTCTTCGCGCGGCGCGTGTTCGCGCGCGACGGCCACACGCATGCGTGGCTGTCGATCGTCGAGAAGATCGTGTCGACCGTCGTGTGGGCCGCGATGGTGCTGACCGTGCTGGGCATCCAGCGCGACGTGCTGGGCTGGCTCGACAGCGTGCAGTTCCGCGTCGCCAACGCGCACCTCACGCTGCTGTCGGTGATTTCCGGCGCGCTGTGGGTATGCGTGACGCTGATGGTCGCGATGTGGCTGGGCTCGGTGCTCGAGGACCGCCTCACGCGCGCAAGCACGCTCGACGCGAACCTGAAGGTCGTGCTGTCGCGGGTCGGCCGCGCGCTGCTGGTATTCGCGGCGATCCTGATCGGGCTGTCGCTGGTCGGCATCGACGTGACGGTGCTCGGCGTGTTCGGCGGCGCGGTGGGTGTCGGCCTCGGTTTCGGGCTGCAGAAGATCGCCAGCAACTACGTGTCGGGTTTCATCATCCTGCTCGACCGTTCGCTGCGGCTCGGCGACGCGATCAGCGTCGGCGGGCTGCAGGGCGTCGTCACGCAGATTCGCACGCGCTACACGGTCGTGCGCGGCCTCGACGGCAACGAGACGCTGATTCCGAACGAGAAACTGATCACCGACGTCGTGCAGAACCAGTCGTCGTACCTGACGCGCGGCTACGCGAAGGTCGCGGTGCAGGTCGCGTACACCAGCGATGTCGAGCACGCGCTCGTGTTGCTCGCCGAGGCGGCCAGGGACGTGCCGCGCGTGCTGGCGGAGCCGGCTCCGACCCCGTATCTGGTGGGTTTCGGTGCGGACGGGATCGACCTGGAGCTCGGTTTCTGGATCGAGGACTCGGCGAAAGGGACGTCCGGCGTGCGTTCGACCGTGAACCGCAATATCTGGCGGCTGTTCAGCGAGCACGGGGTTTCGATCCCGTTCCCGCAGCGCGAAGTGCGGGTCGTGGGGCTGCCGGACAGCTTTCCTGCCGCGGGCGTGGCGGCCGGCAACGGCGCGGTGGACGGGCGCGCACCGGCTGCGTAGCGCAAGCTGGCCGCCAAACGTATCGACCCCGCGGTCGAAACCGGATCGCGGGCCGTTCCGAGTCCGCCCATGGACTGCGCTGGTTGCGTCAGGGCAAGAAAATGTTCATTTTTTACAAAGACTTGGAACGGTTGAAGTAAAATTCTGGTCTACACGCGGTATGCTTTCATTTTTCTGACGCTTGGCGCGGGCCGGCGTCGCTCTCATCACAGGTAACTGCCTTGTTGAATTCCCTGCTCGATTTTCTTTCCCACGGGCTCCTGCATTTTTCGTGGTGGCAGGTCGCGCTGTTCGCGCTCGCCGTCACGCACGTCACGATCATCGGCGTGACGGTCTACCTGCACCGCTGCCAGGCGCATCGCGCACTCGAGCTGCATCCGATCGCGAGCCACTTCTTCCGCCTCTGGCTGTGGATGACGACCGGCATGCTGACGGGCCAGTGGGCCGCGATTCACCGCAAGCACCATGCGAAGTGCGAGACCGAGGAAGATCCGCACAGCCCGCAGACGCGCGGCATCTGGAAGGTGTTCCTCGAGGGCGCCGAGCTGTATCGCGCGGAAGCGAAGAATGAGGAGACGATGCGCAAGTTCAGCCACGGCACGCCGAACGACTGGATCGAACGCAACATCTACTCGAAGTACCCGATCCTCGGCGTGAGCCTGATGATGGTGATCGACGTCGCGCTGTTCGGCGTGCTCGGCCTGACCGTCTGGGCCGTGCAGATGGTCTGGATTCCGTTCTGGGCGGCTGGCGTCGTCAACGGCTTCGGTCACTTCTGGGGTTATCGCAACTTCAACTCGGCCGACGCGAGCACGAACCTGTTCCCGTGGGGCATCGTGATCGGCGGCGAAGAGCTGCACAACAACCACCACACGTTCGCGACGTCGGCGAAGCTGTCGAACAAGTGGTACGAGTTCGACATCGGCTGGATGTACATCCGCATCATGTCGGCATTCGGTCTCGCGAAGGTGAAGAAGGTCGCACCGACGCCGCGCCTGAACAAGCCGAAGACGGTGCTCGACCAGGAAACGCTGCAGGCCGTGCTGTCGAACCGCTACGAAGTGATGGCGCGCTACGGCAAGGCCGTGAAGCGCGCATACCGCCAGGAGCTTGCGCACCTGAAGGAAATCGGCGGCGAGAAGTACCAGCTGATGCGTGGTGCGCGCAAGTGGTTCCACAAGGATGCCGACGGCCTCGACGAGCCGCAGAAGAAGCTGCTGCCGGAAATCTTCGCGAACAGCCAGAAGCTGCACACGTACTTCCAGCTCCGCCAGGATCTGGCCGCGATCTGGGATCGTTCGACCGCATCGCGCGAACAGCTTCTCGCGCAATTGCAGGATTGGTGCCATCGCGCAGAACAAAGCGGCATCAAGGCGCTGCAGGAATTCGCGACGCGCCTGCGCCGCTACGCCTGATTCGAAATCGATTAGAATCTAAGGACGTCAAAAACCCCGCGTTGGCGGGGTTTTTTATTTGGACTTCCGGTTTTTGAAGGTGACCGGTTGGGCCGGATTTGTATGAGGCTTGGGGCGGCGGCGAATGGTTGCCCCGGGGCGAGCACAGGGGTGAGGCCGGAGGGGGCGCGAAGGCGCTGATGCTGGTCGACCGCGAAGCATGGGATCCAAGTAAGCGCTAAAGCGCTAACTTGGATCGACAGGAGATATGGAGATGCAATCGACGATCAAACCCGTCGAATACGATCGGCCCGTCGCAGCAGGGACCGTGTGCGGCGTGGGGCAGGCATGGGCCAAGGTGCCCGACGCACCGTCCGCCGAAGAGCGCGCTGCACTGAAGGCACGTATCAAGGCGCTGCTCGTGCGTGAAAAGGCCGTCCTGGTCGCGCACTACTACGTCGACGCCGAATTGCAGGAACTGGCCGACGAAACGGGCGGCTGTGTCGCCGACTCGCTCGAAATGGCCCGCTTCGGCCGCGATCACGACGCGCAGACACTGGTCGTCGCCGGCGTGCGCTTCATGGGCGAAACCGCGAAGATCCTGAGCCCGAACAAGCGGATCCTGATGCCCGACCTCGATGCGACCTGCTCGCTCGACCTCGGCTGCCCGGTCGACGAATTCTCGGCGTTCTGCGATGCGCATCCCGACCGTACCGTCGTCGTCTACGCGAATACCAGCGCCGCCGTGAAGGCGCGCGCGGACTGGATGGTCACGTCGTCGATCGGCCTCGAGATCGTGGCCGACCTGCATGCGCGCGGCGAGAAGATCATCTGGGCACCGGATCGCCATCTCGGCAGCTACATCCAGAAGAAAACCGGCGCGGACATGTTGTTGTGGCAAGGCTCGTGCCTCGTCCACGACGAGTTCAAGGGCATCGAACTCGACCTGCTGCGCGCCGAGTATCCGGACGCGAAGGTGCTCGTCCACCCCGAATCGCCGGAAAACGTCGTCGCACAGGCGGACGTCGTCGGCTCGACGACGCAATTGATCGACGCAGCCGTGAAATTCGACGCGACGCGCTTCATTGTCGCGACCGATCTCGGCATCCTGCACAAGATGCAGCTCGCGGCGCCGGGCAAGACCTTCATCGCCGCACCGACGGCCGGCAACAGCGCAACCTGCAAGAGCTGCGCACATTGCCCGTGGATGGCGATGAACGGCCTCGCGAACCTCGCCGACGTGCTCGAACGCGGTCACAACGAGATCTTCGTCGATCCCGCGATCGGCGAGCGTGCACGTCTGCCGATCGACCGGATGCTCGATTTCGCAGCGGCCCACAAGAAGCGCGTGCAGGCGAGCGGCGATCTGCAGCGCGACCAGCAACTGTTTGCGAACGTGGGGGCTGCATGACGAACGCAGCCGTATCCCCGCTGTTCGACGTCGTCCGTGAGCAATACGGCGCGGCATTCGACGACGCGATTGCGCGCAACGTGGCCGATGCGATCGCGGAAGACGTCGGCACGGGCGACCAGACCGGGCGGCTCGTGCCGGCCGGCGGGCGTCGCCGGGCGCGCATCATCGTGCGGGAAGACGCCGTGCTGTGCGGTGTACCGTGGTTCGAGGCCGTGATTGCGCGAATCGATCCGGCGATCGTCGTGCAATGGCGCTATCGCGAAGGCGACCGGATGACGCCCGATTCGACCGTCTGCGAACTCGAAGGGCCGGCGCGTGCACTGCTGACGGCCGAGCGCAACGGACTGAACTTCCTGCAATTGCTGTCGGGGGTCGCGACTGCGACGCGCCGTTACGTCGAGCGCGTCGAAGGCACGCGCGCGAAGATCCTCGATACGCGCAAGACGCTGCCGGGCCTGCGGCTCGCGCAGAAATACGCTGTGCGTGTCGGCGGCGGCGAGAACCAGCGCCTCGCGCTGTATGACGGCATCCTGATCAAGGAGAACCACATCGCAGCGGCAGGCGGTGTCGGCGAGGCGCTCGACGCGGCGTTCGCGCTGGAGTCGGGCGTGCCCGTGCAGGTCGAAGTCGAGACGCTCGCGCAACTCGATACGGCGCTCGCGCATCGCGCGCAGTCGGTGCTGCTCGACAACTTCACGCTCGACATGATGCGTGAAGCGGTGCGTGTCGCGAACGGCAAGGCTGTGCTCGAAGTGTCGGGCGGCGTCAATTTCGATACGGTGCGTGCGTTCGCGGAAACGGGTGTCGACCGTATCTCGATCGGCGCGCTGACGAAGGACGTGCGCGCGACGGACTATTCGATGCGGATCGTCGACTGACCGCGCGACATACCGTCTGACGAAAAAAAGCCGCTGGCGCGCAAACGCCAGCGGCTTTTTTGTGGGCCGCGGCCGGGAACGGCGTGGCGGTCAGCGGCGCGAGCGGGGCGTGAGCACGCTCGGCAGTGCCTTCGGCAGCGTGCTCGGCCAGTCGCGGCTGTAGTGCAGCCCGCGGCTTTCGCGGCGCGAGTACGCGCTTTTCACGATCAGTGTCGCCACGTCGACGAGGTTGCGCAGTTCGAGCAGGTCGCGCGTCACGCGGAAGTTCGCGTAGTACTCCTGGATCTCGTCGCGCAGCAGCGACAGCCGGTGCTTCGCGCGTTCGAGGCGCTTGTCGGTACGCACGATGCCGACGTAGTTCCACATCAGGCGGCGCAGCTCGTCCCAGTTGTGCGCAACGACGACTTCCTCGTCCGCATCCGACACGCGGCTTTCGTCCCACGCGGGCAGCGTGGCGGGCGTTTCGGCATCGAAACCGGCCGCCTCGATCGCCCCGGCCGCCGCGCGGCCGATCACGAGACATTCGAGCAGCGAGTTGCTCGCGAGCCGGTTCGCACCGTGGAGCCCGGTGTACGACGTTTCGCCGACCGCATACAGGCCCGCGAGATCGGTGCGCCCGGCGAGATCGGTGACGACGCCGCCGCACGTGTAGTGTGCGGCCGGCACGACGGGAATCGGCTGCTTCGCGATATCGATGCCGAATTCGAGGCAGCGCGCGTGGATCGTCGGGAAGTGCTCGCGCAGGAACGCTTCCGGCTGGTGGCTGATGTCGAGATATACGCAGTCGATCCCGCGCTTCTTGATCTCGAAGTCGATCGCGCGTGCGACGATGTCGCGCGGTGCGAGTTCGGCGCGAGGATCATGCGCGGGCATGAAGCGCGTACCGTCGGGCAACTTCAGCAGGCCGCCTTCGCCGCGCACGGCTTCCGAGATCAGGAACGACTTTGCATACGGATGGAACAGGCAGGTCGGGTGGAACTGGATGAATTCCATGTTGGACACGCGGCAGCCCGCGCGCCACGCCATCGCGATGCCGTCGCCGGTCGCGGTGTCGGGGTTCGTCGTGTACAGGTAGACCTTGCCGGCGCCGCCGGTCGCGAGCACCGTATGCGGCGCCTCGATCGTGATCGTGCGGTCGTTGTCGACGTCGAGCGCATACAGGCCGTGACAGCGGCGGCCGGGCAGGCCGAGGCGGTCCGACGTGATCAGGTCGATCGCGTGGTGGTTCTCGAAGAACGTAATGTTCGGATGCTGGCGCGCCCGCGCCGACAGCGTCGCGAGCACCGCGTGGCCGGTCGCGTCGGCCGCGTGGATGATCCGGCGGTGGCTGTGGCCGCCTTCGCGCGTGAGGTGGAAGCCGAGCTCGGCAGCGTCGTCCTTCGTGAACGGCACGCCCTGGGAGATCAGCCATTCGATCGCTTCGCGGCCGTGCTCGACGATGTAGCGCGTCGCGCCTTCGTCGCACAGCCCGCCGCCGGCGACCAGCGTGTCGTCGACGTGGTTCTCGATGCTGTCCGCCGAATCGAGGACGGCCGCGATGCCGCCTTGCGCGTTATCGCTTGCCCCCTCCATCATCGAACGTTTCGCGATCAGCGCGACACGTCGCGTGCTGGCCAGGTTGAGTGCGACCGACAGCCCTGCCAGGCCGCTGCCGACGATCGCCACGTCGAATTTCATGCTGCATCTCCATCGTTACGCTTTTGATCTTGTGCGTTCCGGCGGCCGCAGCCGCGGAAAGGGGAGAGCATACCGCGTCGCGCCGGAGCGTGCGCGCAAAACAAAAAGCCCCGCATGTGCGGGGCTTTTCGGTCGCCGTCAGGCTGGCAGAAACCGGAGATTACTTGATCTTGGTTTCTTTGTATTCCACATGCTTGCGGACGACGGGATCGAACTTCTTGATCGCCATCTTTTCCGGCATGTTGCGCTTGTTCTTCGTGGTCGTGTAGAAGTGACCCGTACCAGCGGTCGACTCGAGCTTGATCTTGTCGCGTGCGCCTTTTGCCATGATTGTGCTCCTTGGGCTTAGGCTTCGCCGCGTGCGCGCAGGTCAGCGAGCACGGAATCGATGCCGTTCTTGTCGATCAGGCGCAGGCCGGCGTTCGAGACGCGCAGGCGCACCCAGCGGTTTTCGCTCTCTACCCAGAACCGGCGGTTTTGCAGGTTCGGCAGGAAGCGGCGCTTCGTCTTGTTGTTGGCGTGGGAAACGTTGTTGCCGCTCATCGGCGCTTTCCCAGTTACTTGGCATACGCGTGCCATGAGAGCACTCCTAATACGCTAAATTCGGGGTTCGATCGCCGATGAAGGTTCCATCGTACCGCCACGTGATCCATGGCTGCACTCAGAACGCCGAAGCCCTTACAGACAAGGCCCTTCGATGGCTAGAACTGGTTGGAAAAAAGACAGACGGCGATTCTAGCAGAAAAAGTTCAGAAAAATCAAACCTAATTTCGCATCGCCGTTGCGGCGCCCTCAGGCGGGCCGCAACCGCACAGTCTACAGCCAACCGGCCCGTGCGAACGAAAAAGTATCACTGGTGCCGATGACGACGTGATCGAGCAGCTGAACGTCGACGAGCGCGAGCGCGTCGTGCAGCACGCGGGTCAGGCGCCGATCCTCGGCGCTCGGCTGCACCGCGCCCGACGGATGGTTGTGCGCGACGATCAGCGCGGCGGCGTTGTGCGCCATCGCGCTGCGCACGATCTCGCGCGGGTAGACGGCCATGCGCGTCAGCGAGCCGCGCGTGATTTCCTCGGTGTCGATCAGGCCGTGGCGCGCGTCGAGGTAGACCGCGGCGAACACTTCGTACGGGCGCGCGCCGATCTTCATCCGCAGATAGTCCTCGACCGCGCCGGGCGAATCGATCAGCCGCTTCTCGCGCGCTTTCTCCTTCAGTACGCGCCGCGCGATCTCGGTGACCGCAACCAGCCGCGCGGAGCGCGCGGGGCCGATGCCGGGGTGCGCCTCGAAATCGTCGGCGGTTGCCTCGAGCAGCCCGCGCAACGTCTTGAACTGCCCGACCAGCGCGCGGGCCGTGACGAACACGTCGTGCCCCGGCTTGCCGGTGCCGAGCAACAGGGCGATCAGTTCGTCGTTGGTCAGCGCGGCCGGCCCGCGCTCCAGCAATCGCTCGCGCGGCCGCTCGGGCCGCCAGTCGCGCGGGCGGCGCTTGCGCCGGCGGATCGGGAGGCCGCGGCCGGGCGGATCGGCCGGCAGATCGGCGGTGTCGCGGCATTCGACGGGCGGCAGGGTGAGGCAGGGTGACAGCATGCTCGAAACTCCATTGGCGGCGGGCGGTATGCGCGACGTCGTCGCACTTTCCGCCTTGCGCGCTCAGGTGACTTACAATATTGGCTTTGCGCCGGGCCTTTCGGCCGTATCGGGCGCCGACCGAACGAGTAATTCATGAGCCTCATCGATCTATCCGAAGTGAAGCCCGGTTCCCACGTCACGTTGCATTACCGGCTGGCACTGGCCGACGGCGCCGACATCGTCAACACCTTCACCGACAAGCCGGCCACGCTGCTGCTCGGCGCGGGGCAACTGGCGCCGTCGCTGGAACAGATTCTGATCGGGCTCAGGGTCGGCGACCATTCGACTTTTCAGCTATCGCCCGAACAGGGGTTCGGTCCCCGCAATCCCGACATGCTCCAGCGCGTCACGCTGTCGACGCTGCGCGAGAACGGGATGGTCGGCGACGATTTCACGCCGGGCGAACTGATCGAGTTCAATGCACCGGACGGCGGCCGGTACGCGGGGGTGCTGAAGGAAGTCAGCGAGACCTCGGCACTGTTCGACTTCAATCATCCGCTCGCGGGCCAAGCGCTCACGTTCGAAGTGAAAATCATCGGAATCCTGTAATCATGAGCACCACCGATACGCTGTCCGGGCAGACCGTCGCAGCCGACGCCGAAATCCTGCTGGCCCAGCCGCGCGGTTTCTGCGCGGGCGTCGATCGCGCGATCGAGATCGTCGAGCGCGCAATCGCGATGCACGGTGCGCCGATCTACGTTCGTCACGAAATCGTCCACAACAAGTACGTGGTCGAGGATCTGAAAAAGAAAGGCGCGATCTTCGTCGAGGAACTCGAGGAAGTGCCGGCCGGCAATACCGTGATCTTCAGTGCGCACGGCGTGTCGAAGGCCGTGCGCGACGAGGCCGACGTGCGCGGGTTGCGCATTTACGACGCAACCTGCCCGCTCGTCACGAAGGTGCACGTCGAAGTGGCGAAGATGCGCCAGGATGGCGTCGACATCGTGATGATCGGCCACAAGGGCCATCCGGAAGTCGAAGGCACGATGGGTCAGGTCGAGCGCGGCATGCATCTCGTCGAGAGCGTCGAGGACGTGCAGAAGCTCGAGCTCGCCGATCCCGAGCGCATCGCGCTCGTCACGCAGACGACGCTGTCCGTCGACGATGCAGCCGAGATCATCGGGGCGTTAAAGGCCAAGTATCCGAAAATCCGCGAGCCGAAGAAGCAGGACATCTGCTACGCGACGCAGAACCGCCAGGACGCAGTGAAGTTCATGGCGCCGCAATGCGATGTCGTGATCGTCGTCGGCAGCCCGAACAGCTCGAATTCGAGCCGCCTGCGCGAAGTGGCCGAGAAGCGCGGCGTGGACGCCTACATGGTCGATGCGCCCGACCAGATCGACCCGGCATGGGTCGCGGGCAAGCGCCGCATCGGCGTGACGGCCGGCGCGTCGGCACCTGAAGTGCTCGCCCAGGCCGTGATCGCGCGCCTGCGCGAGCTCGGTGTGCGCAACGTCCGCGCGCTCGAAGGCATCGAGGAAAACGTGTCGTTTCCGCTGCCGCGCGGGTTGAACCTGCCGCCCGCCGCCTGATTGACGCAGCGCACCTGCGGACACACCGAAGCGCGCCTCCCGGCGCGCTTTTTTTTACCCGTCGGAATTGCAATCGCAACCATTCTCCGCATTCATGGTGCAACCGGGTTGCTCCCATCGTTTTCAAGCGTCTCTCAAAATTGGTTGCAATGCAGGAAAACCCCATCGAATCAGGATTATTGGCGTCCTATAAATGGAGTTACAATGCGCCCGTTTTCAGGCCTGAATGGCTTTGAAATCGGGTTTTGGCAAGGCGCGGGAGACCATTCGATGCATGTGAAGTTGGCTTACGCCGTGTCCGTCGCCGCACCGGTTGCAATGCTTGCCGGCTGCAGCAAAAAGAGCGACGGCGGGGCGGGGAGGGAGGCTGCGGTGTTCGCGGCACCGCCGGCCAGCGGCGTGCGCGTCGCCGGAACCGGTCGTGCGGCACCGTTCGCGTGCCGCATCGCGCAATTGGGCAAGGACAAGGAAAACGGGGCACGTTTGGCGATCGAGGAAATCAACGCGCTTGGCCTGGCGAAGGGCCAGGCAGCGGGCACGCAGGTTGCAGCGCAGCAAGCCGCCGGTCGTGGCGTGACAGCGACCGTGCGCGCCGATCGACGCAGGCCGGCCATGGTGCCCGGCGCTGCGGGCAGCGTGCCGATGTCGCCGGCCCCCTTTCATTTCGATTCGACGAAACAGCGTGTTGCCGCGAGCCATGATGTCGCGGCGCGCGGTCTGGTTCGTACGATGGATTCCGACGCAGTCCTGACGAATGTCGGGCACGGCGTTCGCGGTGCCTTGCGGGGCGGCGCGACACGGAATCCGATCTGCCCGGATGCGGGGCTCGCCTCGCGCCGGACGGGAAAAGGCACGGATGCCGGGCAACCGGACGATGGCCGTCTCGGCATGCTGCCCCACGACTTCAAGGAGGCCACGAACACCGTCCTCGATGTCGTGACGATTTAGCGACGGGACTCATGACGGCACCGGAACAGTGCGGTGCCGTTTCTGTATCCGCTCCGGCGGCAGGTCCGGCCGTACAGGCCGGGCGGCGCGCGCCGGGACGATCCACCCTTACCGGTATCGACTAGTACCCGCAGTGTCGCCGAGAAGGCGCGATTCCTCGCTTACCCGCGGGGCGCAGCGTCCTCCGGCAGCACGGGCCAAGGAGCTTTAAATGGATATTTTCGTCCAGCAGGTTCTCAACGGGCTGGTGCTCGGCAGTGTCTACGCCATCATCGCGTTGGGCTACACGATGGTGTACGGCATTCTCGGCATCATCAACTTCGCGCACGGCGACGTGCTGATGATCGGCGCGATGGTCGCCTTGTCGGCCATCACCGTGCTGCAGAACCATTTCCCCGGACTCGGCAACGTCGCGACGCTGACGATCGGCCTGGGCATCGCCGCCGTCGTCTGTGCGTTCGTGGGCTTCACGATCGAGCGGGTCGCATACCGGCCGCTGCGCCGCGCACCGCGCCTCGCCCCGCTGATCACCGCGATCGGCGTGTCGATCCTGCTGCAGACCGCCGCGATGATCATCTGGTCGCGCAACCCGCTGCCGTTCCCGCAATTGCTGCCGACCGATCCGATCAACGTGATCAAGGCGACCGACACGACGCCGGGCGCCGTGATCTCGGTCACTGAAATCGTGATCATCGCGGTGGCGTTCCTCGTGATGGGCGGCCTGCTGCTGCTCGTGCACAAGACCAAGCTCGGCCGCGCGATGCGCGCGATCGCCGAAAGCCCGAACACCGCGAGCCTGATGGGCGTGAACCCGAACTTCGTGATCTCGGCGACGTTCATGATCGGCTCCGCGCTTGCCGCGCTTGCCGGCGTGATGATCGCGTCCGAATACGGCAACGTGCACTTCTACATGGGCTTCATCCCCGGCATGAAGGCATTCACGGCCGCGGTGCTGGGCGGGATCGGCAACCTCGGCGGCGCAATGGTCGGCGGCGTGCTGCTCGGCCTGATCGAGCAGCTCGGGGCCGGCTACATCGGCAACCTCACGGGCGGTGTGTTCGGCAGTAACTACCAGGACGTGTTCGCCTTCGTCGTGCTGATCATCGTGCTGGTGTTCCGTCCGTCCGGCCTGTTGGGCGAACGTGTCGCGGATCGCGCGTAACGGAAGGGAGCAAACAACATGACATCCATTCAACCGATTGAATCCTCGACGTCGCTCGTCGAAGAGCGCAACACCGCCAAGACCGTCATCATCGGCATCCTGACCGCTGCGTTCGTGATCGCCGCGCCGATCATCATCGGCTCGGCCGGCGGCAACTACTGGGTCCGCGTGCTCGACTTCGCGATGCTGTACGTGATGCTCGCGCTGGGCCTGAACGTGGTGGTCGGCTTCGCCGGCCTGCTCGACCTCGGCTACATCGCGTTCTACGCGGTGGGCGCGTACACGGCGGCATTGCTGAGCTCGCCGCACCTGACCTCGCAGTTCGAGTGGATCGCGGCGCTCGCGCCGAACGGCCTGCACATCCCGTTCCTGATCATCGTGCCGATCGCGATGGCACTGGCGGCGACCTTCGGGATCCTGCTCGGCGCGCCGACGCTGCGCCTGCGCGGCGACTACCTCGCGATCGTGACGTTGGGCTTCGGTGAAATCGTCCGGATCTTCATGAACAACCTCGACCGTCCGGTGAACATCACCAACGGCCCGAAGGGGATCACGGGCATCGATCCGGTGCACGTCGGCGGCTTCAACCTGTCGCAGACGCACTCGCTGTTCGGCCTGCAGCTGCCGTCGGTCTACATGTACTACTACCTGTTCGTGCTGTGCTCGCTGCTGGTGATCTGGGTGTGTACGCGCCTGCAGCACTCGCGTATCGGCCGTGCCTGGGCAGCCATCCGCGAAGACGAAATCGCGGCGAAGGCGATGGGCATCAACACCCGCAACGTGAAGCTGCTCGCATTCGCGATGGGCGCGTCGTTCGGCGGCCTGTCGGGCGCGATGTTCGGTGCGTTCCAGGGCTTCGTGTCGCCCGAGTCGTTCACGTTCTGGGAATCGATCGTCGTGCTCGCCTGCGTGGTGCTCGGCGGCATGGGCCACATCCCGGGCGTGATCCTGGGCGCGGTGCTGCTCGCGATCTTCCCGGAATTCCTGCGCTCGACGATGAGCCCGCTGCAGCACGCGCTGTTCGGTCATGACGTCGTCGATACGGAAGTGATCCGTCAGGCGCTGTACGGCCTCGCGATGGTGGTCATCATGCTGTACCGCTCGGAAGGCCTGTGGCCCGCGCCGAAGCATGAGGACAAGATCGCGAAACTGGCGAAGCGCAACAGCAAGAAGCCGGTGCGCGCTTAACCTACGGACACAGGGGATATACACATGAGCGACAAGCAAATCCGACTGTCCGTCAAGGGCGTGAACAAGCGCTTCGGTGGCCTGCAGGCGCTGTCCGACGTCGGTCTCGAGATCAAGGAAGGCGAGATCTACGGGCTGATCGGCCCGAACGGCGCCGGCAAGACGACGTTCTTCAACGTGATCACGGGCCTCTACACGCCGGACTCCGGCGAGTTCAAGCTCGACGGCTCGGAATACAAGCCGACCGCGGTGCACCAGGTCGCGAAGACGGGCATCGCGCGCACGTTCCAGAACATCCGCCTGTTCGGCGGGATGACGGCGCTCGAGAACGTGATGGTGGGCCGCCACGTGCGCACCAAGCACGGGCTGCTCGGCGCGGTGTTCCAGACGCCGGCCGAACGCCAGGAAGAGCGCGAGATCAAGGAACGCGCGATCGAGCTGCTCGAGTACGTCGGCGTGCTGCAGTACGCCGACTACACGTCGCGCAACCTGTCGTACGGCCACCAGCGCCGGCTGGAAATCGCACGCGCGCTGGCGACCGACCCGAAGCTGCTCGCGCTCGACGAGCCGGCGGCCGGGATGAACGCGACCGAGAAGGTCGAACTCACGCGCCTGCTCGACAAGATCCGTTCGGACGGCCGCACGATCCTGCTGATCGAGCACGACGTGAAGCTCGTGATGGGATTGTGCAACCGGATGACGGTGCTCGATTACGGCAAGGTGATCGCCGAGGGTCTGCCGCAGGACGTGCAGAAGAATCCGAAGGTGATTGAGGCATATCTCGGCGCAGGGGTGCACTGATGGCAGCGGCAATGTTGAAAATCAAGGGCTTGCAGGTCAACTACGGCGGCATCCAGGCCGTCAAGGGCGTTGACATGGAAGTCCGTCAGGGCGAGCTCGTGACGCTGATCGGCGCGAACGGCGCAGGCAAGACCACGACGATGAAGGCGATCACGGGTCTCAAGGCGTATTCGGCGGGCGACATCGAGTACGACGGCAAGTCGATCAAGGGCGTGCCGACTCACGAACTGCTCAAGCGCGGCCTCGCGATGGTGCCGGAAGGCCGCGGGATCTTCGCGCGGATGTCGATCGTCGAGAACATGCAGATGGGCGCGTACCTGCGCAACGACACCGAGCAGATCAAGAAGGACGTCGACCGCATGTTCGGCTTCTTTCCGCGCCTGAAGGAGCGTGCGACGCAGCTCGCGGGCACGCTGTCGGGCGGCGAGCAGCAGATGCTGGCGATGTCGCGCGCGATCCTGTCGAAGCCGAAGCTGCTGCTGCTCGACGAGCCGTCGATGGGCCTGTCGCCGATCATGGTCGAGAAGATCTTCGAAGTGGTGCGCGAGATCTCGAAGGAGGGCATCACGGTGCTGCTCGTCGAGCAGAACGCACGCCTCGCGCTGCAGGCGGCCGACCGTGGTTACGTGATGGATTCGGGCACGGTCACGATGGAAGGCGATGCGAAGCAGATGCTCGACGATCCGAAGGTGCGTGCCGCGTATCTCGGTGAATGAGTGAGTGAATGAGCGGGCCCGATGGCGCGCGACGGCAGGTGCCGGGCGCGTCGCACACGGGCTTTCGAAAGGCTGTCACGGGATGCCGTGACAGCCTTTTTTTTCGTGTCGTGCCATTCGGATCGAACTTGTGCGTTCGGATGCGACTCCATTCGACTGTTACGCCGCGCACGCGGCGCGGGGGCGATGGGGCGGCCACCCGCAGCCGGTCGCCCGAAGCCGGTCGCCCACAAACCGACACACGGGCCGTGTAGCATCGACGGCCCCTCGGGACACGGAGAGCACGCATGAGTCTGGACTACGGTTTCGTGAAGGCGAAGGTGACATCGGTGGCGAAGCTGAAGGCTTCGCCGCACGGCAGCGAGATCCAGTATCACATCCACCTGACGCTGGCGTTGCCGGGCGGCAACTGGGACGTCGCGATCAACGTCGGCACCAGCGACGCGGACGACTTGCTGAACTACAAGCTCGTCTACGATTTCCACCACCCGATCACGCAGACGCTCGCGGCCGCGACCGAAGGTTATACCGACCTGACGGGGCAGGCCGCATTGCCCGCGCTCGACTACCTGCGCAGCGACATCCTGAACGAAACGGGGGCGTGGCGCGCGAGCGCCGTGATGGACGGCACCGAGAATCCGGAGCCGATCCCGTCGCTGCTGCGGCTCGTGAACGCCGCGCAGTCGCAGGGGCTCGACGTCGTCGTGTTCGGCCGCTCGTATGCCGAAGGCAACGGCATCCACGACACGCACATGAACCAGGGTTCGACCGGCTCGAACTACGTGCACCGTGCGGGCGACGACCACAACGACCACAACGACGTCTGGCAGGACGGCGCGCTGATCGTGCGCGTGAGCGACACGCAGTGGGCTGCCTATTTCGCCGCGTTCGAGCAGCAGGCCGTGCCGACCGACGCGCTCGGCAATCCGCTGCCGGGCGCGGGGCCGATCACGCGCTGAGATCGCCGGCGGCCGGCTGTCGCGTCATGCGGCCGGCAGCGTCTTGCCGAACGAGATGCGCTCCTCGACGCGGTAGCCGAGCGCCGCGTAGAAGCGGCACGCGTCGTCGTTGCCCGGCAGCACCTGCAGGTTGATCTTCAGGCAGCCGCGCGCGGCGAGCGCGCGTTCCGCATGCGCGATCAGCGCGCGGCCGATGCCGAGCCGCCGCGCGTCGTTCGATACGCCGAACGAGTAGAGCCAGCCGCGATGTCCGTCGAAACCCGCCATCAGCGTGCCGACGACGCGTGCGCCGCTGGTCGCGACGAAAAACAGCTCCGGCTGCGTCGCGAGCTTCAGCTCGATCGATCGCAGCGGATCGCGGTGCGGCGGCGCACCGGCTTCGTCGTACTGCGGGAACGCATCGCGCCACACCGCGAGCACGGCATCGGTGTCGGCGCGTTCGAACGGGCGGATTGCGACAGCATCGGCGGCGGCATCCATCGGCGGGCTCTCCTCAGAGCGTGTCGAGAACCGACCGCAGCATCGCCATCATCTGGTCGATCTCTTCAGTCGTCACGTTCAGTGCGGGCATGAAGCGCAGCAGGTTCGGCCGCGCGGCGTTCAGCAGCAGGCCGTCGGGCTGCATGTCGCGTGCCTTCTCGACGATCTGCGGGCCGATGTCCTTGCCGAGCAGCAGCGCGCGCAGCAGGCCTTCGCCGCGTTCGCCTTCGAAACCGCGCTCTTCCGACAGTTCGAGCAGCTTGCGCTTCAGGTATTCGCTGCGCGCGCGCACGCCTTCGAGGAAGCCGGGCGCGACGAGCTGCGAGATCACCGAATAGCCGACCGCCGTCATCAGCGGGTTGCCGTTGTACGTGCCGCCCTGGTCGCCGGCCTCGAACACCGCGACCTCGGCCTTCGACAGCAGCGCGCCGAGCGGGGCGCCGCCGCCGATGCCTTTCGCGAGCGTCATGACGTCCGGCTCGATGCCGGACAGCTCGTATGCGAACAGCGTGCCCGCGCGGCCGCAGCCGCTTTGCACCTCGTCGACGATCAGCAACAGGTTGTGCTGTTTCGTCAGCGCGCGCAGCGCCTGCATGAATTCGCGCGTCGCCGGAATCACGCCGCCTTCACCCTGGATCGGCTCGAGCATCACCGCGACGGTCTTGTCGGTGATCAGCCTCTCGACCGAGTTGATGTCGTTCAGCTCGGCCTTCGGGAAGCCCGGCACCTGCGGTGCGTAGATCGTGTCCCAGCCCGGCTTGCCGCTGGCCGACATCGTCGCGAGCGTGCGGCCGTGGAAGCTGTGGTCGAACGTGATGATCTCGTAGGCGCCGTTCTTGAACTTGCGGCCCCACTTGCGCGCGAGCTTGATCGCGCCTTCGTTTGCCTCCGCGCCGCTGTTCGTGAAGAACACCTTGTCGAACACGCTGTGCTGCGTGAGCAGGCCCGCGAGCTTCGCCATCGGTTCGTTGTAGAACGCGGGCGACGGGTTCAGCAGCTTTTCCGCCTGCGTCTTCAGCGCCTCGACGATGCCGTCGTTGCAGTGGCCGAGGCTGTTGACGGCCCAGCCCTGGATGAAGTCCAGGTAGCGCTTGCCCGTGTGATCGTAGAGCCACGAACCCTTGCCGTGCGTAAACACGATGTCGGGGCGGTTCGTGATGTACATCAGCGAGTCGATCGGATAATCGTTCAGGGGCATGGCAGCAGACTCCAGCGGGCGTTGAAAGGGAAACAGGCAATAAAAAAGCCACGGAAGGCCGTGGCTGGTGGGTCGAACAGCTTGTGCGTAACCGGTGAAGCGGTGTGAGGGTTACGCGCGAGTCCGTGACGAGCCTGCGGCATCCGGGCGGAGCGGCGAGCGGCGACGTCGAAGGGCGGACAGGTAGCAGTTCATGTGCGCAAGCATAAGGCATCCCGCGCCTCACTGTAAACCGCCGCGATGCCACGGATGTGACATCGCGGTGCGCGACGCGGGACGCGGATGCGCGGGTGTCAGACCGGATGCGCGAGATCGGCGGCGCTCGTGAACGAGTCGGCGTAGAACTCGTCAGCCGGCAGCGCGTGATGCTGCGTGAAGTCGCGTTGCGCGGATTCGACCATCACCGGCGCGCCGCACGCGTACACCTGGTAGCCCGACAGGTCGGGCAGATCCTCGATCACCGCGCGATGGACGAAGCCGGTGCGGCCCGTCCACTGGTCGCCGGCGTCCGGCTCGGACAGCACCGGCACGTACTTGAAGTTCGGGATCTCGCGTGCCCACTGCTCGGCGAGCTCGTCGAGGTAGATGTCCTTCTTGCGGCGCGCGCCCCAGTAGAGCGTCATCGGGCGCGTGATGCCCGTGTGCTTCACGTGCTCGATGATCGCCTTGATCGGTGCGAAGCCCGTGCCCGATGCGAGCAGCACGATCGGCTTGTCGGAATCCTCGCGCAGGAAGAACGTGCCGAGCGGGCCTTCGAAGCGCAGGATGTCGCGCTCCTTCATTGCGCCGAACACGTGGTCGGTGAACTTGCCGCCCGGCATGTGGCGGATGTGCAGCTCGATCGGGCCTTCCTCGTGCGGCGCGTTCGCCATCGAGTAGCTGCGGCGCGAGCCGTCTTTCAGGATGAACTCGACGTACTGGCCCGCGAGATACTGCAGGCGTTCGTTGGCGGGCAGCTGCAGCTTCACGACCATCACGTCGTCGGCCTTGCGTTCGAGCGCGGCGATCCGGCACGGCAGCTTCTTGACCTGCACGCCGTCGACGCCGGCGATTTCGCGCACGTCGATTTCGAGATCGCACTGCGCCTTCGAGCAGCACAGCAGCGCGAGGCCGCGCGTGCGCTCGTCGTTGGACAGCGCCGACGCGGCGTGCGGGCCCTGTTCGATCTGGCCCGACACGATCTGGCCCTTGCAGGAGCCGCACGCGCCGTTCTTGCAGCCGTACGGCAGATGGACGTTCTGGCGCAGCGCAGCCGCCAGCACGGTTTCGTCCGACTCGACCTGGAATTGCCGGCCGCTTTGCTTGAGAGTGACGTTGAATGCCATAGAACCAAACTAGAACAAAATGTGGGGACCGTGCATGTCGGGCACGGCAGCTACAATGCAAGCCCGTTGCGCGTCGCGCAACGGTGGCTACTGATTTCGCAACCAACATGATCGCGACTCGAATCCTGCGCCGGCCGCGCGCACTGATCGTCGGCTGCGGCGACGTCGGCATGCGCTGCGTGGCGCAATGGCGCGACACGCACCGCAACCTGCGGATCTTCGCGCTGACGAGCCACCCGGCCCGCCGCGACGAACTGCGTGCCGCGGGCGCGACGCCGATCGTCGGCGACCTCGATCGCCGGGCGACGCTCGGCCGCCTCGCGGGCCTGGCCCGCACGATCCTGCATCTCGCGCCGCCGCAATCCGACGGCCGCGACGACCGGCGCACGCGTGCGCTGATCGCCGCAACGACCGTGCCTGCGCATCGTCCATCGACTCCGCCGGCACCGGCGGTCGGCCGGCTCCGAACGCTGCGCACCGCTGCACGGCAGGTCGGCGCACCCGTTCGGGGAGCGCGTATTGTACCCGACGGCCTTCGCGCGCCGAGGCTCGTCTATGCGAGCACGACGGGCGTATACGGCGACTGCGGTGGCGCGCGCATCGACGAGACGCAGCCCTTGCGCCCCGCGAATCCGCGCGCGTTCCGACGCGTGTCGGCCGAGCGGCAACTTCGCGCGGCGACGGTGCGCGGCGTGCTGTCCGCGCGCATCGTGCGCATTCCGGGCATCTACGCGGCGAACCGCCTGCCGGTCGCACGGCTCGAGCGCGGCACGCCGGCACTCGAACCGGCCGACGACGTCTACACGAACCACATCCACGCGGACGATCTCGCGGCGATCCTGCGCCGCGCGGCCGAACGCGGCAAGCCGGCGCGCGCCGTGCACGCGTCGGACGACAGCGAACTGCGGATGGGGGAATATTTCGACCGGGTCGCGCAGGCGCTCGGCCTGCCGAGGCCGCCACGCGTCAGCCGCGCGGACGCCGAGCGCCAGCTCGAGCCGACCCTGCTGTCGTTCATGCGCGAGTCGCGGCGCCTGTCCAACGCACGGCTCAAGGCCGAATTGTGCGTGACGTTGCGGTATCCGACCGTAGACGATTTCCTTCAAACGCTCGCGCCGGGCAGCGCATCAGGTCAGCGCCGGTAATGCCTCGATCAGCAGGAAGCACAGCAGCGCGCCGATCAGCGCGCCAATCAGGTTCGGATGATATTTGTGCTTCGCGTGCATCATGGCCAGCAGGCCGCCGATCACGATGACACCGACGACCGCGAACGCGATCATCATGTACGACAGTTCGAAAGTATGGTTGACGTTCATGGTATCTCCCCCTGCATCGCTGCTCGTGCAGCTTGTGATTTCAGTATAGCGGGGGAACATGCGGCCGAGACGCGGCCGGGCACCGAACGGTCGTGCGGATTTTCCCTTACAGGGTTTCGACGGGATTGCGCAGCGCTGAAAGGTCGGCGTCATCGAGCCAGCGCCACGCACCCGGCGCGAGATCGCCCGGCAGCGCGAAGCCGCCGATGCTTTCGCGATGCAGCGCTTCGACGCGATTGCTCGCCGCCGCGACCATGCGCTTGACCTGGTGATACTTGCCTTCGAGGACGGTCAGCGCGAGCGCATGCGGTGCGCGCGCGTCGGCGGCGACCGCCGCGATCGGCTTCGGCTCGCCGTGCAGCTGCACGCCGGTGCGCAGCGCATTCAGCTGCGCGTCGTCGAGCGGGTGGCGCACGGTCGCCACGTAGGTTTTCGGCACCTTGCGCTTCGGCGACGTGTACGCGTGCACGAACTGGCCGTCGTCCGACAGCAGCAGCAGGCCCGTCGTGTCCTGGTCGAGACGTCCGACGCACTGCACGCCGCGCGCGACGAGCGGCGCGGGCAACAGGCTGAACACGCTCGCGTGGTGTTGGGGGTCGCGCGAACACTCGTAGCCGGCCGGCTTGTTGAGCGCGAGATATGCGCGCGCGTGGAACGGCCACGCCGTATCGTCGACCGAGAACACAAGGCCGTCGGTATCGAACGCGGCGTCGGGGTCGGTCGCGCACGCGCCCGCCACGCTGACGCGGCCCGCTTCAATCAGGCCGCGGCACTGGCGGCGCGAGCCGAAGCCCTGGGTGTAGAGAATGCTTTCGAGATCCATAGCGCGCGCATTCTATCAAGCGGCGGCGCGCGGCCGGCGTGAACCCGCATGCGCTGGTAAGCTGCCGGTACGCCGCGCGGGGCGCGGCGCCCGTTCACTCTTCACGGAAAGTCCATGCCTTTCGCTTCGTTCCCGTTCGGCCGCAAGGCTGCCGCCGTCATCCTCGCCGCAACCGTCTCGTCGGTTGCGTTCGCGCACGCGCATCTCGCGAAGAGCGACCCGGCGGCGGGCGCGGCGGTGGCCGCCGCACCGGCAGCCGTCACGATCGATTTCACCGAGCCGCTGGAGCCGGCGTTCAGCTCGATCGTCGTCGTCGACGGCAACGGCAAGACGGTGTCGGACGGCCGTGCGCGCGTCGACGCGTCAAACCGCAAGCGGATGACGGTGCCGCTCACGGCGGCCGGCACGGGCGCCTATACGGTGAAATGGGTGGCCGTCGCGCCCGACGGGCACCGCACGCAGGGCGCGTACGGCTTCAGCGTGAAGTGACGTGACGCAACGGCGGCGGCAGGCCCGTGCCAGGGCTGCCGTCGCTTCCATTCGACAGGGAGTCCCGCATGAATCCGACGACGCTCGACGCACTCGCCGATTTTCCCCGTCAGCTCGAAGCGCATTTCGCGGCCGTCCCCGACGGCTACGCGCGCTGGACGCCCGGCGACTGGGCCGGAATCCCGAGCGAGCACTTCTCGCCGCTCGGACAGCTCTGCCACGTGCGCGACATCGAGACCGACGGTTATCACGTGCGGCTGCGGCGGATGCTCGACGAAGACCGGCCGCTGCTCGTGTCGATCGATGGCGACGCGCTCGCGATCGAGCGCCGCTACAACGACGCGTATGCGTCCGACGTGCTCGCGGCGATCCGCGAAGCACGGCGCGAGACGCTCGACCTCGTGTCGCGCCTCACGCCCGAGCAGCTCGCACGCACCGGGGAGTTCGACGGTTACGGCTCGCTGACCGTGCGCGGGCTCGTCCACTACCTGTGCAGCCACGACCAGCAGCATCTGGCCGGCATGCAATGGCTGCTCGGCAAGATCGACGCGACGCTGTACGCGCGCTGAGCCGGCCGGCATCCGCGGCATCGATCGGCGATTCCGGAAATCCTGTCGGTGCGGCAGGCCACATTACGTTGCGGCGATTGGACAGATTTTCTGGATAATCCATCCAGCCGTGGCCTGCTGACCGGTGCGTCGCGCATGCCTACACTCCAGGATTCGTTCATCGAGAAAAGGAGTCCACCGTGGCAATTCATACGCTCGCAGACAAGGTCGTCCTGATCGCAGGCGGCGCAAAGAATCTCGGCGGCCTGATCGCCCGGGATTTGGCGAGCCACGGCGCGAAGGCAGTGGCGATTCACTACAACAGCGCCGCATCGCAGGCACAGGCCGAGGAGACGGCCGCCGCGGTGCGCGCGGCCGGCGCGGAGGCTGCCACGTTCCAGGGCGACCTGACGACGGCCGCCGCGGTCGAGAAGCTGTTCGACGACGCGAAACAGCGCTTCGGCAAGATCGACATCGCGATCAACACGGTCGGCAAGGTGCTGAAGAAGCCGTTCACCGAGATCAGCGAGGCCGAGTACGACGAGATGTTCGCGGTCAACAGCAAGTCGGCGTTTTTCTTCATCAAGGAAGCGGGGCGGCACCTCGAGGATCACGGCAAGCTCGTCACGCTCGTGACGTCGCTGCTCGGCGCGTTCACGCCGTTCTATGCGGCGTACGAAGGATCGAAGGCGCCGGTCGAGCATTTCACGCGTGCGGCGTCGAAGGAATACGGCGCGCGCGGGATCTCGGTGACGGCCGTCGGGCCGGGTCCGATGGACACGCCGTTCTTCTATCCGGCCGAGGGCGCCGATGCGGTCGCGTATCACAAGACGGCGGCCGCGCTGTCGCCGTTCAGCAAGACGGGGCTGACCGACATCGAGGACGTCGTGCCGTTCATTCGCCATCTCGTCACCGACGGCTGGTGGATCACGGGCCAGACGATCCTGATCAACGGCGGCTATACGACCAAATAAGCGACCAAGTAACCGGCCAAGTAACCGGCCGGGCAACGCGCCGCTTCGGCGGACGTCGCGGGGTGCGGCGTGCACCGCAATGGCGCGTTTGCGTGGACAATGGACGGGCGTGCGGCCTTGCGGCTGCGCGCCCGTTTTTCTGTGCCGCCGAACCTTGCCGCGACGCGCGACAGCCGGCGGCGACGCGTTTCCGAACCTACGTTCCCTGCCGATGGACAAGCTGGATCAGGTCAGAATCTTCCTGCAGGTTGCCGAGATGGGCAGCTTCATCAAGGCCGCGCACGCGCTCGACGTGCCGCGCGCGACCGTGTCGGCGGCCGTCCAGCAGCTCGAGACGGGGCTCGGCACGCGCCTCCTGCATCGCACGACGCGCCAGGTGCAGCTGACGGCCGACGGCGCGTTGCTGCTCGAACGCGGCCGGCGCCTGCTCGCGGAAGCCGACGAACTCGACCGCTTGTTCCGCCGCCGCGACCGCGACGTGATCGGCCGGCTGAACGTCGACGTGCCGAGCCGGATCGCGCGCCGCATGGTGGCGCCCGCGCTGCCGTCGCTGTTTCGCCGTTACCCGAAGCTGCAACTGTCGCTCGGCTCGACGGATCGGTCGATCGACCTGGTGCAGGAGGGCGTCGACTGCGCGATCCGCGTCGGGCGGCTCGCGGACAGCAGTCTCGTCGTGCGGCCGCTCGGGCAGTTCACGCTGATCAACTGCGCGAGCCCCGACTACCTGCGCGAATGCGGCGTGCCCGAGCATCCGGATGCGCTCGCGCACGGACACTGGGCGATCGGCTATGCGTCGCCGACGACCGGGCGTGAACTCGACTGGGAATACTGTTCGGACGGCCAGCGGTACACCCTCACGCTGCCGAGCCGCGTGATCGTCAACAACGCCGAAACCTATATCGCCAGCTGCATCGCCGGGATGGGGCTGATCCAGATTCCGCGCTTCGACGTCGAGCATCTGCTCGACAGCGGCGCACTCGTCGACGTGATGCCCGGCCACCGTGCCGCGCCGATGGACGTGTCGGCCGTGTATCCGCATCGCCGGCACCGGTCGAGACGGCTCAACGCGTTCATCGAATGGTTCGCGGAGTTGATGGCGGATGCGCTGAATGGCACGGGCGCGACCGCGACCGGCGACTGAAGACCGGCGACCGAAAGGGGCGCCGCGCCCGCACGCGCCGACCGCGATCGGCGGGGGCGCGCCGGCGGCATTCGACATCCATTGCGACCGGCGCGCGTTCAGTCGGCGTGTGCGGAGAACTGCCGCGTGCGCCCGGTGGCCCGCACCGCGTCGATCAGCGCGGCGCCGGCGCCGTCGGGCTTCGACGCGAACGCGTAAAAGCGCGCGGCCGGCAACGCCGGCAGGCCGTCTTGCGGCCCGCATTCGCGCAAGCCGTCGCGCAGCTGGCTGCGCGCCAGCGCGGTGACCGCGAAGCCGGCGAGCGCGGCCGACACGCAGCCGGCCATGCTGCCGCTCTCGAACAGCACGCGAAACGGGCGCAGCGCGGCGGCGAGTGCCGCGACGGCGGCTTCGCGATAAACGCACGGCTGCGGAAACAGCGCGAGCGGCACGTCGCCGCCGGCATCGAGCGTGCGATCCGACGCGAACGCCCACACGAGCGGCTCTTCCCACAGCAGTTCGCCCGGCGTGTCGACCTGCCGGCACTGCTTGCCGAACACGACGTCGAGCCGGCCGAGCGTCTGCTCGCGCAGCAGCGACGCGGTGATGCCGACCTTCAGTTCGATCGACGTGCGCGGATGGCGGTCGCGAAACGTGCGCAGCACATGCGGCAGCCACGCGCCCGCGAAATCCTCCGACGCGCCGACCCGCAGCGGCCCGTGCGCCGGCGCGCCGCGCAGCCTCGCGCGCACTTCGCGCTCCATGTCGACGATGTTGCGCGCGTACGCGTACAGCGTGTCGCCGGCCGGCGTGAGCGCGATGCGGCGCGTGGTGCGCGCGAGCAGCACCGTGCCGGCCGCCTGTTCGAGCCGCTTGATGTGGCCGCTGACGGCGGACGGTGTCAACGCAAGCCGTTCCGCGGCCGGCGCGAACCCGCGGCTGTCGACGACTTCGAGGAAGGTGCGCAGCAGCGTGATGTCGAGCGCGCTCGACGCGGGATCGGTCAGCGGTTCCATGGTTCGATTCAACACAATATGCGAAGAGTGAACAATGATACTCCGCGAATCGTGATGAACGACCGGCCTACCATCGTCCACTCGGATCGACCCAACGGAGTGCACGATGACGACCTACGCGCATGCGACGACCGCGTCGCTCGATATTGCCTATCTCGAATGGAACCCGCGCGGCGAGCGCGTGGCGGTACTGCTGCACGGCTGGCCGGACAGCCCGATCGGCTGGGGCGCCGTGGCGGCGACGCTTGCCGCGCGCGGCTACCGCGTGCTTGCGCCTGCGCTGCGCGGCTTTGCGCCGACGCGCTTTCGTGACGCATCCGTGCCGCGCAGCGGCCAGCTCGCGGCGCTCGGTCGCGATGTGCTCGACTTCGTCGATGCGCTCGGCCTCGAGCGACCCGTGCTGGTCGGGCACGACTGGGGCGCCCGGGCGGCCGCGAACGCGTGCGGGCTGCGCGATGACGCCGCATCGCATCTCGTGATGCTGTCGGTCGGATACGGCACCAACGACCCCGGGCAGCCGCTGTCGCTGCAGCAGGCGCGCAATTACTGGTATCACTGGTTCATGGCGACGCCGCGCGGCGAGCAGGCGTTGCGCGACGATCGCCGCGCGTTTGCCCGTTTGATGTGGGACACGTGGTCGCCACCGGGCTGGTATCGCGACGGCGATTTCGAGGCGGCGGCAGCCGCGTTCGACGGGCCCGACTGGATCGATGTCGTCCTGCACTCGTATCGGCATCGGTGGGGATTCGCGCCGGGCGCGCCGGCCCACGCCGGTGACGAAGCGCGCTTGAATCCCGCGCCGGTGCTGGCATTGCCGACGCTGGTGCTGCACGGCGGCGCGGATACCTGCAATCATCCGGACAGCTCGGCCGGGCGTGAGCGCTTCTTCATGGGCCGCTACGCGCGGCAGGTGCTGGACGGTGTCGGCCACTTTCCGCAGCGCGAGGCGCCGGCGGCCGTTGCGGAAGCGATCCTCGGGTTCTGCGAGCCGCGCTGATGCGCGCCGGCGTGCCCGGCGCCGGGCGCGCATCGGATCAACTGCCGACGCGGGCGGCCAGCAGGTCGGCGAGGCCGATGTTCCTGAACATCTCGCGGCGCACGCGATCGCCGACGCGGAACACCTCCTCCGCGCCGTCCTGCGACGGATCGACGAATACGCGGTACGGACGCTTGCCGGCGGGCGCGGCGACGATGTCGGCAATCGCCGTCGCGACGGTGCCGGCATCGGCGTCTGCCGGTTCGAGCGCGGCGAGGCCCTGCAGCGCCTGCCCGGCGACGCCCGCATAGGGGCCGTCGTCGTACGCGGCCTGCACGGCCGCATCGGCCGGCTTGCCCGCATGGGCGAAGTGATTCGTGCCATGGGTGAAGGCGCCCGGCACGACGATCGACGTCTCGATACCCCAGCGGGCGAGTTCGGCGGCATAGGACACCGCGAGCGAATCCATCGCGGCCTTCGCGGCAAAGTAAGGGGCGAGGAACGGCGGCGTGCCGCCGCGTGCGGAGGACGACGACACCCAGACGAGCAGGCCGCGGCCCTGACGGCGCAGGTGCGGCAGCGCCGCGCGGTTGACGCGCTGGGTCGATACGACGTTGATGTCGTAGAGCTGGGCGATCTGCTCGGGCGTGAACGCTTCGGCCGGACCGAACACCATGTGGCCGGCATTGTGGACGATGACGTCCAGGCGGCCGTTGTCCGCGATCACGCGATCGATGGCGGCAGCGACGGACGCGTCGTCGCCGACGTCGAGCTCGACGGTGCGCAGGTCGACCCCGTGCGCCTGCGCGTAGGCCGCAATGGCGGCGACGCGCGGCGCGTTGCGGCCGCTGCTTTCGCGCATCGACGCGTAGACGGTATGGCCGGCGCGGGCGAGCGCCTGGGCCGTCAGCAGGCCGAAGCCGCTGGACGCACCCGTGACGAGAATGACTTCCTTCATGATCTTTCTCCGGTAAGCGAGGGGCGAGGCAGGCGGCCCGTCAGCACATGCCGCCGTTGGCGCGCAGGATCTGGCCGTTGACCCACGCGCCGTCGGGGCCGGCGAGGAATGCGACGACGCGCGCGATGTCGTCGGGCTGGCCGAGCCGCTCGAGCGGGTTCAGCTTCGCGAGCCGCTCGACGAGTTCGGGGCTCTTGCCCTGCAGGAACAACTCGGTTGCGACCGGTCCCGGCGCGACGGCATTCACGCGAATGCCGCGCCCGCGCATTTCCTGCGCGAGCACCTGAGTCAGGCTTTCGACTGCCGCCTTGCTGGCGACGTACACGCCGTAAGTCGGCATGCGCATGCCGATCACGCTGGTCGACAGGTTGATGATGCGTCCGCCGTCGCGCACCCGCCTGGCCGCTTCGCGGCATACGTTGAAGGTGCCTTTCACGTTGATGGCGATCGTTTCGTCGAAGAGTGCATCGTCGCAGTCGGCGATGGTCGCCAGCTTCATCACGCCCGCGGAATTGACCACGACATCCACGCTGCCGAATGCCTCTTGCGCGGCGTCGAACAGCGCGGCCACGGCCGCCGGGTCGGCGACGTTCGCCTGCACCGCGACGGCATGGCCGCCGTCGGCGACGATCGCGTCGACCACTTCGCGGGCCGGGCCGGCGCTCCCTGCATAGTTGACGATGACCCGGAAGCCGTCCCGGGCGAGCTGGCGCGCGATTTCCGCGCCGATGCCGCGCGACGAACCCGTGACGAGGGCGACCTGTTGCGATGTGCTCATGTCCTGCTCCTTGGTTTGTGAGTGCCGTGCGATCCGGCGACAGGACTAATGTAGGCTTCCTCGGTCAATAAAAATAATGAATAATCGGAAGATCAAGAATGACTGAAAGTATGTCTTATGGCATTCGACAGCAGGCTTTTGAGCGGGATCGGCGTGCTCTCGGCGGTGATCGAGGCGGGCACCTTCGCGCGCGCCGGCGAGGCGATGGGGCTGACGCAGCCGGCGGTGAGCCGTGCCGTTGCCCGGCTGGAAGAGCGCGTCGGCATCCGGATCTTCAACCGCACGGCGCGCGCGATCACGCTGACCGACGAGGGCCGGCGTTTCTATGAGGCGGTCGCGCCGCTGCTGGCCGGCATCGAGGAGGCGGCGATCGACGCCGGCCAGTCGAAGGCGCGTGTCAGGGGGCGGCTGCGCGTCAATGTCGACGCGACCTTCGGTCACTACGTGCTGGCACCGAAGATGGCGGAGTTTCTCGACCGCTTCCCCGACCTGTCCGTCGAGATCAGCGTGCGCGACCGGATGGGCGACCTCGTCGCAGACGGGTTCGACGTGGCCGTGCGATTCGGCATTCCGGAACCGTCGTCGTATCGTGCGCGGCTGCTGCTGGAAACGCGCGTGCTCACCTGCGCGTCGACAGCCTATGTCGCGCGTCATGGCGAACCGCGGCATCCGCGGGACCTCGCGGACGGGCACCGTTGCGTGCTGATCCGCGACCCGGTGACGGGGCGGCCATTCGAATGGGAATTCCATCGCGGCAAGGAAGTGGTGCCGTTCGATGCCGCCGGCCGGCTGATGGTCAACGATACGGGCATGCTGCTCGGTGCGTGCCTGGGCGGCGTGGGGATTGCGCAATTACTGGAACTCTATGCGCGGGACATCCTGGCTGAAGGGCGGCTGGTGCTGCTGTTGCCGGAATGGGCGGACGAGACGTTCCCGCTTTACGCGTATCACCACGCGTCAAACCTCGTCTCGGCGAAGGTGAGGGTGTTTCTCGACTTCGTTCGCGAACTGATGGCCTGAGCGCGAGGCACGGCAGGCGGCAGGCCGGCAGGCGCTTCATTCGGTGCGATGCGGGATGTTGTCCGGGAACGGATACGGTGCGTGCGGGCCCGGCCAGTCAGGCACCGGCGGCGCGGTCAGGACGTCGCATCCGCCCAGCACGAGCACGAGCGCCACGGCGAGCACGCGGCGGCGGAGCGGGGATGAAATCGTGCGCATGGACATGGCGTGCCTCCGTGCCGCGCATCCTCATGATGCTTGGACTGTTGCGCGGGGGCGCGCGTTGCGGCGCGTGCGGCAAAAAACAAAAAACCCGCGAAGCGGCGAGCTTGCGCGGGTTTCGACAGATGCAGCGCACGACGCTGCGAAATACTGGTGCCCAGGGCCGGAATCGAACCGGCACGCCTTGCGGCGGGGGATTTTGAGTCCCCTGCGTCTACCAATTTCACCACCTGGGCTTGATCCTGGCCGCGCATGCGATTGTGCGCGGCGAAACGCGGATTATGTCTGAAATCCCGACGCCGGGCAAGCTGCCCCGGTGCCGGTCGCGCACGTTACTGGCTCAGGTAGACGAACCGGCCCTGCTTGACGATCCCCATCACGCTCGCGCGCTGATCGAGCCCCACATGATCCTTGTCGCTGGTATTGACGACGCCGTTCGGCACGACGAGCTCGTGCGCGCGTTCCAGTTCGCGCCGCAGCGCCGCACGGAACGCGGGCGTGCCGGGCTGAGCGGCCTTCAGCGCGCGGCCGACCGCATCGGCGAGGCGCGGGTAGACGCCCGCCGCGTCGCCCGCGAACTGCGTGACCGTGCCGGCGCCGTATTTCGCCTCGTACGCGTCGACGAACGCGAGCGCGGCCTTGCGGGCCGGATGATCGGCCGGCAGCGTGCGCGCGACGACCACCGGCTGGGTCGGGAACAGCGTCCCGTCGACGTCCTTGCCGCCGAGCTTGATGAATTCCGGCGTCGCGATCCCGTGCGTCTGGTAGACCGGGCCCTTGTAGCCGCGCTCGATCAGCGTGCGCTGCGGCAGCACGGCCGGCGTGCCCGAGCCCGCGATCAGGATCGCGTCGGGTTTCGCCGCGATCAGCTTCAATGCCTGGCCCGTGACGCTCGCGTCGGTGCGGTTGTAGCGCTCGGTCGCGACGACGCGGATCTTGCGCAGGTCCGCGAAGCGCGTGAACTCGTTGAGCCAGCTGTCGCCGTAGCTGTCCGCGAAGCCGATGAAGCCGACCGTCTTCACGCCGTGGTTCGCCATGTAGCGCGTCATCACGTCGGCCATCGCGCGGTCGCTCTGCGCCATCTTGAACGCCCAGGTCCGCGCGCCTTCCTGCGGCTCGACGATCGCGCCGGAACCGACCAGCGTGATCATCGGCGTCTGCCCGGCCGCGACCGCGTCGAGCGCCGCGAGCGCGGCCGGCGTGATGTTCGGCCCGACCACGACGTCGACGTGATCCTCGTCGACCAGCTTGCGGATGTTGCGCACCGCGGTGCCCGGGTCGGATGCATCGTCGAGTACCGTCACCTGCACGGGCTGCCCGGCGATCGTCTTCGGCCACATCAGGATGGCGTTCTTGCTCGTGATGCCGATCGCGGCGGCCGGGCCGGTCGACGACAGGTCGACGCCGACCTTCAGGTCGGCATGGGCGGCGGCACAGGCGAGCGCGAGCGCGCCGGCGGCGGCGCGGCGCAACAGGGCGGGAAGCGTCATGCGGGATTCTCCGTCGGGCAACGAAAAGGGGCGCGGTTCGGATTCGCGCCCCTGTGTTTATACAGGCCGGTCAAAGCTCGTACGATTCGGATTCGCCCTTGAGCGCCTGTTCGATCAGCTTGCGGTTCAGCGTCGGCGACAGCAGTTCGACGAGCGTATACACATAGCTGCGCAGGTAGGCGCCCTGCTTGAGCGCGACACGCGTCACGTTGCTGCCGAACAGGTGGCCGACCGGGATCAGCCGCAGGTTGCGGTCGCGCTCGGGATTGAACGCGATGTCGGCCATGATCCCGACGCCGAGACCGAGTTCGACGTAGGTCTTGATCACGTCGGCATCGATCGCCTCGAGCACGATGTCCGGCGACAGCCCGCGCAGCGCGAACGCATGGTTGATCTTCTTGCGGCCCGCGAACGCGTCGTCGTACGTGATCAGCGGGTACTGGGCGAGATCGTCGAGCGTGACCGGCTTGCGTTCGAGCAACGGGTGGTCGGCCGGCACGACGGCCGCGTGATGCCACTGGAAGCAGGGCAGCGACACGAGCTCCTTGTAGTCGGAGATCGCCTCGGTCGCGATCGCGAGATCGGCCTGGTCGTGGATCACCATCTCGGCCACCTGCGTCGGGCTGCCTTGCAGGATCGACAGGTGCACCTTCGGGAAGCGCTTCTTGAATTCGGCGATCGCGGCCGGCAGCGAGTAGCGGGCCTGCGTGTGGGTCGCGGCGATGGTCAGGTTGCCCTGATCCTGTGCTGCGTAATCTTTCCCGACCCTTTTAAGGCTTTCAACCTCCTGAAGAATCCGCTCGACCGACGCGAGGATGATCCTGCCCGGCTCGGTGAGCGAGCGCACGCGCTTGCCGTGCCGCGTGAAGATCTCCACGCCGAGCTCGTCCTCGAGCTCGATGATCGCCTTCGATACCCCCGGTTGCGACGTGTAGAGCGCCTTGGCGGCCTCGGTGAGGTTGAAATTCTGCCGGACGGCCTCGCGCACGAAGCGAAATTGGTGCAGGTTCATTTATAACCCTTCCGCATATCAACAGAATTTTTTAGTCGTTTGAAATATAAGGCGAGTTTATTACGATTCACCGGAGTTTTTCAAATATGGATATCTGTTTTCGTCATTAGCAATCCATCCGCCAGCGGATGGGGGCGGTGACGGCGGAACGGAGATTCGGGCGCGACGTGGCTAGGACGTCGCGCGGTCACCACGAAAACCCTGGGGTCCCCGAATGTATCAGTACGACCAATACGACCAGACGATCGTCGATGAGCGTGTCGCGCAGTACCGCGATCAGGTGCGCCGCCGGCTGTCGGGCGAGTTGAGCGAAGAAGAATTCCGTCCGCTGCGCCTGCAGAACGGCCTGTACATGCAGCGCCACGCGTACATGCACCGCATCGCGATTCCGTACGGCAACCTGCGCAGCGACCAGCTCCGGATGCTGGCGCGCATCGCCCGCGAACACGACCGCGGCTACGGCCACTTCTCGACCCGCTCGAACATCCAGTTCAACTGGATCAAGCTCGAGGAGACGCCCGAGATCCTCGCGAAGCTCGCGTCGGTGCAGATGCACGGCATCCAGACGTCGGGCAACTGCATCCGCAACATCACGGCCGACCAGTTCGCCGGCGTCGCCCAGGACGAAGAGATCGATCCGCGCCCGTGGTCGGAAATCCTGCGCCAGTGGTCGACGTTCCATCCCGAATTCGCGTGGCTGCCGCGCAAGTTCAAGATCGCGGTGTCGGGCTCGAAGGACGACCGCGCGGCCGTGCAGATTCACGACCTCGGCGTGTACCTGAAGAAGAACGCGCAGGGCGAAGTGGTCGCGAGCATCCTCGCGGGCGGCGGCCTCGGCCGTACGCCGATCATCGGCGCGGTGATCAAGGAAGACCTGCCGTGGCAGCACCTGCTGACCTACTGCGAAGCCGTGCTGCGCGTGTACAACCGCTACGGCCGCCGCGACAACCTGTACAAGGCGCGCATCAAGATCCTCGTGAAGGCGCTGTCGCCCGCGAAGTTCGCGCAGCAGGTAGAGGAAGAGTGGCAGCACCTGAAGGACGGCCCGTCGACGCTCACGCAGGCGGAAGTCGATCGCGTGTCGCAGTACTTCCAGCCGCCCGTCTACGAGAAGCTGGCCGACACCGACGCATCGTTCGAACAGCACCTGCTCGAGAACAAGGCGTTCGCGCGCTGGGTCGAGCGTAACGTCGCACCGCACAAGGTGGCCGGTTATGCAGCCGTCACGCTGTCGCTGAAGGATCACCGCATCGCGCCGGGCGATGCGACCGACCAGCAGATGGACCTGGTGGCCGACTGGGCCGACGCCTACTCGTTCGGCGAGCTGCGCGTGTCGCACGAGCAGAACCTGATTCTCGCGAACGTGAAGAAGCGCGACCTGTTCGAGGTGTGGGAAAAGGCGAAGGCGGCCGGTTTCGCGACGCCGAACATCGGCCTGCTGACCGACATCATCGCGTGCCCGGGCGGCGACTTCTGCTCGCTCGCGAACGCGAAGTCGATCCCGATCGCGCTGGCGATCCAGCAGCGCTTCGACGATCTGGACTACGTGTACGACCTCGGCGACCTGTCGCTGAACATTTCCGGTTGCATGAACTCGTGCGGTCACCACCACGTCGGCAACATCGGCATCCTCGGCGTCGACAAGGACGGCGCCGAGTGGTACCAGGTGTCGCTCGGCGGCGAGCAGGGCACGGGCCGGAACGGCGCGCGCCTCGGCCGCGTGATCGGGCCGTCGTTCTCGGCGGAGGAAGTGCCCGATGTGATCGCGAAGCTGATCGACACGTTCGTCGAATCGCGCGTCGACGGCGAGCGCTTCGTCGACACGTACGACCGCATCGGCATCGCGCCGTTCAAGGAGCGCGTGTATGCGGCGCGCCAGGCAGTGAACGCGTAACCAACCGGGTAGAAGGAATTAGCAGATGGCTTCGATTATCAAGAACCGCGCAGTGATCGACGATGCATGGCAGGTCGTGCGCGCGGCGGAAGACGGTGCACTGCCCGCGGTCGACGCGTTGCCGGCCGGCAAGGTGCTGGTGCCGTTCGCGTTGTGGCAGGCCGAGCGCGCGGCGCTCGTCGCCGCGAAGACGAAGGACGAGCTCGGCGTGTGGCTCGCCCCGGACAGCGAGCCGGCCGATCTCGTGGCCGACTTCGGCGCGATTTCGCTGGTCGCCGTCGACTTCCCGCGCTTCGCGGACGGCCGCGGCTACAGCATCGCGCGCCTGCTGCGCGAGCGCCACGGCTGGACGGGCGAACTGCGCGCGATCGGCGACGTGCTGCGCGACCAGTTGCTGTACATGTCGCGTTGCGGCTTCGACGCATTCGCGGTGCGCGCCGACAAGGACATCCACGACGCGCTGAACGCGTTCACGGAATTCACGCAGCGTTATCAGGGCGCGTTCGATCAGCCCGAACCGCTGTTCCGCCGCCGCGCCGCGGCGGCTGGCGTGGCTGAAGCGAAGGTGGGCGCATGAGCACCGCCGCCGCCACCGCGCTGAGCCCGGAACTCGCCGCGAAGGTCGAGCGCCTCGACGCGCTGCTCGCGCAGATCGGTGCGCGTCACGACAAGGTGAAGTTCGCGAGCAGTCTCGCGGCGGAAGACATGCTGCTGACGCACGCGATCCTGTCGAAGGGCGTCCGGATCGGCATCTTCTCGCTGAACACGGGCCGCCTGCATGCGGAAACGCTCGGCATGATCGACCGCGTGCGCGAGCGCTACGGCTACGAGATCGAGCAGTTTCACCCGCAGCAGGACGCGGTCGACCAGTACGTCGCCGAGCACGGCCTGAACGCGTTCTACGAAAGCGTCGAGCTGCGCAAGTCGTGCTGCCACATCCGCAAGGTCGAGCCGCTGAATCGCGCGCTGGCCGACGTCGGGGCATGGGTCACGGGCCAGCGCCGCGAGCAGTCGGTCACGCGTGCCGAGCTGCACGAGGAAGAGCAGGACGAAGCGCGCGGGATCGCGAAGTACAACCCGCTCGCCGACTGGACGGAAAGCGACGTGTGGGCGTACCTTAACGCGTTTGACGTGCCGGTGAACCCGCTGCATGCGCGCGGCTATCCGAGCATCGGCTGCGAGCCCTGTACGCGGGCGATCCGCCCCGGCGAGGACAGCCGCGCGGGCCGCTGGTGGTGGGAGTCGCGCGACACGAAGGAATGCGGACTGCACATCACGATCACGCCGATTCCCGCGGACGCCGTTGCCGGCGCCACGCACTGAAAGCCTGACAAGAAACTGAATATTGCGCCGCCCGCGACAGCGGGCGGCACGAACCCAGAAGAGAAGGACTGAAATCATGAGCACGACGCTCGAGCAATCCGCCTTTGCCCCGCCCGCCGGTGCCGACAACCGCATGGGCCACCTCGACTGGCTCGAAGCCGAGTCGATCCACATCCTGCGCGAACTGGTCGCCGAATGCAGCAAGCCGGCGCTGTTGTTCTCGGGCGGCAAGGATTCGGTCGTCGTGCTGCACCTGGCGCTGAAGGCGTTCGGCCTCGGCGCGAACCGCAAGACGACGCTGCCGTTCCCGCTCGTGCACATCGACACGGGCCACAACTACGAAGAAGTGATCGACTTCCGCGACCGCCGCGCGAAAGAACTCGGCGCCGAGCTGGTCGTCGGTCACGTCGAGGATTCGATCAAGCGCGGCACGGTCGTGCTGCGCCGCGAAACCGATTCGCGCAACGCCGCACAGGCCGTCACGCTGCTCGAGACGATCGAACAGTACGGCTATACGGCGCTGATCGGCGGTGCGCGCCGCGACGAAGAGAAGGCACGCGCGAAGGAGCGGATCTTCTCGTTCCGCGACGAATTCGGCCAGTGGGACCCGAAGGCGCAGCGCCCGGAACTGTGGAGCCTGTACAACGCCCGCCTGCACAACGGCGAGCACCTGCGCGTGTTCCCGATCTCGAACTGGACGGAACTCGACGTGTGGCAGTACATCGCGCGCGAGAACCTCGAACTGCCGTCGATCTACTACGCGCACCAGCGCGAGATCGTGCGCCGCAACGGCCTGCTCGTGCCGGTCACGCCGCTCACGCCGATGCGTGACGGCGAGACCAGCGAGCTCGCGCAGGTGCGCTTCCGTACCGTGGGCGACATCAGCTGCACGTGCCCGGTCGAGAGCGACGCGGACGACGTCGAGAAGATCATCGCCGAGACGGCGGTGACCGAGATCACCGAACGCGGCGCGACCCGGATGGACGACCAGGCGTCCGAAGCCGCGATGGAACAGCGCAAGAAGCAAGGTTATTTCTGAAGCACACGAGGACATTCACATCATGAGCATCATCGAGAACACCGAAGACCTCGGCGTGTTGCGCTTCATCACCGCAGGCAGCGTCGACGACGGCAAGAGCACGCTGATCGGCCGCCTGCTGTACGACAGCAAGGCCGTGCTGTCCGACCAGCTGTCCGCGCTGTCGCGCGCGAAGAACAAGCGCACGGTCGGCGACGAGCTCGACCTCGCGCTCCTGACCGACGGTCTCGAAGCCGAGCGCGAGCAGGGCATCACGATCGACGTCGCGTACCGCTACTTCGCGACCGCGAAGCGCAAGTTCATCATCGCCGATACGCCGGGCCACGAGCAGTACACGCGCAACATGGTGACGGGCGCATCGACCGCGCACGCGGCGATCATCCTGATCGACGCGACACGCGTGACGGTCGAGAATGGCGTCGCCGACCTGCTGCCGCAGACCAAGCGTCACAGCGCGATCGTCAAGCTGCTCGCGCTGCAGCACGTGATCGTCGCGATCAACAAGATGGACCTCGTCGACTACAGCGAAGCGCGCTTCAACGAGATCCGCGACGCGTACGTCACGCTGGCGAAGCAGCTCGGCCTCACCGACGTGCGCTTCGTGCCGGTGTCGGCGCTGAAGGGCGACAACATCGTCGGCGCGAGCGAACGCATGCCGTGGTACGCGGGCGAACCGCTGCTCGACGTGCTCGAATCGCTGCCGGTCGAGACGCAGGCGCATGACGCGCTGCGCTTCCCGGTGCAGTGGGTCGCGCGCCAGGACGGCAGCTCGGCCGACGATTTCCGCGGCTACATGGGCCGTATCGAGTCGGGCGAGGTGAAGGTCGGCGACGAGATCGCCGTGTTGCCGTCGAACCGCACGGCAACGGTCGCCGAGATCGTCGCGCCGGTGCCGGGCGGCACCGCGTCGGTCGCGCACGCGTTCGCGGGCCAGACCGTGACGATCCGCCTCGCGGAAGACGTCGACGTGTCGCGCGGCGACATGTTCGTCACCTCCGGCGAGCCGGTTGCACCGGCGAAGAAGCTCGAAGCCGATCTGTGCTGGTTCGACGAGACGCCGCTGTCGCCGCAGCGCAAGTACCTGCTGAAGCAGACCACCAGCACGGTGTTCGCGAAGATCGGCGGCGTCAAGCAGGTGCTCGACGTGCACACGCTGTCGCATGCGACCGACCGTCACGACCTGAAGATGAACGACATCGGCCGTGTCGCGCTGACGCTGCAGAAGCCGATCGTCTGCGACACGTACGACGCGCATCCGGGTACCGGTGCGTTCGTGCTGATCGACGAGGCGACGCATCACACGGTCGCCGCGGGCATGATCCGGGCGTTCTCGGCGTAATCGTCAATCTGCGCGGCAAACCGCGCCGCCACACGGCGGCGCGGGCCGTAAGCAAACGTCCGCACGGACGAAGCGAAGCGACAAACATGGGCAAGGTGTATCTGATCGGAGCAGGGCCGGGCGCGGCGGACCTCATCACGGTGCGTGGCGCGCGGCTGCTCGCGCAGGCGGACGTCGTGCTGCACGACGCGCTCGTCGAGCCCGCGATGCTCGACTACGCGCCGAACGCGCGCCGGATCGCGGTCGGCAAGCGCTGCGGGCAGCGCTCGACCGCGCAGCACTTCATCAACAAGCAGATCGTCGATGCGGCGCGCGAGCACGCGTGCGTCGTGCGGCTCAAGGGCGGTGACCCGATGCTGTTCGGTCGTGCCGAAGAGGAGATGCGCGCGCTGGAAGCAGCCGGCATCGACTACGAGGTCGTGCCGGGCATCACCGCGGCACTGGCCGGCGCGGCGACGCTGAAGCGTTCGCTGACGCTGCGCGGCGTGTCGCGCAGCGTTGCGTTCGCGACGCACAGCCGCGCGCCGGGCAGCGACGAGATCCGCGAAGCCGCGCGCGCCGATTCGATCGTCTACTACATGGGCCGCGACAGCGCGCCCGGCATCGCGCAGGAACTGATCGACGCAGGCCGTGCGCCGGCGACGCCCGTGGCGATCGTCGAGGCGTGCAGCACCGCGCGCGAGCGCACGCTGACCCTGACGCTCGCGCAGATGGCGGCGGGCGACGCGCAGGCGTGGCTCGATCCCGCGGAACCGAGCCTGCTGATGATCGGCGATGCGTTCGCCGAGCGCGCCGGACAGGCGAAAGAGGGCGATTCGCTGCGAAATGCGGCCTGAGCGGGGCGGCCTGAGCGGGATCCCGCCGCAGTCCGAAACAAAAAAGCGCCGGCTTCATCAAGCCGGCGCTTTTTCTTTGTGCAACGCTGACCGCTAACCGCGCGGCTCACGCGTTGCCGTCGATCTGGTCGATACAGTAGCGCGCGATCGCGTCGAGCACGCCGTCGTCTTCGCCGACGGCCGTCGCGCAGCGGATCTCGATGCCCGGATGCGCGGCGCGGCACGCATCGACGAGTTGCGGCAGATCGCGGCGGACATGGCCGCCCTGGCCGAAGAACACGGGCACCACGGTGATGTGCGAGCAACCGGCCGCGACCTGCGCGGCGACCGCGTCACCGAGCGTCGGCGTCATCAGTTCGAGGAACGCGAGCGACACGTGGGCCGCGGGGGAGGCGGCGCCGCGCAGCCGCGCGGCGAGCCGCTCGAACGGCTCGGCCCAGCGCGGGTCGCGGGCGCCGTGGCCGAACAGGACGATGCCGTGCGAACTCATGTCGAAGCCTCCGTCATGACGCGGCGCTCAGTGCCGGTCGACCCACTTGAGCGCGAACAGGCCGAGCGCGAGATAGATCAGGCCCGGCGTCGCGGCAGTGAGCGGCGCGGGCCACGTGTTCAGCGTGCCGATGTGCGAGAACAGCGTGTTGAGGAGCTGGAAGCTCATGCCGAGCATGATGCCGCCGAACACCTTCACGCCGACCACGCCCGCCCGCGTGTGCAGGTAGGCGAACGGCAGCGACAGCACGAGCATCACGAACACGGCGAACGGATACAGCAGCTTGCGCCACAGTGCGATGTCGTAGCGCTGCGTGTCCTGCTGGTTCTCGCGCAAATGCTGGATGTAGCGGAACAGGTTGATGATCGACATGCGCTCCGGCGACACGAGCAGCACCGACAGGATCTGCGGCGTCAGGTCCGAACGCAGCCGGTATTCGGGCAGCGATACCTGCTGCGAGCGGTACACCGGGTTGAGCGCGTCGGCCGGCTGGCCGCTGATCGGCTTGATCTGCGTCAGCTCGGTCTCGGAGACGCCCTTCAACAGCCAGTGGCCGGGCGGCTCGTAGCGTCCCGTCTGCGCGATCCGCACGTTCTGGAGCTGGAACTTCGAATCGAATTCGTAGATGCGCACGTTGCTGATCGTCGAGTCGGGCGACAGGCTGCCGACGTTGACGAAACGCGTGACCTGCTCGCCGTTTTCGCGGGCCGCGAGCGTGTCCTTCACCCACACGCCAGACTGGAAGTTCGACGATACCGATGCGCCCAGCGCCTGCAGCCGCACGCGCTCGGACAACTGATCGGCGTAGGGGCCGACGAATTCGCCGATCAGGTAGGTGACGATCACGAGCGGAATGCCGATCTTCAGCAGCGAGCGCAGCGCCTGGTTGGTCGCGAGACCCGACACGCGGAAGATCGTGAATTCCGAGTTCGCGGCCATCTGCGCGAACACGTAGATCGCGCTGATCAGCGCGGCGACCGGGATGATCTCGTAGAAGCGCGACGGGGTCTGCAGCGCGACGCGCAACACCGCGTAGCCGAACTTGTAGTTGCCGTGCCCGACCGAGTTCAGTTCGCTGATCAGGTCGAAGAAGAAGAACAGGCCCGAGAACGCGAACAGGATGAAGACGAACGTGACGTAGATCTGTCGCGCGAAGTACTTTTCATAGAGCCGCATCGATCATGCTCCCGAGCGGCCGAACAGCGCGCGTGTAAACAGCGGACGATTGCGCACGCGCAACCAGAAGATGAACGCGACGATCGCGGCGACGACGAGGTGCAGGCCGACCAGGCCGACGCCGAACGACATCTTGCCCTGCTCGATCTGCGCCTGCACGACGTTCAGCAGGTTCGAGTACGTGAGGTAGATCAGCACGGCCATCACGAGGTTGATCGTGCGGCTGCGGCGCGGGTTCTGGTACGACAGCGGAATGCCGAGCACCAGCAGGTTGATCGCGATCAGCGGCAGCCCCGCGCGCCACGCGAATTCCGCGAGGTTGTCGCGCGTCGGGTTGCGCAGCAGGTCCGGCGTCGGCGTGCTGTTCGTGGTCGGCACGTTGGTGACCGGCGTGCTCGTGATCTTCACGCCGTAGCGCTCGAACTCCATGATCTTGAAGTTCGGCTGGCCGGGCGTGCCGTCGTAGCGGCGGCCGTCTTCCAGGACGACGAAGCGGCTGCCGTCGCGCGTTTCCGTGTGACCCGTCTGCGATACGACCACGTTGACCTTGCCGTTCTCGGTCGACGTGACGAACACGTTCTGCACCTTGCTCTGGTCGGGCGTCATCTTCTCGATGAAGAACACGCGGTGGTTCGTGGCCGACTCGCGGAACTGGCCCGGCGCGAGCAGCGAGATCTCGTCGCGCTGCTGGAAGCGTGCCTTGATCATCTTGCTTTGCTGGTTCGACCACGGCCAGCCGACGAACGCGAAGAAGGCGATCAGCAGGATGATCGGCGTGGCGAACACGCCGATCGGCTTGATGAGGCGCGTGAGGCTTACGCCCGACGCGAGCCACACGACCATTTCGGAGTCCCGGTACCACCGGGTCAGCACGAACAGGATCGACACGAACAGCGTGACGACGAGCATCACGGCGAGGTAGCCGATCACGGTGAGGCCGATCAGCACGAGGACGTCCCGCGGATCGATTTCACCGGACGCGGCGTAACCGACGATGCGGATCATCATCGTCGTGAGCATGATCGTGAGCAGCACCATGAACACGGCGCCAGCCGTATACGCAAGCTCGCGCTGGAGGGAGCGTTCGAAGATCATTCTTGAAGAGAAGAGGGCGGGAGGCTGCGCACGCGTAGCGGAGCGCTCGCGCCGCCACGGGAAAAATAGCGGATAATTGCGGCTTTCATCCTTAGCCCAGATTTTATCCGAGGACAAGCGCGATGGACTTTAGCATAAAAGGCTGTGATTGGAGCAAAGGCGAGGCGAAGGGGTTCCTGACCGGGAAGTCCGATTGCATCGTGCTCGGCATCTTCGAGGCGCAGACCCTCTCGGGCGCGGCGCTCGACATCGACACGGCCACCAAGGGACTGATTTCGCGCGTGGTGAAGGCCGGCGACATGGACGGCAAGCGCGGCAAGACGCTGTTCCTGCACGAAGTGTCGGGCATCGGCGCGTCGCGCGTGCTGCTCGTCGGCCTCGGCAAGCAGGATGCTTTCAACCAGAAAGCCTATAACGACGCAGCGACGGCCGCGTGGCGCGCGCTGCTGGCGACCAAGGTCGTCCAGGTCACGTTCACGCTCGCGCAACTGCCGGTCGACGAGCGCAGCTCCGACTGGGGCGTGCGCGCGGCGATTCTCGCGCTGCGCAACGAGACCTACCGCTTCACGCAGATGAAGAGCAAGCCGGAACCGGCGTCGCACACGCTCAAGCGCGTCGTGTTCAGCGTCGATCCGTCCGACGAAAAGGCTGCGAAGGTCGCGGTCAAGCAGGCCGTCGCGCTCGCGAACGGGATGGATCTCACCCGCGACCTCGGCAACCTGCCGGGTAACGTCTGCACGCCGACCTACCTCGGCAACACCGCGAAGAAGATCGCGAAGGATTGGGGCCTGAAGGCGGAAGTGCTCGGGCTCAAGCAGATCCAGGCGCTGAAGATGGGCTCGTTCCTGTCGGTCGCGCGCGCGTCGGTCGAGCCGCCGCAGTTCATCGTGCTGCACTACCAGGGCGCCGCCGCGAAGGCCGCGCCGGTCGTGCTGGTCGGCAAGGGCATCACGTTCGACACGGGCGGCATCTCGCTGAAGCCGGGCGAGGGCATGGACGAGATGAAGTACGACATGTGCGGCGCCGGTTCGGTGCTCGGTACGATGCGTGCGGTCGCCGAAATGGGCCTGAAGATCAACGTCGTCGCGATCGTGCCGACCTGCGAGAACATGCCGGGCGGCAACGCGACGAAGCCGGGCGACATCGTCACCAGCATGAAGGGCCTGACGATCGAGGTGCTGAACACCGACGCCGAAGGGCGCCTGATCCTGTGCGACGCGCTGACGTATGCCGAGCGCTTCAAGCCGGCCGCCGTGATCGACGTCGCAACGCTGACGGGCGCGTGCGTGATCGCGCTGGGCGGCCACAACAGCGGCCTGTTCTCGACGAACGACGCGCTTGCGGGCGAACTGCTCGACGCGTCGCGCGAGGCGAACGACCCGGCATGGCGCATGCCGCTCGACGACGAGTACCAGGATCAGCTGAAGTCGAACTTCGCGGATCTCGCGAACATCGGCGGGCGCCCGGCCGGCGCCGTGACCGCCGCGTGTTTCCTGTCGCGCTTCACCGACAGCTATCCGTGGGCGCACCTCGACATCGCGGGCACCGCGTGGAAGGGCGGCGCGGCGAAGGGGGCGACGGGCCGCCCGGTGCCGCTGCTCGCGCAGTTCCTGATCGACCGCGCCGGCCAGTGATGGCGGTGTTGACGACGCTGCGGGTACGCGGGCAATGACGCGGATCGATTTCCACTCGAACGTCGGCGATTCGCTCGCGTACGCGTGCCGGCTGCTGCGCAAGGCCTACCAGGCCGGGCAGCCGGTCGTCGTGCTCGCCGAGCCCGCGCGCCTGCGCGCGCTCGACGAGCGGCTCTGGACGTTCTCGCCGCTCGATTTCATCCCGCATTGCGGTGTCGACAGCGAGCACGCAGCCGGCACGCCGATCGTGCTGGCCGCGGATCTCGACCGCGCACCGCATCATCACGTGCTGCTGAACCTCGGCGCGGCCGTGCCTGCGCAGTTCGCCCGCTTCGAGCGCCTGCTCGAAGTGGTCGGCAACGCGCCGGACGAGCTGGCCGCGGGCCGCGACCGCTACCGGTTCTACCGCGACCGCGGATACGCGCTGAACAACTACAAGCAGGGCAGCTAGCCGCAACCGTCGACGGAGTGTTCCCGTGACAGAAGCCGATTCATCCTCGATCCCGACGCTGACCGACGTGCTGGTGCCGGGCAAGCCGGTGCCGGCGCGCGGGCCCGCGCCCGACGCTGCGCAGCCGCCTGCCGGCGCGGCGATTCCGGTGCTGACCGACGTGGTCGCGCCGCGCACCGCGGGTGCGGCGCCGGCCGATTCCATGCCCGACGCGCTCGCCCCCGATTCCGTCGTGGTCGAACCCGTGCCGACGCCGCACGTGCCGGTGGTCGAACTGCCGGGCGACGAGGCGGTGGAGACTGCGGCTGTCGCCGCCGCCGCGCTTGGCGAGACCGATGCGCCGGCGGAGCCCGGCGCCGCGGAGCACGTGGTTGCCGAAGACTCGGCGGCGATGAGTGCGCCGCTGCGCTCGTCGCTGGCCGACGACGATGTGATGCCGCACGCGTTCGTCGCGGTGGCGCGTGAGGCGGTCGGGCACGCGCGGGAGGCGCACGTGCCGGAGGCCATCGCAGCGGCCGCCGCGCCGCAGCAGGATGCGCAGGCAGTGGCCGGACTGACGCCGGAAGATGCCCAGCACATCGCCGAGCGCCTGCGCAATCGCCTGACGAACTATCTGACCGGGGACGGGCGCGACGCCATCGAGGCCCGTTGTCGCGACGCGCTGCACGAGCATTCGGCCTGGCTGGTCGGCCAGATCACGCGCGAAGTGGCGCTGGCGCTGGAAACCGAGGTGATGGACTGGGTTCGCGACGCGGTCGACGAAGAAATCGCACGCCGCCGCGCCGGTCATGCCGGTTGAGTGCGCGGCCGTACAGGTGAAAAACGGGGTGCGATTCCAGTAAAGGCCGGTGAAGCGGCCGGCGAGGTGCAGGTCGGCCCTCGGCGGGCCTGCCTGCCGGCGGAGCCCCGCGTGACGGCGGTTTCCGCCCGTTGAACCCGGGTCAGCGTACCGACAGCGCCCATTGCGCGAGTGTGTGGGCTTCGGTGCTCGTCAGTTGCGTATTGGCGGGCATCGGCACACTGCCCCACACGCCGACGCTGCCTTTCACGATCGATTGGGCGAGGTAATCGACGGCGTCGCCGCGCGCCGCATACTTGCCGGCGATGTCGCGGAACGACGGGCCCATCAGCGGTTTGCCGATCGCGTGGCAGGCCATGCAGTTCTTGCGCTGGGCAAGCGCGAGCCCGTCGGCCTGGTCGGCGCGCGCCGCCGCCCCGCTGCCGATCAGCAGCGTGGCGAGCAGGACGCGCAATATCGAGTGTTTCATGCGGATCTCCGCCGGCGGGGACGGCCGGCTTCATGACCCGCGCATTATAAAAGCAAAGGGAAAGCGCGTTTTGCGCGTTCCCCCGGCGGTCATGTTTAACGGGGTCGCATGCGCTGATGTACCCGTGTCAACCTGTGACGGCACCCTGGTTCGCGGGCCGGGCGAGTGCCGCGAATTTCGCGAGCACGCCACGCGTGTAGCGCGGTGCCGGCTGTTGCCACGCGGCGCGGCGGCGCGCGAGTTCCGCGTCGTCCACGTTCAACTGCAGCAGCAGCCGGTGCGCGTCGATCGTGATCGAGTCGCCTTCCTGCACGAGCGCGATCGTGCCGCCGACGAACGCCTCGGGCGCGACATGGCCGACCACCATGCCCCAGGTGCCGCCCGAGAAGCGGCCGTCGGTGATGAAGCCGACCGATTCGCCGAGCCCCTTGCCGATGATCGCGGACGTCGGCGCGAGCATTTCGGGCATGCCGGGGCCACCCTTCGGGCCGAGATAGCGCAGCACGAGGATGTCGCCTGCCTGGATCCGGTCGCCGAGAATCGCATCCATCGCGCTCTGCTCGTCGTCGAACACCCGCGCCGGGCCCGTGATCACGGGGTTCTTCAGGCCGGTGATCTTCGCGACCGCGCCGTCTTCCGCGAGATTGCCTTTCAGGATCGCAAGGTGGCCTTCCTTGTACAGCGCGCGGTCGATCGGGAAGATCACGTCCTGGTCCGCGCGCGGCACGGCGGGCACGTCCTTCAGTTCGTCGGCGATCGTGCGGCCGGTGATCGTCATGCAGTCGCCGTGCAGCAGCCCCGCGTCGAGCAGGATCTTCAGCACCTGCGGAATCCCGCCGGCCCGGTGCAGGTCGGTCGCGACGTACTTCCCCGACGGCTTGAGGTCGCAGATCACGGGCACGCGCTTGCGGATGCGCTCGAAGTCGTCGATCGTCCAGTCGACCTCGGCCGCGTGCGCGATCGCAAGATAGTGCAGCACGGCATTGGTCGAACCGCCCGTCGCCATGATCACCGACACCGCGTTCTCGATCGATTCCTTCGTGATGATGTCGCGCGGCTTCAGGTCGCGCTTCACGGCCTCGACGAGCACGCGCGCCGACTCGGCGGCCGAATCGACCTTCTCCTGGTCGGGGTTGGCCATCGTCGACGAGTACAGCAGCGACATCCCGAGCGCCTCGAACGACGAACTCATCGTGTTCGCGGTGTACATCCCGCCGCACGAACCCGACGTCGGGCATGCGTTCTGCTCGACCCCTTCGAAATCCTCCTGCGACATCCGGCCCGCGGTGAATTCGCCGACGGCCTCGAACGACGAGACGATCGTCAGGTCGCGGCCTTTCCAGTGGCCGGGGCGGATCGTGCCGCCGTACACGTAGATGCCCGGCACGTTCAGGCGCGCGAGCGCGATCATCCCGCCCGGCATGTTCTTGTCGCAGCCGCCGACGACGACCACGCCATCCATCCATTGCCCCTGCACGCAGGTCTCGATGCAGTCGGCGATCACCTCGCGCGACACGAGCGAGTACTTCATGCCTTCGGTGCCCATCGACATGCCGTCCGAAATCGTCGGCGTGCCGAAGATCTGCGGGTTCGCATCGGATGCCTTCACGGCCGCGACGGCTGCGTCCGACAGGCGCTGCAGGCCCGAATTGCACGGCGTGATCGTCGAATGGCCGTTCGCGATGCCGATCATCGGCTTGTCGAAATCGTCCTTCTGGTAACCGAGCGCGTAATACATCGAGCGATTCGGCGATCGGGCCACGCCTTGCGTAATGTGCCTCGAGCGGCGGTTGTAAGCCATGGGGGACTCCATCGTTGTCTGGGCAGCGCCGGTGAACGGTGCGCCGGTTCGGATCAGTCAAGCATGGAGTTTCCGGATTGGGATGTCCAATATATTATTTGTGGCCTATTAAGTCGTTTCCTGAATGAAGGACGCATGGCTGATCCGACTCCCGACCTGCGCCAGTGGCGCTATTTCGCGACCGTTGCGGACGAGCGCCATTTCGGCCGCGCGGCCGAACGCCTGTCGATGACGCAGCCGCCGCTGTCGCAGGCGATCCGCGCGCTCGAGGACACGCTCGGCGTCGCGCTGTTCGCGCGCAGCAAGCGTTCGGTGGCGCTGACGGCGGTTGGTGCCGCACTGTTGCCCGATGTGCGCCGGCTGCTTGCGTCGGCCGATGCGTTGCCGCCGCTGGCGCGACGGCTCGCGCGCGGCGAGGCCGGCTCGTTGTCGCTCGCGTTCGTGTCGACCGCCGATTACGGGCTGCTTCCCTCGCTGCTGCGGGCGTTCGGCGCGCGTTATCCGCAGGTGCGCCTGCAACTCGCGGAGGCGACGAGCGACGTGCAGATCGACGAACTCGTCGCCGGCCGCATCGATGCGGGGCTCGTCATTCCGCCCGTGCCGCCGCGCCACGCGGCCGGGCTGTCGTACCTGCCCGTCCTGCGCGAGCCGCTGGTGATCGCGATGCCGGCGGCCGCGAGCGACGCGCCTGAAGACGAGCCCGTCCATCTCGCGGAAGTCGCCGCGTTGCCGCTCGTGATCTTTCCGCGTCGTTTGGCGCCCGGCTTTTATGACATCATTACGGGCTGCTACGGCGCGGCGGGGGAAACCCCGTGCATCGGCCAGGAGGCGATCCAGATGCAGACGATCGTCAGCCTCGTGTCGGCCGGCATGGGCGTCGCACTGGTGCCGCAATCGCTGCGTAACCTGCGGCGCACCGGCGTGGTCTACCGGCCGCTCGCCGGTCACGCGCCGGTCGTCGAGACGGGCCTCGTGTGGCGTACCGGCGACGTGAGCCCCGTGCTGGCCGGCTTCCTCGACGTCGTGCGCGCGCAGGGGCTCGCCACGTGACGTGAACGATGGCGCGCCGGTGCCGTCCAACGCGCGGTGCTGCGCGTGTGCGACGGCCGTACCGCATTCGAAAACTTCTTCGCTAACCCATGATCATTCACCCGAATTTCGACCCCGTTGCGATCCATCTCGGGCCGCTGGCCGTGCGCTGGTACGGGCTCATGTATCTCGTCGGCTTCATCGCGGCGATCGTCGTCGGCCGGATCCGCCTGAAGCTGCCGCACGTCGCGGCGCAGGGCTGGACCGTGAAGGACATCGACGACATGATGTTCTACGGCGTGCTCGGCACCGTGCTCGGCGGCCGCCTCGGCTACGTGCTGTTCTACAAGGCCGATTTCTACTTCTCGCATCCGCTCGACGTGTTCAAGGTGTGGGAGGGCGGCATGTCGTTTCACGGCGGCTTCCTCGGCGTGACGCTCGCGATGATGTTGTTCGCGTGGCAGCGCAAGCGCCATTGGCTGCAGGTCACCGATTTCGTCGCGCCGATGGTGCCGACGGGGCTCGCGGCCGGGCGGCTCGGCAACTTCATCAACGGTGAACTGTGGGGCCGCGTGACCGATCCGTCCGCACCGTGGGCGATGCTGTTCCCGGGCGCGATGCGCGACGATGCGGCATGGTTGCCGAAGCATCCGGAACTCGTCGAGAAGTGGCATCTCGCCGACGTGTTCATGCAATACCAGATGCTGCCGCGTCATCCTTCGCAGCTCTATGAAATTGCGCTCGAAGGCATCGTGCTGTTCTTCGCGCTGTTCCTCTTCGCGCGCAAGTCGCGGCCGATGGGCGCCGTGTCCGCGCTGTTCCTGATCGGCTACGGCCTCGCGCGCTTCACGGTGGAGTTCGCGCGCGAACCCGACGATTTCCTCGGCCTGCTCGCGCTCGGCCTGTCGATGGGGCAGTGGCTGTCGCTGCCGATGATCATCGCGGGCATCGCGTTGATGGTCTGGGCGTATCGCCGCCGCGCGGCGAATGCCGTTGCGTGAGGTGATGGCGATGCACGCGCGATCGGCGCGTGCATGGTCCCACGCATTGAAATGAAAACGCCGGCCTTCGGGCCGGCGTTTTTCATTTCGGACTGCCGCGCGCTGCGCGTTACTTCATCTGCACGGAACCGTTGACGGTGACCGACACGGTGGCCTTGCCGCCTTCGACCGCGATGGGTGCGCTCATCTTCGCGCTGTCCATCGGTGCCGCGGCCATTGCCATCATGCGCGGATACGGCTGCACGTTGCGGCCGCCGCCGACGTTCACGTCGCGGATCGTGTAGCTGCTGTAGCCGAATGCCTTCGCGGCTTCGTCCGCGCGGGCGCGGAACGACTTGATCGCCTCGGTCGTCAGCTTCTGCTCGGCTGCGCGCTGCGCTTCGGGCGACAGCGAGAACTCGACGTTCGCGACCTGCATCAGGTTCGACAACTGGCCGGCCAGCTTCGACGCCGCGGCGAAATCGCGCGATTCGAGCGCGACCTCGGTGCGGCCGCGCCATGCGGAAATCTTGCCGTCGCGATCGGTGCTCGGATAGACGGAGAATGCGCCCGTGTGTGCCGTGACGCCCGATACGCTTTTCGCCTGCGACAGGGCGGCGTCGGCGCGCTGGTTCAACTGCGCGGTGAGGCTGCCCGGATCCTTGGCCTGCTGCTCGTAGAACAGCGTGATGTGGATGATGTCCTGCGGCACGTCGGCGCTGGCCTGCGACGACAGCGACAGCACGCCTGCCGGCTCCGGAAAGTGCGGGTTCGCGGCCTGCGCGTGCGCGGCGGGTGACGCGAGCGTCAGCGCGACGGGAACGGCGGCGGCAAGGGCGAGCGACAGCGCGAGTGCGGATTTCTTGGTCATTGTTGGACTCCTTGTGCGAGGGCGCGCACGCGGATCACGCGTGCGCGACGCGGGCGTACCGCGCGACGAAAAGAACGACGGCCGGCTTGATCGGCCGGCAGCGGTTGCTTAGGCCGCGCGAAAGTGCCGCGAGTTCCGTGGCAGCAGCGCATACTGACCAGATTTGACGTTTGGCGTGCGCCTGCTTGCCTACTTCATCAGCTTTTCGGTGATGAACCGCCATTCGGCGCGCGTGACGGGCGTGATCGACAGCCGGTTGCCGCGCGCGAGCACGCGCATGTCGGCGAGTTCGTCGTGTTCGCGCAGCGCAGCGAGCGGCACGAGCGGCGATTTTTTCACGTAGCGCACGTCGACGAGCAACCATCGCGGCGCTTCCCGGGTCGACTTCGGATCGTAATAGGGGCTTTTCGGATCGAACTGCGTGGGGTCGGGGTAGGGCGTCGACGATACTTCGGCGAGGCCCGCGATGCCCGGCTCGGGGCAGCTCGAGTGATAGAACAGCACGCCGTCGCCGATCTTCATCGTGTCGCGCATGAAATTGCGCGCCTGATAATTGCGCACGCCCGTCCACGGCAGCGAGCGCTGCGGTGCGTTGGCGAGATCGTCGATGCTTGCTTCGTCCGGTTCGGACTTCATCAGCCAGTATTGCATGGATCGTGATCGACGCAGAAAGAGGCTGCTACAAAAGAAAACGGCACCGGGCTTCGCCCGATGCCGTTGGATAGGCCCCCGCCTTGGCCGCTAGGCCGGCATCCTGAACCTGAGGTTCAGAATTGGTCGCAGTTAGCAGCACTTCGGGTACATCAGACAGAGTGACGCGCGCGCCCGTGCTACAAATTTCCGCAACCGTGCACATGGCATTGGTTCAAGGAATATATGACCTTGGCGAACCAGGCAGGGAAGCTGACTGAACTGTGATTCGATGCGCCAATTTGACCACCGTTGATCGCCGAGATCAAGGGGAATCGACGCATCGATTAAAACGTTACTGCGTCTCGTGCTGTGCGAGCACCGCGCCGAGCTGTTCATTCATCTGGTGCATTGTACGACGGATTTCCTCCGCCGGAAATGCTTCACCGTGCCGCACGCTCGTTTGCAGCCGCAGCAATTCGGACGCGAGCGACAGCGCCGCCATCACGGCGATGCGATCGGTGCCGCGTACCGAGCTGTTCGAGCGGATTTTCGACATTTCGGCGTCGACGCGCGCGACCGCTTCGAGCAGTGCCGCTTCGGTCTCGGCCGAGCAGGCGAGCCGATAGGCCTGACCGAGAATCGAGACTTCGATCTGCTTGGTGCTCATGCATGTTCTCCGTGGCTGGCCGCGTCATCGCCATCCGTACGCGCCTGCGCATCCAGCAGGTCGAGCTGGTTGTCGGCTTGCTCCGCACTTTTCGAGCGCGGCAGCTTTTCGAGAATCGCGTTCAGTTTCACCTGGGCGTCGTCGATCTTTGCCGACAGCGTGTCGCGCTCGGCCGCGAGCGCATTGCGTTCGTCGCGCAGTTGCGCGAGTTCCGCGCGGACCGTGTCCGCGTCCGCGCGCAATTGCGCGACCTGCTCCTCGAGCGCGAGCCGTTCCGAGTGATAGCGCTTGTTCAGCGAAATCAGACGGCCAATATTTTGAGATAGGGTTTCGAGTTCGTTGAGCATTTGCTGCGTCCTCTAAAGACCCAGCATTTTAGCGCGGAATAACGCGCAAACCGACATCTGTAACGTTTCCAGTCGTAACACCCCTGCTTCTTGCCGCGAATCGGCGCGTCACGTGCGTGTCCGGATGCTTCCTTGACGCTCGTGCGGCCCGCTCCTAAACTGGCGCCGCCTCGGTGCTCGCGCGTGCAACGCGCGGTTAAACGGGAAGCAGGGCGCGGGCTCCGCCAGGACGCCGCCAACCTGCGCTGCCCCCGCAACGGTAAGCGGCCGCGTTGCATGACGCAGGCCGGCTCGGGCGCGTTTCGCATGCACGTTTCGCATGCGGACGCGGGCCACTGCGCGTCTTCGCGCGGGAAGGCGAGCCGGATCGCCGCCAGCCCGGATACCGGCCGAGGCGGGGAGCCCGCACGGGCTTCGTGACGCACGGCCCGCGGGGAAGCGGGGCGTGCAGTGCTTCACGGGATTGATCTTCGATGCTGACCCCAATCGTCGGCGGCGCCGATTTCTGCCATCTTGATGACGTTCTCGAACCGGGCGACCACCGGAAGGTCGTCGCGCGCGTCGACCACCTGACCGCAAGGATCACGAGCTTGGCTATGCCTGCAACACGCTGCACTGCGCCGATGTCGCGCCCGGCCCGCAGCGGTGGCGCGCCGATGTGCACTGCATCGGCCGTCGCGCGGAGTGCCGCATGAGCGCCGCACGCGCCACCGCGATCTGGGCCGCATTGGCCGCGGCGGTCGCGTTGCTGTTCGTCGCGTCGCTGTCGATCGGCAGCGTGCCGATGTCGCCGTGGCAGGCGCTCGCGTCGCTCGTGCCGCATGGCGGCGACGCGCTGTTCGCCGACATCGTCCGCACGCTGCGCCTGCCGCGCGCGCTCGCGGGCTTCGCGTGCGGTGCGCTGCTCGCGCTGGCCGGCTCGTTGTTGCAGGTGTTGCTGCGCAACCCGCTCGCCGATCCGTACGTGCTCGGCGTGTCCGGCGGCGCGGCCGGCTTCGCGCTCGTCGCGATGATCGCGGGCGGCGCATGGTGGCTCGTCGATGTGTCGGCGTTTGCCGGCTCGCTCGTGTCGGTCGCGCTCGTGCTCGGACTCGCGCGCCGCGAGCTGGGGCGCGGCGAGTCGCGCGATGCGTCGCCGCGGCTGCTGCTCACGGGCGTCGTGATCGCGGCAGGGTGGGGCGCGCTCGTCACGCTGCTGCTGTCGCTCGCGCCCGATGCGCGGCTGCGCGGCATCATCTTCTGGCTGACGGGCGACCTGAACGGCGTGAGCACACCGTGGTTCGCGTGGGGCGCGCTGCTGCTGGCCGCGTGCATCGCACTGCCGGCCGCGCCGCAACTGAACGTGCTGCTGCGCGGCGATGCGACGGCGCTCGCGCTCGGCGTGCCGGTCGCGCGCCTGCGTGTGCGGATCTATCTCGTCGCGTCGCTGGCCGCCGCGGCCGCAGTGACGACCGCCGGCACGATCGGCTTCGTCGGCCTCGTCGTGCCGCACGCGCTGCGGCTCGCATTCGGCAACGACCAGCGGATGTTGCTGCCGGCCGCGATGCTCGCGGGCGGCGGCGGCGTGATGGCCGCCGACCTGCTCGCACGCACCGCGATCGCGCCCGCGCAACTGCCGGTCGGCGTGATGACCGCGTTGATCGGCGTGCCGGTGTTCCTGTGGATGTTGCTCAGGAGGCCGATGCGATGACCCGTGCCGCATTGCGCGCCAGCGGCGACGAGATGAGCTGCGCGGCCGTCGGCCTGACGCTGAAGGCTGGCGCGCGCACGCTGCTCGACGGCTTCACGCAGGCGTTCCGTCCGGGCGAGATCTGGTGCATCGCCGGGCCGAACGGCGCAGGCAAGACGACGCTGCTTGCGACCCTCGCGGGGCTGCAGCCGCCGGCCGGCGGACACGTCGCGATCGACGGCCGCCCGCTTTCCGCATGGCCGCCCGCGCAGCTCGCGCAGCGCCGCGCGCTGATGCCGCAGCAACTGCACGACGCATTCAGCGCGACCGTGTTCGATACGGTGTTGCTCAACCGCTTTCCGTATCTCGGCGGCTGGGGCTGGGAGCGCGACGGCGACCGCGCGGCCGCGCGCGACGCGCTGGCGACCTTCGACCTGACCGCGCTTGCGTCGCGCGACGTGCTGTCGCTGTCGGGCGGCGAGCGGCAGCGCGTCGCGCTGGCCGCGACGCTGTGCCAGGACGCGCCGTTGATGCTGCTCGACGAACCGCTCGTGCATCTCGACCTGCATCACCAGATCGATTGCCTGACCGCGCTGGCCGCCTGGCTCGACGCGGGCCCGCGCACGGTGCTGTTCTCGTGCCATGATCTGAATCTCGCGCGGCGTTTCGCGACGCATGCGCTGTTGCTCGACGGCCGTGGCCACGCGTGGGCCGGCCCCGTGCACGACGTGCTGACACCCGAGCGCGCGAGCGACGCGTTCGGTTATCCGCTCGTGCTGATCCGCGAGAAAGGCCGCGACGCGCTGCTGCCGGCGTGGCCCGAGCGACAATGACGTTTCCTTTTCCGATGCGCGGTGCACGCCGCGCCCACGACACGGCTTCCCGATGACGACCCCGACCCACTTCCCGCCCGCGATCGCACCGCTCGACGACGTGCTGCGCAAGCGCCTGCAGCATGTGATCGACCACAAGACCAAGCCGCCCGGCAGCCTCGGCCAGCTCGAGGCAGTTGCGCTGCAGGTCGGCCTGATCCAGCACACCGAGCGGCCGGTCGTGCAGCGTCCCGTGATGATCGTGTTCGCCGGCGATCACGGGATTGCCGCCGAAGGCGTGAGCCCCTATCCGCAAGCGGTGACCGCACAGATGGTCGCGAACTTCCTCGCCGGCGGCGCGGCAATCAACGCGTTCTCGGGCGTCGCGCAGAGCACGCTCGAGATCGTCGATGCGGGCGTCGCGTCGCCGCTGCCGCTGTCCGACCGCCTGGTGTCGCTGCCGGTCGCGCGCGGCACGCGCAACTTCGCGACGGAACCGGCGATGACGCGCGACGAGGCGATGACGGCGCTCGCAGCGGGTGCGGCGCGCGTGCGCCTGCATGCGTCGCTCGGCACGAACGTGATCGGCTTCGGCGAGATGGGGATCGCGAACACGTCGTCGGCCGCGTGCCTGATGAGCCGCCTGCTCGGCGTGCCGATCGACGCGTGCGTCGGGCGCGGCACGGGCCTCGACGACCAGGGCCTCGCGCACAAGCGCGCGGTGCTCGGCCGTGCGCTCGTCAAGCACTCGCACGCGATTGCGCCGCTCGACGTGCTCGCGACGTTCGGCGGCTTCGAGATCGCGATGATGACGGGTGCGTATCTCGCGGCCGCGAGCGAACGGATGACGATCCTCGTCGACGGCTTCATCGCGACGGCCGCATTGCTCGTCGCCGAGCGCATCGCGCCCGGCGTGCGCGACTACTGCGTGTTCTCGCATACGTCGCACGAGGCCGGGCACCGGCGCATGCTCGAGCATTTCGGCGCGAAGCCGCTGCTCGCGCTCGACCTGCGGCTCGGCGAAGGCACGGGCGCGGCGCTCGCGCTGCCGCTCGTGCGTGCGGCTGCCGCGTTCCTCACGGAAATGGCGAGCTTCGAATCCGCCGGTGTCGACGATCGTGACGCCTGATCGCGCGCGCGGCGTGCGGGCCGAACTGCGCTACTTCTTCGTCGCGCTCGGCTACTTCACGCGCGTGCCCGTGCCGCGCGCGATCGGCTACGCGGCCGGCGATCTCGACCAGGCCGCGCGATATTTCCCGCTCGTCGGCGCATGCGTCGGCGCGTGGGGCGCGCTCGTGTATCTGGTCGCGCTGCGCGCGCTGCCCGTGTCGATCGCGGTCGGGCTGTCGATGGCCGCCACGCTGCTCGCCACGGGGGCCTTCCACGAGGACGGCCTCGCCGACAGCTGCGATGCGTTCGGCGGCGGCTATACGCGCGACGACGTGCTGCGCATCATGCACGACTCGCGGATCGGCACGTTCGGTGCGGTCGCGCTCGTGATCGCACTCGGCGTGAAATGGCAGGCGCTCGCGTCGATGCTGCCGTTGCGTGCCGCATGGACGATGATCGCCGCGCACGCGGCGAGCCGCGCGGCGGCCGTGAGCCTGCTGATGACGCTCGACTACGTGCGGCCCGAAGGCAAGGCGAAACCGGTCGCGCAACGGATGGGGGCGCGCGCGGCGTGTGTCGCCGCGCTGTTCGGATTACCGTGGCTGTTCTGGCCCGACTGGCGCATGGGCGTCGCCGCCTGCGTGGCGCTCGTACTCGTGCGCGCGTGGGCAGCCCGCTATTTCGTGAAGCGGATCGGCGGTTATACCGGCGACTGTCTCGGCTTCACGCAACAGCTGTGCGAACTGGCGATCTATCTCGTGGTGCTCGGATGGACGTCGTCCTGATCCGTCATCCGGCCGTCGGTGTCGAGCCGGGCATCTGCTACGGACGCAGCGACGTGCCGCTCGCCGCGCCGGCCGACGCCGGCGCGCAGGCCGTGCGCGCACATCTGTCGCTACTCGGCGCGCCGCTTCCCGAACAGGTCTGGACGAGCCCGCTGACGCGCTGCGCGTCCGTTGCCGAGCGGATCGCGCAGGCATGCGGCGTGCCGCTGCAACGCGATGCGGACTGGCAGGAAATGGATTTCGGCGCGTGGGAGATGCGGCGCTGGGACGATATCGATCGCGCGGCACTCGATGCGTGGGCGGCCGACCTGATGCATGCGTGCGCGCATGGCGGCGAAAGCGTCGCGCGGTTCGCTGCCCGGGTCGCCCGGCGGGCCGATGCCGTCGCACGGTTCGACCGGCCGCAATGGGCGGTCACGCATGCGGGCGTGATCCGCGTGTTCGCGGCGCATGTACTGTGCGTGCCGCTCGATACGCTGTTGTCGCGGCCGGTGCCGACCGGTGGTGTCGTCTGGTTGCGCGCGGAGGCCGCCACGGGAGCGTGGGAAGTGGTGCACTGGGATGAATAGGCGCACCGGCGTCCGCATCTGAACGACGCGGCGCGCGGTCGATCTGTCTCGAACACCGACGCATCGGGTTCAGATGCGCGACGGGCGCGCAAGCCGCCGGAACTCAGCGCGCCGGCCGCCGCCCACGCGCGGCTTCGAGATCCTCGCACAGCGCGGCCGCGCCCTGCGCGATCCGCGGCGACGGCCGCGTCAGCAGATCGCCGTCGATCGCGAACAGGTTGTTGCGCGCCACGGCCGTCAGCGCGGGCCACGTGCGCCAGCGCGCCAGGCTCGGCAACGGTTCGTCCGTACGCGATGCCCCCGCGCTCGTCGTCACGATCGCCTCCGGATTGGCCGCGAGCACGGCCTCGTCGGTGACGGTCGGCACGAGCGGCCTGAGCGACGCGAACACGTTGCGGCCGCCGCACAGCTCGATCACGTCGTTGATCAGGTGCGCGCCATTGAGCGTCATCAGCGGCCGGTCCCAGACCTGGAAGAACATCGTGACGGGCGCCCGCGCGGCATAACGTGCGCGCAGCGCCGCGATGTCGCGCGTATAGGCGGCCGCGGCCGCATCGGCAGCCGGTTGCGTGCCGAGCAGCGTGCCGAGCCGGCGCAGCGACGACGATACGTCGTCGAGGTGCTTCGGTTCGCTGAAGAACAGCGGGATATGCAATGCGCGCAGCGCGTCGGTCTGCCGCTCGGCGTTGCCGTGCCGCCAGACGACGATCAGGTCGGGCTTCAGCGCGGCGATCCGCTCGAGGTCGAGCGCCTTGTTGTCGCCGACGCGCGGTATCGCTTGCGCGGCAGGCGGATAGTCGCTGTACGTGACCGTGCCGACGAGCTTTGCGCCGCCGCCGGCCGCATAGATGAGCTCGGTCGCGTGCGGCGCGAGGCTGATCACGCGCCGCGCGGGTGCAGGCAGCGTGACGGTGTTGCCGGCGTCGTCGCGCGTCGTGACGTCGGCGTGGACGAGCGGTGCGTGAGCGAGTGCGGTCAGCATCGCGACCGGTGTCAGCCGGCGCAACAGGCGCGCAATCATGCGGATTCCCGTTGTAGCAGCGGCACGCAGTGCGCGAGTGCGTCGCGGAGGCGCTGCCATTCGGCTTCGCTGCCCGGCAGGCCGACGCGTACGCTCGACGGTGTCGGGAAGTACCGCGTCCAGATTCCGCGTGCCGCGAGTGCCGCATGCAGTGCCGCTGCCCGCGGGTCGTCGGTCCAGCTGAAGAGCGGCGTCGCGCGGGCAGCGAAGCCGTGCGCGCGCAGCAGTGCGGCGAGCCGCTCGCCGTCGGCCGCGAGCCGCTCGCGGGCGGCGGCCTGCCATGCGCGATCGGCGAACGCCGCGGCGACCGCATGGCGTGCGGGGCCGCCGACCGTCCAGGCGCCGAGCATGTCGCGCAGCGCGACGATCTGGCCGGGGCACGCGAGCACGAAGCCTGCGCGGATGCCGGCGAGCCCGAAGAACTTGCCGACCGAACGCAGCACGACGAGCCCCGGGCGATCGACCTGCGGCGCGAGCGACTGCGTCGCGCCCGTATCGGCGAACGCCTCGTCGACGATCAGCGTGCCGCCGCGCGCTACCAGTTGCGCATGCCAGCCGAGCAGGCGTTCGGGCGGCACGAATTCGGCGGTCGGATTATTCGGATTCCCGACGATGACGTGGCGCAGCGTCGCAGGCAACGTATCGGTGCCGACGTCGAGCGCGACGACGCGATGGCCGTGTCGCGCGAAAGCGGGCGCGTATTCGCCGTACGCGAGCGTCGCGACGCCGGCGTCGCCGGCCGGCAGCAGCGCGGGCAATGCGCGGATCGCAGCCTGGCTGCCGGCCACCGGCAGCACGTGCGCGGGATCGGGCGCGTGGTAGTACTGCGCGGCGCGGGCCGCGAGGCCGTCACCGTCGTCGGGCAGCCGGCGCCATGCGTCGGCCGGGACGGGCGGCACCGGATAGCCGACCGGATTGATGCCGGTCGACAGGTCGAGCCACGTGTCGTACGGAATGCCGTGGCGGCGTGCGGCTTCATGCAGGTTGCCGCCGTGCGTGATGCGGGTGTCAGACATGATGGGTGGCCATGACGAGTGCGCCGCTCGCGACCAGCAGCGCGAGCCACAGGGCAAGCGTGCGCGTGACGAGCGACAACGCGGCGACGATATGGACGGCGCTCGCCGTCGCGCCGGTGCCGAGCGCCGGACGATCCTCGATCTCGCCGTGATAGACGGCCGGGCCGCCCAGCTGCACGTTCAGGCTGCCGGCGCCGGCGGCCATCACCGGGCCCGCGTTCGGGCTGTCCCAGTGGCGTGCCTGCGTGCGCCAGCAGCGCCATGCGGCGGCCGTGTCGCCGAGCAGCGCGTAGCTCGCGGCCGTCAGGCGCGCGGGAAACCAGTTGAGCGCGTCGTCGAGGCGCGCGGCGGCCCAGCCGAAGGTCAGGAAGCGCGGCGTGCGGTAGCCCCACATCGCGTCGAGCGTGTTCGCGAGCCGGAACAGCAGCGCGCCGGGGCCGCCTGCGACGACGAACCAGAACAGCGCGCCGAAGATCGCGTCGTTGCCGTTCTCGAGCGCGGATTCGACGGCCGCACGCGACAGCGCGCCTTCGTCCGCGTCGCTCGTGTCGCGCGACACGATGCGCGCGGTGAGCGTGCGGGCGGCGCCGAGGTCGCGCCGCAGCAGCGCCGCGGCGATCGGCGCGACGTGGTCGGCGAGGCTTTTCGCGCCGAGTGCGAACCACAGCAGGGCGATGTGCAGCGCGGCCGCGAGCGGCCATGGCAGCACGGCCGCGAGCCATGCCGCGACGGCGACCGGCGGCACGACCGCCGCGATCCATGCGGCGACGCCGCTCACGCGGCCGCGCCGGCCCGTGTTCAGCGCGCCTTCGATGCGCGCGGCGAGGCGGCCGAACGCGACGAGCGGATGCCAACCGGCCGGTTCGCCGATCGCGCGGTCGATGATCGCGGCCGCAACCGCGAACATCGCGACTACGGGCAGCGACAGCATCAGCATGACGGCGCTCCCGTCTTGAGGTCGAGCGTCAGCCCGGCGACGAGCAGCGTCACGCGCGTCGCAAGCGCGGCGACACGCTGGTTCAGGCGCCCGAGTTCGTCGACGTAGCGGCGCGTGACCGACCCGAGCGGCACGACGCCGAGCCCGATCTCGTTGCTGACGACGATCACCTTCGCGCGCGCGCCGCGCAACGCGTGCTCGAGCCGGTCGACCTGCGCCGCGTACTGCGCATCGTCGAGCGGTTCGCCGTCGGCCGGGCACAGCAGGTTCGTGAGCCACAGCGTCAGGCAGTCGACGAGCAGGCACGCGTGCGGATCGTCGAGCCGCGCGAGCGTGCCGGCGAGGTCGACGGGTGCGTCGGCGAAGCCCCAGGCGGCCGGCCGGCGCGCGCGATGGTGCGCGATGCGCTGCGCGAATTCGGCATCGGCGGCGGTTGCGGTGGCGATGTAGGTGACGGGGCGGCCGCTGTCGGCGGCGAGGCGCTCGGCGTGCGCGCTCTTGCCCGAGCGTGCGCCGCCGAGGACGAAGGTGAGGTCGTGCGGAATCATCGCGTGATTGTAACGGCGCGGGCACACCGGCGCGGGGGATAATGCGGCCTTTGCTTCGCGACGACCTTTACACGATGAATGCACCCGAGCCGCGGCCGCGCGGCACGCTGATGATCCAGGGCACGACGTCCGACGCGGGCAAGAGCACGCTGGTCGCGGGCCTGTGCCGGCTCGCGCGCCGCGGCGGCGCGCGTGTTGCGCCGTTCAAGCCGCAGAACATGGCGCTCAACAGCGCGGTGACGGCCGACGGCGGCGAAATCGGCCGCGCGCAGGCACTGCAGGCGCTGGCCGCGGGCGTTGCGCCGCATACGGATTTCAACCCCGTGCTGCTGAAGCCGACGAGCGACCGCGGCGCGCAGGTGATCATTCACGGCAAGGCGCGCATGAACCTCGATGCACGCGCGTATCACGGCTACAAGCCGGTCGCGTTCGAAGCGGTGCTCGAGTCGTACGCGCGCCTGCGCGCCGGCTACGACACGGTGATCGTCGAGGGCGCGGGGAGCCCGGCCGAGATCAACCTGCGCGAAGGCGACATCGCGAACATGGGGTTTGCCGAACGCGTCGACTGCCCGGTCGTGCTCGTCGCCGACATCGACCGCGGCGGCGTGTTCGCGCACCTCGTCGGCACGCTCGCGTGCCTGTCGGACAGCGAGCGCGCACGCGTGCGCGGCTTCGTGATCAACCGCTTCCGCGGCGACGTCAAGCTGCTCGAACCGGGGCTCGACTGGCTGCGTGCGCAGACGGGCAAGCCCGTGTTCGGCGTGCTGCCGTACCTGCACGGCCTGCTGCTCGACGCCGAGGACATGCTGCCCGCACAGGCGCGCAGCGCCGCCGCACGCGGCGATGCCGGCCTGCTGCGCGTCGTCGTGCCGGCGCTGCCGCGCATCAGCAACCACACCGATTTCGACCCGCTGCGCGCGCATCCGCAGGTCGAATTCACGTACTGGAAGAGCGGCCCTGTCCCGGATGCCGACCTCCTGATCCTGCCCGGTTCGAAGAGCGTGCAGCGCGATCTCGCATGGCTGCGCGACGCGGGTTGGGACACGCTGATCCGTCGCCATCTGCGCTACGGCGGCAAGGTGATCGGCATCTGCGGCGGGATGCAGATGCTCGGCCGCACGCTCGACGATCCGCTCGGCCTCGAAGGGGCGCCCGGCAGCGTGCCGGGGCTCGGGCTGCTCGATTTCGACACGACCCTGCAGCGCGACAAGACGCTGAAGAACGTGTCCGGGCATCTCGCGCTGCCGGGCGGGGCGGCCGTGCGCGGCTACGAGATCCACATGGGCGACACGCACGGGCCCGCGCTCGCGTCGCCCGCGCTGACGCTGGCAGCCGACGCCGCACCCGACGCCACACGCCCGGACGGCGCGGTGTCCGCCGATGGCCAGATTCTCGCGACCTACGTGCACGGGCTGTTCGACTCGCCCGACGCATGCGCGGCGCTGCTCGCGTGGGCCGGGCTCGACGGCGCGGAGCGCATCGACTATCCGGCATTGCGCGAGGCATCGCTCGAGCGGCTGGCCGACTCGTTCGCCGACCATCTCGATCTCGACGCGCTGTACGCCGAGTTTCGTTGACGCGGGCCGGGCCATGCTCGCTTTTTCCGCCGGATCGCATACAACACAGGAGGGCGGATGTCCGCCTGGAGGAGTGCGACGATGAAGGCTCGATGGTGGTGGGGCATGCTGCTCGCGGCGCTGCTGGGCGTGTCGGCGGTTGCGCATGCGTGCGATTCGTCCGTACCGGGCGGCGCCCAGTCCGGTTCCGGCAACGCCACACAAGGCAAGAGCGGTTACTGAAGCAGGTCGCGGGGCATGATCGGTCATGCCCCTTTTTACGTCTCGATTGATTCCATTGGGGAATGAGTTAAAGCGAATTGGCGCGTTTATCGGTCGAATCGATTCGAATAGAGTGCGATCCATTCACACCACTCACGAAGGAATTCGCCATGAACCCCAATCGCCTCAACGATTTCGCCGCGACCCTGCTGCGCGTCGCGCTCGGTGTGCTGTACCTCGCGCACGTCGCGCAGAAGGTGTTCGTCTTCACGCTGCCCGGCACCGCGCAGTTCTTCGCGTCGATCGGCCTGCCGGGCTGGCTCGCGTACCTGACGACGTTCGTCGAACTGGCCGGCGGCCTGGCGCTGCTCGCGGGCTTCCGCGTGCGCGTCGCCGCGCTGGTGCTGCTGCCGTTCATGCTCGGCGCGACCGCCGCGCATCTGCCGAACGGCTGGAGCTTCGCGTCGCCGAACGGCGGCTGGGAATACCCGGCGTTCTGGGCCGTCACGCTCGCCGTGCAGGCGCTGCTGGGCGGCGGCGCATTCGCGCTCGGCGCACGGGAAGCCTCGGTTCAGCGTGCGTAATGGGGTAAGTGGGTAAGTCGGCGGGGTAAGCCGGCGTACGCAACGCGGCGCAACCCGTTTCGGTGACACCCCGTTTGCCGATATCATCGCTCCCTGTATCCGCAATCGAGCGGCGCCTGCCCCGCGGCAGGGGCCGCGCGGCTTTTTCGGGGGAATTCATGACGGTGATCGTGGTGGCGAATCCGAAGGGCGGCGTGGGGAAGAGCACGCTGTCCACCAATCTTGCCGGCTATTTCGCGGCGCAGGGCGCGTGGGTCGCGCTCGCCGACCTGGACCGGCAGCAGTCCGCGCATGCGTGGCTCGACCAGCGGCCGGCCGGACTGCCGGCAATCGAGGCATGGGAACTCGATCCGGACGCGCCGACGAAGCCGCCGCGCGGCCTCGAATATGCGGTGATCGATACGCCGGCCGGGCTGCACGGCAACCGGCTCAACGTCGCGCTGCAACTGGCCGACAAGGTGATCGTGCCGCTGCAGCCGTCGATGTTCGATATTCTGGCCACGCAGCAGTTTCTGGAGCGCCTCGCCGGCGAGAAGGCCGTGCGCAAGGGCAGCGTCGAGGTCGGGATCGTCGGGATGCGGGTCGATGCGCGCACGCGCTCGTCGGACCAGCTTCACCGGTTCGTCGAAGGGCTCGGCCTGCCGGTGCTCGGCTACGTGCGCGACACGCAGAACTACGTGCAGATCGCCGCGCACGGCCTCACGCTGTGGGACGTCGCGAAGAGCCGGGTCGAGAAGGATCTCGAACAGTGGCGGCCGATCGTCGAATGGGCCGAACGCCGCGCGCCGAAGGCCGAGAAGACGGAGAGGGCCGCCAAGGCGTCCTGATCGCGCGGCCGCCGGGCCGGTACGCGATGAAATGAGAAAGGGCCGGATCCCGTGGCATACGGCATCCGGCCCTTCGATCCTTCGACCCTTCGACCGCAAGCGGCACGGCCGCTCCGCGCGCCGCGGCACGCGGGCGGCCGGCCAGTCAGGTCAGGTCAGGTCCAGTTCTGCGTCGGCACGTGATCGCGGTGGCCCTTGATCTTGTTGCCGTCGTCGATGAACACGAGCTTCGGCTTCCAGCCGGCCTGAATCTCGGCTTCATCGACCATCGCGAATGCGGCGATGATCACGAGGTCGCCGAGCTGCGCGCGACGCGCGGCCGAGCCGTTCAGCGAGATCATCCCGCTGCCGCGCTCGCCCTTGATCGCGTAGGTCGAGAAACGCTCGCCGTTGTTGATGTTCCAGATGTCGATCCGTTCGTTTTCGATGAGGCCGGCCGCTTCGAGCAGGTCTTCGTCGATCGCGCACGAGCCTTCGTAGTGCAGCTCGCAGTGCGTGACGGCCGCGCGGTGGATCTTCGATTTGAGCATGTGGCGCTGCATGGTGTCTCCGTGATGCGTCGTGAGAGGCGCGGGCGGGCGGCCCGTCAGATTTCCAGGTTGTCGATGAGGCGCGTCGCGCCGAGCTTCGCGGCCGCGAGCACGACGAGCGGCTCGCCGGCTTCGAGTTCGGCGGCGCTCGGTGCGATCAGGTTCGCGCGGCGGCGGATCGCGATGTAGTCGGGCAGCCAGCCGCGCTCGGCCAGGTGCGTGCGCGCGTGATGCTCGAGCTTGCCGAGGTCGCGCTCGCCGCCGAGCACGCTGTCGCGCACGCGCTGCAGCGTTTTCGCGAGTTCGGGCGCTTCCTTGCGCTCGTCGGTCGTCAGGTAGCGGTTGCGCGACGACAGCGCGAGGCCGTCCTCGTCGCGCACGGTTTCGGCCGCGATGATCTCGACCGGCAGCGCGAGCTGCTGGCACATCCGGCGCACGATCATCAGCTGCTGGTAATCCTTCTTGCCGAACACGGCGACGCGCGGCTGCACGCAGGACATCAGCTTCGTGACGACCGTGCACACGCCGGCGAAGAAGCCGGGCCGGAATTCACCCTCGAGAATCCCGCCGAGATCGTCCGGCGGCAGCACGCGGTATTCCTGCGGTTCCGGGTACATGTCGCGTTCGGTCGGCGCGAACAGCACGTAGACGTTTTCCTGCTGCAGCTTCTCGATATCGTCCTGGAGCGTGCGCGGATACTTGTCGAAATCCTCGTTCGGGCCGAATTGCAGCCGGTTGACGAAGATGCTCGCCACGACCGGGTCGCCGTGCTGGCGCGCGAGGCGCATCAGCGACAGGTGCCCTTCGTGCAGGTTGCCCATCGTCGGCACGAACGCCGTGCGGTTCTGTCCGCGCAGCTGGTCGCGCAGTTCATGGATCGAGCTGATGACTTTCATGATCGGGTAGCGGGTTCCTCGCGCTGGCGCGCGTTGGCGCCGCAGCAGCGGCGTCGGGGTCGAAGCGGAGAACGCCGGCGCGCGGGCGGCGCATCGGGCGTCGGCGGATTGTAGAGGATTTGGCCGCCAAACGCATCGAAAAAAGTACGGTCGTTCACTTTTTAAGAGAGCGTGCCGGCAGCGGCCCGCGCAGTCGCGTCGGGCTGCGGCGAGGCGGCATGTGTGCCGGAATGAATCGGGAGGGCGGGAA